>NZ_JAAAFU010000092.1:79818-123671 GCF_019352905.1 Pseudomonas sp. Xaverov 83 | reverse complement strand
GGTCATCGTCAAGATTAAATTCCGAAACCCCTGATTGCTAACGCAATCAGGGGTTTTGTTTTGGGCGGTCAGAAACTTACCGACATGCTCGATATACAGCGGGCCCCCGACAAATTTGCACAGTTATTTCTGAACCAGAACACTAGAATAGGCACCTAACCTTTTTTAGAGTCCGAGCCCTATATGCCCGACCCGGTTGATACCCTCGAGGTGTCAGACTTACCGCTGGACGAACTCGTGGCATGCCATGAGTGCGACTTGTTGATGCGCAAGCCGGAGCTTGCCCGCGGTGAAAAGGCCCAATGCCCACGCTGCGGCTACGAGCTGTACGCTCACCGCCACAACGTCGTTGAACGAAGCCTGGCGTTAGTGATTGCCGCACTGCTGTTGTACGTCCCCGCGAACTTTTTACCCATCATGCAGCTCAATCTACTCGGGCAGTCCTCGCAGGACACCGTGTGGACCGGCGTGGTCGGTCTGTTCGACACCGGTATGCAAGGCGTCGCCGTGGTGGTGTTCCTCTGCAGCATGGGCATCCCACTGTTCAAGCTCCTGTGCCAACTGGCGGTATTGCTGAGCATTCGCTGGAACATCGGCCGCAGCTACGGCCTGCTGTTTTATCGCATCTACCACCACCTCAAGGACTGGGGGATGCTCGAGGTCTACCTGATGGGCGTGCTGGTGGCGATCGTAAAACTGGCCGACATGGCCACCATCACCGTTGGGCTTGGCCTGGCCTGCTTCGTAAGTCTGTTAATGGTCCAGATACTGCTGGAGGTGGTGATGTCACCTCACCAGATCTGGGAAGCACTGTCAGGAGAGGATGCTCATGCGGGCGATTGATGCGGGCATTCTGATCTGTACCGAATGCCATGAACTAAACAAACAAGACCCGGACACCGACGAGCAAACCTGCACCCGTTGTGGTGCGCTGGTCCACGCCCGTCGTCCGAACAGCCTGACGCGCACTTGGGCGCTGCTGATCACGGCTGCCATCTTGTACATCCCGGCCAATTTGTTGCCGATCATGACCGTAAGCTCCCTGGGCCAAGGCGATCCGAGCACCATCATGTCCGGCGTGATCCAACTGATGCAGCACGGCATGTTCCCGATCGCCGCTGTAGTGTTCATCGCCAGCATTCTGGTGCCAACCTTCAAGCTGGTGGGCATCGGCTTGTTACTGTTCTCGGTGCAACGTCACCAACCACTTTCCGCGCAACAACGCATTATCATGTACCGCTTTATCGAGTTCATTGGCCGCTGGTCCATGCTGGATATCTTCGTGATTGCCATCCTGGTGGCGGTCGTAAACTTTGGGCGACTTGCCAGTGTCGAGGCCAATCTCGGTGCCGTGGCGTTCGCCAGTGTGGTGATCTTGACGATGCTTGCCGCAGTAACTTTCGATCCCCGACTGATTTGGGATAACACGGAGTCGGACGACGACCATGAGTGATTTGCCTAAGGCTAAAACCCGCCCAGCTTCCAACTGGTCGGCCATTTGGGTGCTGCCCCTGATTGCCCTGATCATCGGCGGCTGGTTGGGATGGCGTGCGTACAACCAGCAAGGTATCGAGATTCAGGTTCGCTTTGAAAGCGGCGAAGGCATCCAGGCCAACAAGACCGAAGTGGTCTACAAAGGCATGTCCGTGGGTAAGGTGAAAACCCTGGCCCTGGATGACGAAGGTAACAATCGCGGGGTGATCGCCACCATCGAGATGAACAAGGACGTGGAGCAATACCTCAAGACCAACACCCGCTTCTGGCTGGTAAAGCCGAGTGTCAGCCTGGCCGGGATCACTGGGCTGGAAACCCTGGTCTCGGGTAACTACATCGCTGCCAGCCCGGGCGATGGCGAGCCGACGCGCAAGTTCAAGGCCCTGTCCGAAGAACCGCCCTTATCCGACGCCAAGCCGGGCCTGCACCTGACGATCAAAGCTGATCGCCTCGGCTCGCTGAACCGCGGCAGCCCGGTGTTCTATAAGCAGATCCAGGTCGGCCAGGTCAAAAGCTACCTGCTCTCCGAAGACCAGACCACCGTTGAAATCAAGGTCTACATCGAGCCGACCTACGCCAGCCTGGTGCGCAAACACACGCGTTTCTGGAACGCCAGCGGCATCAGCATCGACGCCAACCTCTCCGGTGTAAAAGTGCGCAGTGAATCCCTGGCCAGCATCGTTGCCGGCGGTATCGCCTTCGCCACGCCAGAGAACCGCAAGGACAGCCCGCCGACGGACCCGAGCCTGCCGTTCCGCCTGTATGAAGACTTCGATGCAGCAGCCGCAGGCATCAAGGTCAAAGTCAAACTCACCGACTTCGAAGGTCTCCAGGCGGGTCGCACGCCGGTGATGTACAAAGGCATCCAGGTCGGCAGCCTGAAAACCCTGAAGATCGACCCGGACCTTTCCAGTGCCAATGCCGAGCTGACCCTCGACCCACTGGCCGAAGACTACCTCGTTCAGGACACCCAATTCTGGGTGGTCAAACCGTCGATCTCCCTGGCCGGCATCACCGGGCTGGAAGCGTTGGTCAAAGGTAACTACATCGCCATCCGTCCCGGCGACAAGGGCAGCGCGCCACAACGGGAGTACGTCGCGCGGGCCAAGGCGCCGCCACTGGACCTGCGTTCCCCCGGTCTGCACATGGTGCTGTTCACCGACAACCTCGGCTCCCTGGATGTCGGCAGCCCGATCCTCTACAAACAGGTCAAGGTCGGTTCCGTACAGAGCTACCAGTTCTCCCGCAAGAACAAGCAACTGGTGATCGGCGTCCATATCGAGAAAGAATACGAAGGCCTGGTCAATGGCTCCACCCGATTCTGGAATGCCAGCGGCGTGACCCTGACCGGCGGACTTACCGGCGGCATCCAGGTGAAAAGTGAATCCCTGGCCAGCCTGATGGCGGGCGGTATCGCCTTCGAAACCCCGGAGCCGAATGTACCGCTGAAAAAGCGCATCCCGCGTTTCCGTCTGTTCCCGGACCGCGAAGCCGCCAACCAGCACGGTACGCTGGTGACCATCAAGGTCGACCGCGCCGACGGCCTGCGCCCGGGTACGCCGGTGCGCTTCAAGGGCCTGGACGTAGGCAAGATCGAAAGTGTCGACCTGAGTGCCGACATGCAATCGGTGTTGCTCAGCGCGCGCATCACCCAAGTGGCAGATCGCATCGCCCGGGCCGGCAGTCAGTTCTGGGTGGTCAAGCCTGAACTCGGGCTGATGAAAACGTCGAACCTGGAAACCCTGGTCACCGGTCAGTACATCGAAGTGCAGCCAGCGGTAAAAAACGCCGGCCCGCAAAAGAGCTTCGTTGCCCTCGACCAACCGCCTGAGGCCGTCCATCAGGACGCGGGCCTGAGCCTGGTGCTCAGTGCGGCGCGCCGCGGTTCGCTCAAAGAAGGTGTGCCGGTGACCTACCGCGAAGTCACGGTAGGCAAGGTCACAGGGTACGAGTTGGGTCAGACCGCCGACCGCGTGCTGATCCACATTCTGATCGAGCCAAAGTACGCGCCGCTGGTGCGCAGTGGCAGCCGGTTCTGGAACACCAGCGGCTTCGGTCTCGACTTCGGCCTGTTCAAGGGCGCGACGGTACGCACCGAATCCCTGGAAACCCTGGTCGCCGGCGGCATCGCCTTTGCCACGCCAGACGGCGAACGCATGGGTAATGCCGCTCGGCCCCAGCAAACCTTCCCGCTGTTCGACAAGTTCGAAGACGAATGGCTGACCTGGGCCCCTAAAATCCCACTCGGTAAATAGACCGAGGCGCGGCCTTCGCGAGCAAGCCCGCTCCCATATTTGACCCAGTTCCCCCTGAAGGAACCCGATTGAATGTGGGAGCGGGCTTGCTCGCGAAGAGGCCCTCAAGAACACCAAAAAAAGGCCGCGATCCAAAAGATCGCGGCCTTTTTGCATTTCAGCGCGGCTGATTAAACCTCATCCAACTCCGGCTCATCCGCCTGCACATTCACCGTCGCCTTCACCACATCGTGACGGCGGATGTACTTCCAGTCCGCTTCATCAATGTAGATCCCGTTCGGCCCGCTGCCGCCTTCCAGGTCAATCGCCACCTGGGCGGAAACCTGTGGCTTCACACTGGCCAAAATCGGTACGAAGCCCAGCTGCAAGCTGGTTTCCAGCAACGCCGCCTGGTTCTTCTCATCGATATCCGCGGCCTCATCGAGGTAGTACGGCAAGCGCACACGACCTGCCTGATCGCGGTCCATCAAGTGCAGCAACAAGTACATGTTGGTCAGCGCCTTGATGGTCATGGTGGTGCCGTTGGAGGCGGCGCCATCAATGTCGGTGTGAATGATCGGCTGGCCGTTGACCTTGGTGATCTCGAACGCCAATTCGAACAAGTCCTTGAGGCCCAACTGGTTATGGTTGGCCGCAACCAGGCGCGCCAGGTATTCCTTGGCTTCCTCGTTCTTGTTGTCCTGCTCGGCGCTCTGGCTCAGGTCGAAGACCGACAGGGTTTCACCCTCTTCATACTGACCGGCACTGTGGATGATCTGGTCGATATGCTTGAGGGCTTCCTTGTTCGGCGCGAGCACGATGCGGAAGCTCTGCAGGTTGGACACCTGACGCTTGTTGATCTCGCGGTTGAACAACGCCAACTGGTGCTCAAGGCTGTCGTAGTCGCTGCGGATATTGCGCAAGGTGCGTGCGATATCGGTGACCGCCGCACGCCGCGCCTTGCCCAGCGTCAGGGCTTCATCCGTACGGTGCGCGTAAGCGTTGATCAGCAAGTGCAGGCGGCGCTCCATATCGTCTTCACTGTCGAACTTGGCCACGCCCTTGAGGCGCACCTGTGCATACAGCGCGTCGATCTGGCCGTCAGCGCGCAGCAAACCTTGCCAACTGTCCTGATAGTCATTGAGCAGCGGCAGCAGGTTTTCCATGGAGTCGTCCACCGGGTCCATGAACGGCGTACCAAACGGCAAGTCCGCCGGCAGCAGCTGACGACGACGCAACGCGTCATCCAGCGTGCGCTGCTTGGCTTCCATATCACCAATCTGGCGGCCTACCAATTGCAGCTTGGCCGACAGTTGCTGGACGCGTTCGGTAAACGCATCGCTGGAACGCTTCAATTCGTCCTGGGCCGCCTCCATCTGCGCCAGGCTTTCCAGCTTCTCGCCTTCTTCTGCGCTCAGGGTTTGCGAGCGGCGGAAATCTTCCAGCGCCTTCTGTGCGTCCAATACCTGTTGGTACAAGGCTTCAGTCTGGGTCTTGCTTGCCGCGCGGTCAGCCGCCACGGCTTGCTGGGTTTTCAGTTGCTTGAGTTCTTTTTCCAGGCGTTCTTTCTGGTCGCGCAACGCAGCGCGGTCAGCCAAGGCCTGCAATGCCGGCGGCTCGATATGCGAGATATCGATGGCCAATCCCGGCACTTCAAAACGCTCACCCTTGAAGCCATCGAGGATCTGCTCCAGGGATTTCACCCACAGGCCGTCTTCATCCAGGGTGATGCCATGCTCACCCAGCGGCAAGCTGAACAGCGAACTGTTGAACAAGCGCATCAGACGCTCGACATCCTGCTGCGAGAATTCTTCCCGCAGCTTGGCGTAGCTGTTGTTGTCGGCGTGATCGAGTTGTTGCTTCACCGACTTCAGGCGTTTTTCCAGGTCCCGCAGACGCTCGTCCAGATCCTCGGCACTGAACTGACGCGACTGCGCCAAGGCCCCGGCCAATTCATCGTGAGCATCCTTGGCGGCCAGCAGTTGTTGCTCCAGCACCTTGACGTCATCCACCAGGGCGAAGCGATGCTTGAGCACCGACAGCTCACCGAGCCAGCGCTGAATGCCGCTGATTTCCCGCTCCAGGCGCATCAACTCCTGAGTGCCGCCGCGCTGGTCGTTCTGCAGTGCGTCTTGCTCGTTGCGGTAATGCTCGGCCTGAATCGTCAGCTCTTCCTTGCGCGCACTGGCGTAGTCCGACCAAGTGCCCAACAACGAATCCAGCAGCGGCGACAGGCGATGCAGTTTGCCCCGCAGGATTTCCCGCTGTTTCACGCCATTGGACAGCGCTTCCACCAGCGGCCCGGCGGCTACCAATGAGTTGTAGTCCTGCTCCATGCGTCGTACATCACGGAAGGCTTCTTCACACGCCGCGATGTAATCGACACTGCCGGAACGCAGGCTGTGTTCGAAGGCATCGAGGAACAGCTGTTTCAACTTGGCCGCGGTAATTTCCCGCATGTGCAGCAAGTTGATAAACAACGCACGGAAGGTCTTCAGGCTCTGCTCGCTGGTGGAGCGCAGCGGAATCAGGGTCAGGTCCAGCGGGATCGACGTGTGGCCGCCCACCAGCAAACGTCGCAGTTCATCCGGCTTGAGTTCATAGGCTTTCAGGCCTTCACGCTCAAGGTTGGTAAACAGCTCTTTCTGGCGCAGGCAGGTGTCGTTCTTCTGGTAGTGCGCCAGGTCCAGCTTGCCGGCGTAGGCAAAGAACTGGTGACCGAAACCACCGCCCGGGCCGCGACCAACCACGCCGATCACGTGCGGGCCGTGGGGCAGGGCCACTTCCACCAGGATGTAGCTGGTGTCGGTAGCAAAGTAGAAACGCCGGGATTGCTCCAGGGTGTACTTGCCGAAACTCATGTCCGACATGCGCGCCAGAATCGGGAACTGCAACGCGTTGATCGAAGCCGATTTGCCGAGGTTGTTTGCGCCGTACACCGACAGCGGTTCTTCCAGCGGGAACAAACCCAGGCTGTAACCGGCAGTGTTCAAAAGGGCGAAGCGGCGAATGCCGTAGCGTTCCTTGCTCATGCATCGGTCTCCTGTTCTTCGGCAATGGCACGGGCCAGGGCGTCTTCTTCGCTTTCGTCCGCGAAGTCACTCAAGTCCAGCGGGTCATCGGTCTTCAGCAGTTTTTCATCGCTGTCTTCGTCGATGATCACCGGGGCAGGCAGCGGCAATACGCTGTGGATACTCGCGGCGAGGTCACGGTCTTGCTGCACCGAGAGACACACATCGAGGAAGCGGTGCATCGGCGGCAGGAAGCGGTAGATACCGTTCTCTTCACCGGCAAAACCCAACTGGGTCATGCGGCGCATGATTTTTTCTTCCAGCTCCTCAACGGTTGTCACTTCGGCCTGGATAAACAGGTCGCGGTACTTTTCCAGCAACGACGGCAGCTCATCACGGCCCAGGCTGCCACCGTCAAGCACAGCGATCGGGTCGCGGCCCTGGTCGGCCAGGTGTTCGACGATGATGAAGGTGAACAACGCCAGACGCTGGGCGGTCTTGTTGACCTGCGCGGCAGCCACGGCCGAGTCCGGCACGAAGTAGTAGAAACCCCGGGTGTCGCACACCAGCTCAAAGCCCAGGGCCTTGAACAGCGTGCGGTACTGGTCCTGGAAGTTCGACAGTTGGGCGTACAGCTCCGGGTCGCGGCGGCTGACGTGGTAACCCTTGAACAGCTCGCGAAAGATCGGCGCCAGCTGGGACAGTTCGGATAGATCAAGATGCATGAGGGGTGCTCGCAGAATTCCCGGCCGTATCAATACTGGCTGGAAGCAGGGCGAATGAGCGCAGGCTGACCTGGTGCTCGTGAGTGTGGTAATCCCGTCGTTCCAGACGTTCGCGCTTGAAGCGTTTCTCCCGCGACAGGCGTGAGAACCAGTACAGCAACTCGTCGGTTGCGCCGTCCGGTTCCTGCTCCAGCAGCCAAGTCATCAGGTCCGGCATCGGCAGCGCGTCTTCGCAGCGCTCGAGCATCTCCTTGACCGTGCGCGGCGCGCGAGGGGCTTCGCCCTTGTGGGATTTGTGCGCCTTGGGGAAACGCGCCGGCTTCGGTTCGAAGTTGGCCAGGGCGTACACATAGGCTTCGACTTGGCTGGCACTGCCGAGAAAGGTGCTTTGCGGCCGGGTGAACATCGGCATCGCCGCTTGCGGCACCGCGTCCAGGCCCTTGCGGCGAATCGCCGACAAGGCCAGCGCCGCGCCACGGGTCACGGCGTTGTGCCGGCGAGCTTCTTCACGCAACGGCAGCAGCAGTTCCCGGGCGTGACGCAAGGTCAACTGGGCGCTGGTCTGCATTTCGAGGATGCGCGCATGGGTGCGCAGCAGCATGTCGTCGTCCACCAGGTGGCCGAGGCGCTGCTGTTCGGTGAGCATGCGCAACAGCACGTTCTCGACCTTGCGCACGCCTTGTTCGAAGGCGCCGTCGGCGTTCACCAACTGAATCATCGGTTCGACGTATTCGTCCCAGGTCGCCAGTACTTCGGCGTAACGCTGGCGCAACGGGATCTGCCGGTCGCTGGTCTTGGCGCGGTCGGCTACGGCCGCGAGGGCCTGTTCGTCGTTGGCGAGTTTTTTCAGCACGTCCCGCACGCGCATGTCCAGCAGGCGCAGTTGGCGCGCCAGGTCATGGCCGTCACGGATGTCGAAGGCGTCCTGGATATAACCCGCCAGGCGCTCAAGGTGGCGCAGGTAGGCTTCGATCTCCAGGCACAGGCCTAGCCGGTGCTCCTTGCGAAGATACGCCAGGAAGTCGTGGATCTGTGCGTTGAGCTCGAAACGGTTCGGGCTCTTGGCGACAGGCACCAGGATATCCAGGCGAATCCACACGTCCAGCAGGCTGGTGATGTCCTGTGGCGTGCTGTCCAGTTGTTGGGCAGCCAGTTGGGCGCGCAGTTCGCTGAGGCTCAGGGTGCCTTGGTCGAAGTGTTCGCACAGTGGCTCAAGCAGGGCCCAGTGTTCGGCGAGGGCGCGCAAGACGCGCTTGGGTTCGATCATCGGAATGGCCGGCTGGTTAGCGATTAAAAGCAGCGATTGTACTGCATCGGGGGTGGGATTTATCCACAGCCGGTCGTGAGGCGCTCACCGGAACGATCAACTGCGGGCGATCTTCGTCGAAGGGCGGTAGAATCCCCGTTCTTTAGTTATCCACAAGTGGCCGACCTTTGCTTATCGAGTCCCGACGTCGCGCTTACTTGACCGCCATGCAGGTGGTCAACTGGCTGCCGCGCACTGAATTACCGTTCGCCGCCCCCTCGCGGCCCGAGCTGCTGGAGGCCCCGGAGCCGTTCGAGGCTTTCGGGCCTTCGGGTGAGGAGGCGGCTGCGCCGGTGCCGCTGGTCAAGCCTGTGGCTGAAACCCCGGTGGTTCGGCCAAAGGTCGAAGTCCCCCGGCCGTCGCCGGTGGCCAAGCCGGTCGTCGCCGAAGAGGCGCCTGCCGTGGTCAAGGCTCCAGTCGTGCCGCCGCCGCGCTTTGCCCTGCAACTGCTGCGGGCCGGGCGATGCCTGTTGCTGGTGGAGTTGCCGACAGGCGAGCGCTTCCAGACCCGCGACCCGGCCTATCTGCTGCTCAAGGACATGTTGCGCGCCGCCGGTCTGCCCGACAGTCCGCAAATCGTCGGCGAGCCGGTGCGCTGGCCGCTGCTGGCCCGGGGCACCATGGACCAGGGCCCGGAAGCCGCGCGAGATTTTGTGCAAGGTTTTGTCTCGGCACGGCTGGAGGACGAACCCTGCGTATGCCTGTGGCTGATCGGCCTGCCCGCCGTGCGTTTTGCCGGCGAAGCCAACGCCGAGGCCTGGTACCGCGAACTGCAGGTCGAAGGCCTGGGCTCTGTCTGGGCCCTGCCGGGCCTGGAACTATTAATGGAAGAGCCACAGCGTAAGGCTGATGTCTGGCAAGCCATGCGCCGGCTGATGGCGCGCTGGAAAAGTACCGATGAGTGAAGCTTTATCTTTCCGCCCGATGACCGAGGCGGACCTCGACGCTGTACTGAAGATCGAATACGCAGCGTTCAGCCACCCCTGGACCCGCGGGATTTTTCTCGATGGGCTGGGCAAGTACCAGATCTGGCTGATGTTCGAAGGTGAGCAGCAGGTGGGCCACGGGGTCGTGCAGATCATCCTCGATGAAGCGCATTTGCTGAACATCACCGTCAAGCCGGAAAACCAGGGCCGTGGCCTGGGTTTAAGCCTGCTGGAGCACCTGATGTCCCGGGCCTACGAGGCCAAGGCGCGGGAATGTTTCCTGGAAGTGCGCGACAGCAACACCGGCGCGTTCCGGCTGTATGAACGTTACGGTTTCAACGAGATCGGCCGCCGGCGGGACTATTACCCCGCTGTTGGTGGTCGCGAAGATGCGGTCGTGATGGCCTGCACCCTGGTCGACTAAACGCAGGGCCCAATGTGGGAGCGGGCTTGCTCGCGAATACGGTGGTCCAGTCGCCAGATGTATTGACTGAAACACCGCCTTCGCGAGCAAGCCCGCTCCCACATTCAGTTCGGCAGCGTGTCAGCGGTTGCCGTCTACTGGATCGATATCGGCCAGTTCGGCCTCATCCAGGCCATTGCCGCCGCCAATCTCGTCTTCGTCGACGATGCTCAGGTCCCAATCGGCCTGTCCATCTTCACCTTCTTCCCGCGCATCCCGCGCACCATCCTCGCGGATCAGCGTTTCCGGGCTCATGTCATCATCGGTTGATTCATGATCAGCGGTGGAAGCCCCGGTCATCCCGGCCTCGCGTACCCGTTCGTCGGGCATCAGATGCTCGCGTTCGCGAAGTGGAATCTCGTCGCCGATCTCCGCCGTCGGTTCTTCCTCGTCAAAATCCAGTTCCCGCATGGAGCCCATGCGGTCTTCGTTGTCATCAATCGGCTCCGGTTGGGTGGCGCCGAACGGACGTCGTGAATCAGTCATGGCGATTCCTCATACTGTGGGGCTTATAGTGTGTGGACAGGCATGGCTCCCCAAGATTCAAGTAATTACCGGCCGGCTATCTTTAATTATCGGCGTGACCCGGATGGGCGGTCGTCTGTCAAAGCTGCGCATCATTCCTGAGGCTTTCCCTGATGAACGAACTACAAGACCTGCTTGATAACAACGAACGCTGGGCAGATGCGATCAAACAGGAAGATCCCGAATTCTTCGCCAAGCTCGCCCGCCAGCAAACCCCGGAATACCTGTGGATCGGCTGTTCCGACGCCCGCGTACCGGCCAACGAGATCGTCGGCATGCTGCCGGGCGACCTGTTTGTGCATCGCAACGTGGCTAACGTGGTGCTGCACACCGACCTCAATTGCCTGTCGGTGATCCAGTACGCGGTTGACGTGCTCAAGGTCAAACACATCCTGGTGACCGGCCACTATGGCTGCGGCGGTGTACGCGCCTCGATGCAGGATAACCAGTTGGGCCTGATCGACGGCTGGCTGCGCACCATCCGTGACCTGTACTACGAAAATCGCGACGTGCTGGCCCAGTTGCCCACGGAAGAGGAACGCGTCGATCGCCTGTGCGAGCTGAACGTGATCCAGCAAGTGGCCAACGTCGGCCATACCAGCATTGTGCAAAACGCCTGGCACCGCGGGCAGAGCCTGTCGGTTCACGGCTGCATCTACGGGATCAAGGATGGCCGCTGGAAAAGCCTGAACACCACCATCAGTGGCTTCGAGCAATTGCCGCCGCAATACCGCCTGCGCCCGCTGGGAGCGGTCTAAGGGCTTTTGCGTTTGCGCCACTGCTCCATGAACTGTTGACCCTCGGCATTCAACGGCTCCTTCATGCCGGTGATCCAGCCCCGACAGTTGAGCTCGCCGCACTGGCAGCGAAACTGTCGGAACAGCACGTCCTCGGTGTGGGCGTAATCCATGGTCAGCAGGGCGCCGGCGGGCACCGGCTGAACGGACCAGAGTTCCAGGTACGTCATGTCGAGAAATACGTTCGGGTTGCACGAGTGCGAAAGCAAGCCGCTGAACCACGGGTCGTACAGGTGGATACGCGAGGACATCTGCACCGTATGCAAGCGCCGCTCACTCAGTGCGTAGCCGGACACCTTGGCGATGCGCAGGCGGCTATCAAAGGCGACGCGCGTCTTGATCCCTTCGCCTGAACCCTCCCGGGTACGCACCACTTCATAGTCGCAAGCGCGGGGGTAGCCGTGTTCGGTGAGCACAGTGGCAAAGGGGTAAAGACAGCCACTCACAGCGGTTTTAGCCTGATCCATGGCTTGAGTTTTCATGACTCTCCAGGAGGGGGCTGCATCGACCTGCCGGTGGTGTCTGGACTGCCAGTCTTGCAACGGATGGGCGTCGCTCAAGACTCGCCGAAGTGAATGCCAATTTCTACTGTCAAATCTGACAGTAGAAATTGGCTATTTTTTCTGTAGGAAAACTCCCCCCCTATGCAGTTTGCGTCAAAGCGCCGGTGCATCAACCGCCGGTGCCGGCACTGCGCTTTTCAATTGCCTTAGCTGAGTCTTGATTGCGGGCTGGGCGCACTTGGCGTTCGCTTGTTCGGGCGTCAGTTCGCGGATCGAGGTGTAGAACAGTTCGCAGGTCTGCTCCTTGCGTGTTACCTGCCAGGTGTTCATACAGCCTTTGAGCTGCACATTCGGATCGCTGGCGGGCTTCTGACCCATCGAGGCCTGCCAGCAGGCGGCGCTCAAGTCCTGGCCCATCACCTTCAAGCCGGCCTCGTCGGCCTTTTGCTCGTCACCGTCATACGTGTCGGGGTTGGCGGCATACCAGATGTAACTCGGGTGGTTGGCCCCCAGCACGGCGACCTTGCTGCCATCGGTGGGGCTGATCTGCGCCAGGCCCAACACACCCACGGTTTGCCCGTATTGCTGCTTGATCCAGCTGCGCACTGGCGCCCCAAAAGCCACCATCGGCAATGCGCCGCCCGCTTGCAGGCTCAGCTCCTTGACCATGCGTGTCTGGTAGTCGGTGAAGTAACCGTACACACCTTCCAGGTCCTTGCCCGCCGTGGCGGGTGCGGCGATCGGCGCGATGTCGATGATGGTCTGGTATTCCGGCGTCTGGGTCGCCGGGATGCCGTTGGTCGTGAGCAAGGTCGCCCAGCGGTCGGTGGTGGCCGACTCCAGGTAGTCCTGGAAGTGGGTCAGGGAGTAATCCGGCGGGAAGTGCAGCAGCTCGATGCTCTTGCGGTTTTCCAGGGCCATGCCCAGCGGCAGGAACAGGTACCAGTTGAACTGCCACTTGCCATCGCCATTGAGCTTGCTGGCGCCCTGGTAAGCCAGGTCGGCGGTGTCGAGCAAGGTGGTCAGCGGCTGGCCATAACCGTCCGGCACGCCGCTGAAGGTGGCAAGCACCTGGTCATGCTCGGTTTTTACACTGACTTTGCCCCGGCTGTAACCGTCTCGTTGCAGGCTTTGGTTCAGGTAGTGCTCGACGGTCTGCTCCAGCGTCCAGGGACGAAAGCAGATGACGCTGCAATTGTTCGGGTACGCGAACAACTGGGTGACCCGTTGCGGGGTACCCAGCGGTACGGTGATGTCAGCCTGTACGACCGCACTCAAGGTCAGTGCGGCCAGGGTGAAGGACAACCTGGAGAGTTTAAACATGGATGGTTCCCTGTCAGCGAAAGCCCGTCTGCGCGGGGTGAATGCCCACCCTCACACAGTAGCGGTTGACCGGGGAAAGCGCGTAGAAAAACTGCGCGCTTGTCGCTTTTGAGCAAGTGCGTCTACACCTTGAAGTGCAACGCATTGGTCAGGTCACCCATGGGTTTCTGGCCACGGGCGACCATCGACTCGTCCCGCAGCTTGATGCCGTCGAGTTTCTCCAGTTGGAACACCCGGGTGATCAGGCGCAGGATCGACGCCGTGTCATACACCGTATGGTCCACCGTGCCCTTGCGTGCGAATGGAGAAATGACCAGCGCCGGAATACGTGTGCCCGGGCCCCAGCGGTCGCCTTTCGGTGGTGCAACGTGGTCCCACCAGCCGCCGTTCTCGTCGACCGTGATGATCACCACCATGTTTTTCCACTGCGGGCTTTCCTGCAGCATCTTCAAGGTGCGGGTGATATGCCGGTCGCCCGAAGCCACGTCGGCGTAACCGGCGTGCATGTTCAGGTTGCCCTGGGGCTTGTAGAAACTCACCGCCGGCAGCGTGCCGGCCTGGGCGTCGGCCATGAAGTGGTTGGTGCTCGGGTCGTCGCCCAGCCCGCCATCGCGCAGACGTTTCTTGCGCTCTACCGGGTTTTCCGGGCCTTGTTGCTTGAAGTAGTTGAACGGCTGGTGGTGGTACTGAAAACTCGGGATCTTCGGAATCGCTGCCGAATCCTTGTGCTCATCAATCGTCGCCTGCCAGGCGCCGCCATACCAGGCCCAGTCGACGTTCTTCTTCGACAGCTTGTCGCCGATATGCTCGTGGGACTGTGGCACCAATACGCTGGGCAGGTCCGGCTTGGCGTAGTCCGGGCGTTCCGGGTCGCGGATCCAGGTGGGCCAGTAGGGCGGCGCCATGGTGTTCACCGCATAGCCATCCGGGGTCAATGCGCTCGGACCGAATTGCGGTGGGCCGGTCATGGCGCTGGCCGGGGATTTGTCCAGCGGCTTGAGGCGCGTGTCGGTCGGGTCGTCGCTCTGCAACGTGGCGATCTGCGACTTGGCCACTGAATTGGCGGCGTCCGGGTAGAACGGCACCTGGGCGCTGATCAGGTACTGGTGGTTGAGGTACGACCCGCCAAAGGCGCCCTGGAAGAAGTTGTCGCACAGCACAAACTCCCTGGCCACGTCCCACAGGCGCAGGGAATAGCGGGTTTGCGGGTAATGGCCGAAGGTCAGCGCACCCGAGTCGGCCCAGGCGACAAAACGGTCGTTCTTGCCGCCGTTGATCTGCATCTGGTTTTGATAGAACACGTGCCACAGGTCACGGGTGATCAAGGCCAGCGGCAGGTCTTCACCGTCCGGGCCTTTTAACGCGAAGGGGGCGTTGGGCAAGTGTTGCTGATATTGAGTGGCGCTGGGGTAGATCACCCCGTCGATGGTCTGCGGACCCAATTGGGTCACGCCGCCCCACACCTCAGGCAAGGTATCCAGCAGGCTGCCGTCGCGGTCGCGTTGCTGGTAGTCGGGGGGCTTGAGCGCGGAGAGCGGGCTTTCCACGCCGGGGAAATCGGCAAACAGATTGTTGAAGCTGCGGTTCTCGCCGTAGATTACCACCACGTTTTTCACGTTGTCGTGCAGGGCCTTGCCCAGTTCGGCAGGCGTCAGTTCGCGGTCGACCGGCGGGCCCGGCTGCTCAGCTGTGCCGCCGCAGGCGCTCAGGGTGGCCCCGGCGCCGAGTACAGCGACCCCACCCAAAAAGCGCCGACGGCTGGAGTCGGGGAGGGTGTCGGAGGCGTTTTGGGAGGCATTCTGGTCTTCTGTTTCGTCAGTCATCCGAGGCTTCTCACTGCTGTTTTTGGTTTATTTTATTTCTGGATGTTTCATTGAAATGGCGTGAAATATGGCAAAGCTTAAACGCTTCAGTCTATAAGGCGAGGCCTTAGGGCGTAAGGGAACTGTTTGTGACTGACGGGTTTTGTAACGCGACCGCGCTGCGACGCACTGATTTGCCCCTTGATCGGCGAGGTGCCGATCAAGGGGCAAGAGGCGTTGCCGGGCCTGGGTGAGAAGCTTAAGCAGGCAATATGACAGAAGCGTTTACGGCATCACCGGCGGCAAATATTTAAGCGTCGTGCCCAACGCCCACAGCAAAAACAACACCAGCGGCGTATGCACCAGCAACTGCACAAACGAAAAGCCGATCAAGTCCCGCGCCTTCAGCCCCAGCACGCCCAGCAGCGGCAGCATATAGAACGGGTTGATCAGGTTCGGCAGCGCTTCGGCGGCGTTGTAGATCTGCACCGCCCAGCCCAGGTGATATTCCAGGTCATTGGCGACCTGCATCACGTACGGCGCCTCGATGATCCACTTGCCGCCGCCCGACGGAATGAAGAAGCCCAGCACCGCCGAGTACACGCCCATCAACAGCGCGTAGGTGTCGTGGGACGCGATCGAGGTGAAGAAAGTCGAGATATGGTGCGCCAGGGTCGCGCCGTCACTGCCTTTCACCACGGTCATCAACGCCGCAATCGAGCCATACAACGGGAACTGGATCAGCACCCCGGTGGTGGTCGGCACCGCACGGGCCACCGCATCCAGGAAGCTGCGCGGGCGCCAGTGCAGCAACGCACCCACCATCAGGAACAGGAAGTTATAGGTGTTGAGCCCCGAGATCGCGCTGATCGCCGGCTTGGTCGAAAACTCATGGAACAGCCACCCGGCCGCCAACAACGCCAGCAGGATAGTCAGCAACGGGCTGTGTTCCAGCCATTCGCCCGGGCGGGTTGGCGGTTGCGGCTTGGGCAGGTTGAAGGCCGGGTCGACCCCGCAAGCCTTCGCGTCACGGGCGGAGTTCGGCCCGGGCGCGGTGGCGTAGGCGATGATCAGCGAGACCACGATCAGTGCCAGCAACAGCACGCCGGATTGCCACAGAAAGATCGTCTCCGTGAACGGAATCATCCCGGTGATCGACAGAATCGACGGCGGCAAACTGGCCGGGTTGGCCTGCAACTGCGCCGCGGACGACGACAGCCCCAGCGCCCAAACGGCACCGAGACCGAGGTAGGCCGCAGCACCGGCCGCGCGATAGTCCATGCGCAAATCCGTACGACGGGCCAGTGCACGCACCAGCAAACCGCCGAACACCAGGGACAGGCCCCAGTTGAGCAACGAGGCGACCATCGAAATCAGCGCCACCCACGCCACGGCAGAGCGGCCGTTCTTCGGGATGCGCGCCAGGCGGTCGATCAGTTTCACGGCGGGTGGGGAGCTGGCGACCACGTAGCCGCCAATCACCACAAAGGCCATTTGCATGGTGAACGGGATCAAACTCCAGAAACCGTCACCAAAGGCCTTGGCGGCCTCGGTCGGCGCGGCGCCCATGCTCAGGGTCGCCACGGCGACAATAATCACGGCGAGGGCGGCAAACACCCAGGAGTCCGGAAACCAGCGCTCGGCGAAGTTTGAACAACGCAGGGCAAATCGGGCGTAGCGGCTGTCTTCGATAGCATCGGCCACGTTCAGTACCTCTATTTGTATTTATTATGGGGGGGCGGCAGTTTTGCTGCATGTTCCTCTACGGCTATTCATTTGGGAATGTAGTTATCTTCATTGATCAATGAGTAAAGCAAATATATCCAGCGTGATTGCCTTCACTCGGGCCAGCTCATAACCTGCATTCCATTTTGTTTGCCTGCCGAGCTTTTCCATGACTGCCACCTCTTATCCACAGGCGCAGCGTTTCTCCCGCTCCGACTACAAAACCCTGGGCCTGGCCGCCCTAGGCGGGGCCCTGGAAATCTACGACTTCATCATCTTCGTATTTTTCGCGCTGACCCTCAGCCAGCTGTTCTTCCCGCCGGAAATGCCCGAGTGGCTTCGTCTGCTGCAAAGCTTCGGCATCTTCGTCACGGGCTACCTCGCGCGCCCGCTGGGCGGGATCCTGATGGCGCACTTCGCCGATCACCTGGGGCGCAAACGGGTGTTCAGCCTGAGCATCCTGATGATGGCGCTGCCGTGCCTGCTGATCGGGATCATGCCCACCTACGCACAAATCGGTTATTTCGCGCCCTTGATCCTGCTGGCGCTGCGCATCCTCCAAGGCGCGGCGGTGGGCGGGGAGGTACCCAGTGCCTGGGTATTTGTCGCCGAGCACGCGCCGGACAACCACCGTGGTTATGCCCTGGGCTTCCTGCAAGCCGGGCTGACTTTCGGCTACCTGCTCGGCGCGCTGACCGCGACACTCCTGGCGCAAGTCTTCACCCCGGCAGAAATCCTCGACTACGCCTGGCGCTTCCCGTTCCTGCTGGGCGGCGTATTCGGCGTGATCGGTGTCTGGCTGCGGCGCTGGCTCAGTGAAACCCCGGTATTCCTGCAGATGCAGGCCCGCCGCCAGGCCGGCGCCGAACTCCCGTTGCGCACCGTGCTGCGGGAGCACCGCAGCGCGCTGCTGCCGGCGATGATCCTCACCTGCGTACTCACCTCGGCGGTCGTCGTGCTGGTGGTCATCACCCCGACCATGATGCAGAAAACCTTCGGCATGAGCCCCAGCCACACCTTCGCCCTGAGCGCGCTGGGCATCGTGTTCCTGAACATCGGTTGTGTGCTGGCCGGCCTGCTGGTGGACCGTATCGGCGCCTGGCGTGCGGTGTTGGTCTATAGCCTGCTGCTGCCGGTGGGGATTGCCGTGCTCTATGCCAGCCTGATTGCCGGCGGCGTATGGCTGGGCGCGGCGTATGCGATTGCCGGATTGAGTTGCGGGGTGGTGGGCGCGGTGCCGTCGGTGATGGTCAGCCTGTTCCCGGCGCAGGTGCGGGTGTCGGGGATTTCCTTCACCTACAACATTGCGTATGCGCTGTGGGCGAGTACCACACCGCTGATGTTGATCGCATTGATGCCCACCAGCCCGTGGATCTGCGTGGGGTATTGCGTGGTGATGGGCGCGGTGGGCGCAGTGAGTGCGGCGCATTTTGGCAAGCGCCAACCCACCTGATCGTTCCCACGCTCTGCGTGGGAACGCCTCCCTGGACGCTCCGCGTCCGCTCTTGTGATGCGGAGCGTCTCGGATGCATTCCCACGCGGAGCGTGGGAACGATCATTACGTCAGGAAGTGCCACATCAGCAATGTGCCGACTAAGCCCACCACCGACACAATGGTCTGCAACACCGACCACACCCAGATCGTCTGCTTCAACTGCAAGCCGAAGTACTCCCGCACCATCCAGAAGCCGGCATCGTTGACGTGGCAGAAGAACACCGAGCCGGCACCAATCGCCAGGGCAACCAGTGAGCTTTGCGTCGCCGCCAACCCCGCCATCATCGGCGCCAGGATGCCCGCCGTTGTCGTGGTGGCGACGGTCGCCGACCCCGTCGCCTGACGCAGCGCCACCGCAATCAACCAGGCCAGCAACAGGTACGGCATATGCGCGCCTTCGGCCACCTTGCTGATGGTCTGGCTCACGCCGGCATCCAGCAGGGTTTGCTTCAACCCGCCGCCCGCGCCGATGGTCAGCAACAGCACCGCGATCGGCGCCAGCGCCTTGCGCAAGGTATTGCCGACATCGGCCCGCGGCATGCCGCTGGCCCAGCCCAGGCAAATCACTGCGGCAATCACCGCCAGGCCCAGCGCGATCAACGGCTCACCGAGGAATTTCAAGGTCAGTGCCACCGGGCTTTCCGGCGACATGGCGACCTTGGCCAAGGTACTGCCGAGCATCAGGATCACCGGCAACAAAATGATCAGCAGCGACACACCAAAGCTCGGCTGACGCGGCGCCTTGGGCGGCGCGCTGAACAGCGCGCCAATGTCGGCCGGCTCATCCACGTGCATGCGTTTGGACAGCCAGTTGCCGTACAGCGGGCCCGCCAGAATCACGGCCGGTACCGCCAGGCAGAAGCCCAGCAACATGGTCAGGCCCAGGTCGGCGTGCAATGCACCCACCGCAATCAGCGGCCCCGGATGCGGCGGCATCAAAGCGTGCAAGGTGGTCATGCCCGCCAGCGCCGGAATCGCGATTTTCAGCAGCGGCTGGTTCGAACGTTTGGCCATCACAAAGATGATCGGCACCATCATCACCAGACCCACTTCGAAGAACAGCGGCAAGCCAATCACCATCGCCACCAGCGCCATCACCCAGGGCAACGACTTGCCCTTGCCCAACCCCAGCAGGGTGGTGGCGATGCGGTCGGCAGCACCGGACTCGGCCATCAACGCGCCGAGCATCGAGCCCAGGGCAATGATGATCCCGGCTTCACCGAGGATCGCCCCGGCGCCTTTGCTGAACGCCTTGGCCACTTCTTCCGGCGGCAAGCCGGCGCCGACACCGGCGATAAACGTACCGATCAGGATCGACAGGAAGGGCGGCAGCTTGGTCGCGCTGATCAGCACAATGATGCTGGCGATGGCCAGTAATACGCAGAGCATGAGGCGGGTGTCGTGAACCATCCACGCGGCAGTCGATAACTCCAAAACGGGACTCCTTATCGAACAGGTTGGCTAATATGTTTCTTTTTGTTTCCTGCTCGAAAAGCATACCTGATACAACGGTTCCAGAGCGCTCATGTTCAATTTTGGTGCGCATGGCGTAACGCCCAACTGACGGCAGGATGACAATTTCGCAACCCATGCCGGTGGTTTTGACCTATAGCTCTATGATCAACCGGACCACGACCCACGAGGACATTTCATGAGTGCAGGATACAGCCACGCCCAAGTACGCGCCGGCCACGAACGGCTGTTATGGATCGCATTGGCACTCACCGGCAGCTTTATGATTGCCGAGGTGATCGGCGCCTTTATCACCGGCAGCCTGGCGCTGTTGTCTGACGCCGCGCACATGATGACCGACGCCTTGGCGCTAGGGATTTCCCTGGTAGCGATCCAGGTCGCCAAGCGCGCCGCCGACCGCAAGCGTACGTTCGGCTATGCGCGGTTTGAGATTCTGGCCGCGGCGTTTAATGCGCTGCTGTTGTTCGGCGTGGCGTTCTACATCCTGTATGAGGCGTATCAACGCTTGCAGGCGCCCGCTGAGATCCAGTCCACCGGCATGCTGGTGATCGCGGTGCTGGGGCTGATCGTCAACCTGATTTCCATGCTATTACTGAGTGCGGCCAGCGGCGAAAGCCTGAATGTGAAGGGCGCTTACCTGGAGGTCTGGAGCGATATGCTCGGCTCCGTCGGCGTGATCATCGCGGCGCTGGTGATCATGTACACCGGCTGGGGCTGGGTGGATTCGGTGGTGGCGGCGGCGATTGGCTTCTGGGTGTTGCCACGTACCTGGACGCTGCTCAAGGAAAGCATGAACGTGCTGCTGCAAGGCGTGCCGGACGGCATCGACATCGACAAGGTGGAACAGGCAATTCGCGGCGTTCCCGGGGTCAAGGACGTGCACGACCTGCACATCTGGGCCCTCACCAGCGGCAAAAATGTGCTGAGCACTCACTTGGTGGCGGATTCGGCGCAAGGCACCGAGCAACAGATCCTCAGCCAGGTGACGGAGTTACTGCATGAGCAATTCGATATTTCCCACGCCACGATCCAGATCGAAGGCGAAGGTTTTCAGCATGACGAGCACGACGAGGTGCACGCCTGACCGTCATTCACGGTCTTCCAGCACATAACCCACGCCGCGCAAGGTATGGATCAACTTGCGCTCGAACGGGTCATCGATCTTCGCGCGCAGACGGCGGATCGACACTTCCACCACATTGGTGTCGCAATCAAAGTTCATGTCCCATACGAACGAGATGATCTGCGTGCGGGACAGCACCACGCCGCTCTGACGCATCAGCAAATGCAGCAGGGCGAACTCCTTGGTGGTCAGGTCAATGCGCTGCAAGCCGCGAAACGCCCGGTGGCGGCCCTGGTCCAGTTCCAGGTCGGCCACCCGCAACACATCCGGCACCGGCGAGTGCACGCTGCGGCGCATCAAGGTCCGCACGCGCGCGAGCAATTCGGGGAATTCAAACGGCTTGACCAGGTAATCATCGGCGCCCAAGTCCAGGCCCTTGATCCGGTCGGCGAGGCGGCCCTGGGCGGTCAGCATCATGATCCGCGTGCTGCTGTTCTGGCGGATGCGTTGCAACACATCCCAGCCATCCATCAACGGCAAATTGACGTCGAGCATCACCAGGTCATAGGCATGCTGGCGAGACAAATGCAGGCCGTCGGCACCGGTGGCGGCACAGTCGACGATATAGCCACTTTCGCTCAACCCCTGATGTAAATAATCGGCGGTTTTAGGTTCGTCTTCGATGACCAGAATACGCATGTCGGGGGTCCCGCTGGGCAGTGGAAAGTTGCCGGGAGCTTAAAGCAAAAGCCCGTGGTAGAGCCGTTGCTAACGGATTTGTAATGTTCTGGCCACTCCTCTGATAAGTACTGAAAGTTACATTGCCCACCTGTTAATTCATGGGCATGGAACTCTGGTTATGCCAACTTTTATAAGCACGTTCATTGGGCCCGCCGTTCTGTTGCTGATGACGGTTCAGGGCGTCAATGCGCAAACCTTGACCCTGGAATCGGCCCTGCAAACCGCCTTCGCCAACAACCCGGATATGGCCGCTGCACAGTGGGAAATCGACATCGCCCAGGGCGGTCGCCAACAGGCCGGTTTGATCCCGAACCCGGTCGCCTCTTGGGATGCCGAAGACACCCGCCGCAACTCGCGCACCACCACCGTCAAACTGAGCCAGACCCTGGAACTGGGTGGCAAGCGCGGCGCCCGGATTGATGTCGCCACCCGCGCCCAGGAAGCCGCGGCACTGACCCTGGAGCAGCGCCGCAACGGGCTGCGGGCGGATGTTATCGACGGTTACTACGGCGCGCTTCGGGCCCAGGAACGCCTCGACCTGGCCCAGCGCTCATTGGCATTGGCCGAGCGCGGCCTGGTGGTTGCCAACGGTCGTGTCACTGCCGGCAAATCGTCGCCAGTGGAAGCCACCCGCGCCCAGGTGCAGCTCTCGGAAATTCGCCTCGAATTCAACCGCGCGCAGATGGGCCTGACCGACGCCTATCGCCGCCTCGCGGCCAGTACCGGCGCGGCCAGTACCGACTTCCAGGCGGTCGCCCCCCAAGCCCAGGCGGCACCTGCTTTACCGCCGACCGCGCAGTTGCTCGGGCGCCTGGAGCAAACCGTCGAACTGCGCCTGGCCGAGCTGCAAATCGTCCAGGGCGAGGCAGCCCTTGGCCTGGAAAAGGCCCAGCGCATTCCCGATCTCGATGTGTCCATCGGCAGCCAATACGACGCCAGCGTGCGTGAGCGGGTCAACGTGGTGGGTGTGTCGATGCCAATCCCGCTATTCAACCGCAACCAGGGCAACGTGCTCGCTGCCAGTCGCCGTGCCGACCAGGCCCGCGACCTGCGCAACGCCGCCGAACTGCGCCTGCGCACCGAAACCCGCCAGGCCCTGGACCTTTGGCAAACCGCGAATACCGAAGTGCGTTCGTTCAACCAACAGATCCTGCCCGCCGCCCAAAGCGCGGTGGACAGCGCCACCCGTGGCTTCGAGATGGGCAAGTTCAACTTCCTCGACGTGCTCGACGCCCAGCGCACCTTGATTGCGGCCCGCACCCAATACCTCGCGGCGACCGCCCAGGCCACTGACGCCTGGGTGCGTATCGAACGGATTTACGGCGACCTCGCCCGGTTTTGAATTTCCAGGAGCATTCCATGAACAACACACAAAGTAAGGCGCTGGCCATCGCGCTGGGGCTGATGCTGGCGTGGCCGGCCACCAGCATGGCGGCTGAGGCGGAAGAAGAAGGCAAGCTCGAACTGACCGAACAGCAGATCCAGGCCGCCGGCATTCAACTCGCTCCGGCGCAATCCCGGCAGATCAGCACCGTGCTTTCACTGCCAGGCGAGGTGCGTTTCGACGAGGACCGCACCTCCCACATCGTCCCGCGTGCTGCTGGCGTAGTGGAGTCGGTGAAGGTCAACCTCGGCCAATCGGTAAAGAAGGGCGAGCTGTTGGCGGTGATCGCCAGCCAGCAGATTTCCGATCAGCGCAGTGAACTGGCGGCCAGCGAACGCCGGGTTGTGCTGGCCCGCACCACCTTTCAGCGCGAGCGCCAGTTATGGCAGGACAAGATCTCCGCCGAACAGGATTACCTGCTGGCGCGCCAGGCGCTGCAAGAGGCCGAAATCGCCCTGAACAATGCCCGGCAAAAGATGAGCGCCCTGAGCGGCAGCGCCGTATTGGTCGGCGGCAATCGCTACGAATTGCGTGCGCCGTTTGATGGTGTGGTGGTGGAAAAACACCTGGGTGTCGGCGAAGTGGTGAGCGAGACCAGCAACGCCTTCACCCTCTCGGACCTGTCCCAGGTGTGGGTCACCTTCGGCGTGTTCCCCAAGGATTTGAACAAAGTCCGAGTCGGCAAACCGGTGAAGGTCACCTCCTCGGAAATGGGCACCGAAGTGCTCGGCACCGTGGCCTATGTCGGCAACTTGCTGGGGGAGCAAACCCGCACGGCCACCGTGCGCGTCACGGTACCGAACCCTGACGCTTCGTGGCGTCCAGGGCTGTTCGTCTCCGTGCAGGTTGCCACCGACACTTACCAGGCCAAGGTCACGGTCCCGCAGGAAGCGATCCAGACCGTCGAAGACAAACCCTCGGTGTTCGTGCGCACCGGCGACGGCTTCATGACCCGGCATATCGAACTGGGCGTCAGCGAAAACGGTTTCGTCGAAGTCCGCCAGGGCCTCGACGCCGGTGCGCAGGTGGCCACCGTCGGCAGCTTCATCCTCAAGTCCGAGTTGGGCAAGGCCTCGGCCGAGCACGCCCATTGACCCTGCGAGTGATTTCCCATGTTTGAGCGCCTTATCCAATTTGCCATCGAGCAGCGCATCATCGTGTTGCTGGCGGTGCTGTTGATGGCCGGTGTCGGCATCGCCAGTTATCAGAAATTGCCCATCGACGCGGTGCCGGATATCACCAACGTCCAGGTGCAGATCAACTCGGCGGCGGCGGGGTTTTCGCCGCTGGAAACCGAGCAGCGCATCACCTTTCCCATCGAAACCGCGATGGCCGGGCTGCCGGGCTTGCAGCAGACACGCTCGCTGTCGCGCTCGGGCTTGTCCCAGGTCACGGTGATTTTCAAGGATGGCACTGATCTGTTCTTCGCCCGCCAATTGGTCAACGAACGCTTGCAGGTGGCGCGCGAGCAATTGCCCGATGGCATCGAAACCATGATGGGGCCGGTTTCCACCGGGCTCGGGGAAATTTTCCTGTGGACCGTGGAGGCGAAAGACGGCGCGCGCAAGGAGGACGGCTCCGCCTACACGCCGACCGACCTGCGGGTGATCCAGGACTGGATCATCAAGCCGCAACTGCGCAACGTGCCGGGCGTGGCCGAGATCAATACCATCGGCGGCTTTGCCAAGGAATACCAGATCGCCCCGGACCCCAAGCGCCTGGCGGCTTACAACCTGACCTTGGGCGACCTGGTCACGGCGCTGGAGCGCAACAATGCCAACGTCGGCGCCGGGTACATCGAGCGTAGCGGCGAGCAATTGCTGATCCGTGCGCCGGGGCAAGTCGCGTCCATCGACGACATCGCCAACATCGTGATCACCACCTCCGACGGTACGCCGATTCGGGTGCGCAACGTCGCTCAGGTCGACATTGGCCGCGAGCTGCGTACCGGTGCCGCCACGGAAAATGGCCGCGAAGTGGTGCTGGGCACGGTGTTCATGCTGATCGGTGAAAACAGCCGCGCCGTGTCCCAGGCGGTCGCGAAAAAACTCGAAGAGATCAACCGTTCGCTGCCTGAAGGTGTGGTCGCCGTCACCGTCTACGACCGTACCAACCTGGTGGAAAAAGCCATCAGCACCGTGAAGAAAAACCTCTTCGAAGGGGCACTGCTAGTGGTGGCAGTGCTGTTCCTGTTCCTGGGTAATATCCGCGCCGCACTGATCACCGCGATGGTGATTCCCCTGGCGATGTTGTTCACCTTTACCGGGATGTTTACCAACAAGGTCAGCGCCAACCTGATGAGCCTCGGCGCGTTGGATTTCGGGATTATCGTCGATGGAGCGGTGGTGATCGTCGAGAACGCCATCCGCCGCCTGGCCCATGCCCAGCAGCGCTACGGGCGATTGTTGACCCGCAGCGAGCGCCTGCATGAAGTGTTCGCGGCGGCCAAGGAAGCGCGGCGCGCGCTGATCTTCGGGCAACTGATCATCATGGTGGTGTACCTGCCGATCTTCGCCCTCACCGGGGTGGCCGGGAAGATGTTCCACCCGATGGCGTTCACCGTGGTGATCGCGCTGCTGGGGGCGATGATTTTGTCCGTGACCTTCGTACCGGCAGCGATTGCGCTGTTCGTCACCGGTAAGGTCAAGGAAGAAGAAAACCTGGTGATGCGCACCGCACGTCGCGTCTACGCGCCGGTGCTGGATTGGGTGATGGCGCGCCGCCCGTTGGTGTTCGGCCTGGCGGTGCTGACCATCGTGGTGTCGGGGGCGGTGGCCAGTCGCATGGGCAGCGAATTTATCCCCAGCCTGAGCGAGGGCGACTTTGCCCTGCAGGCCATGCGTGTTCCGGGCACCAGCCTCACGCAGTCGGTGCACATGCAGCAGCAACTGGAAAAAACCTTGATGGCCGAGGTGCCGGAAATCGAGCGGGTATTCGCCCGCACCGGCACCGCGGAAATCGCCTCCGACCCGATGCCACCGAACATCTCCGACAGCTACGTGATGCTCAAGCCGAAGGACCAGTGGCCCGACCCGAAGAAGTCCCGCGAGGCGATCATCGCTGACATCCAGCGCGCCAGTGCGATTGTGCCGGGCAGCGTGTATGAACTGTCGCAACCGATCCAGCTGCGCTTCAACGAGCTGATTTCCGGGGTGCGCAGCGACGTGGCGGTGAAGGTGTTTGGTGACGACATGGCGGTGCTCAACAAGACCGCCGGGGAAATCGCCGAGACCTTGCAAACCCTCAAGGGCGCCTCGGAAGTGAAGGTGGAACAGACCTCCGGCTTGCCGGTGCTGACCATCAATATCGACCGCGACAAGGCCGCGCGTTTTGGCCTGAATGTGGGGGATGTGCAAGACACGATTGCCGTCGCCGTGGGTGGGCGGCAGGCCGGGACGATGTACGAAGGCGACCGGCGTTTCGACATGGTGGTGCGTTTGTCCGACGCCCTGCGTACCGATATCGAAGGCCTGTCGCGGTTGCTGATCCCGATTCCGGCGCTGGCGAATAGCGCGGCAGGGCAGTTGGGGTTTATCGCGCTGTCGGAAGTCGCCAGCCTGGACCTGGTGCTCGGCCCCAACCAGATCAGCCGCGAAAACGGCAAGCGCCTGGTGATCGTCAGCGCCAACGTGCGTGGGCGGGATATCGGTTCGTTTGTTGAAGAAGCCGGGACGGCTATCGGCACCCAGGTGAAAATCCCTGCGGGCTACTGGACCAGTTGGGGCGGCCAGTTCGAGCAGTTGAAGGAAGCCTCCGAGCGCCTGCGCATCGTGGTGCCGGTGGCGTTGCTGCTGGTGTTCGGGCTGTTGTTCATGATGTTCAACAACCTCAAGGACGGGCTGCTGGTGTTCACCGGGATTCCCTTCGCATTGACCGGCGGAATCATGGCGCTGTGGCTGCGGGATATTCCGCTGTCGATCTCGGCGGGGGTGGGCTTTATTGCGCTGTCGGGGGTGGCGGTGCTTAACGGACTGGTGATGATTGCGTTCATCCGTAGCCTGCGGGAGGAAGGGCGTTCACTGTCGGCGGCGATCAACGAAGGCGCCCTGACGCGCTTGCGCCCGGTGTTGATGACGGCACTGGTGGCGTCGCTCGGGTTTATCCCCATGGCCCTCGCCACCGGCACCGGCGCTGAAGTGCAGCGCCCGTTGGCGACGGTGGTGATAGGCGGGATCATTTCGTCGACGCTGCTTACCCTGCTGGTATTGCCGGCGCTGTATCACTGGGCGCATCGGCGTGAAGAGCAGGAAGACCGCCTGATGCCTGACCAATAACCTGTGGCGAGGGAGCAAGCTCCCTCGCCACAATGGTTTATTGACAGATAGCGTTGGCATGAAGGGGAAACACCAACCGAAACACAGTGAAATCTCCGGGCTCGCTGCTGACTTCTGCCCGGCCTTGATGCAGGGTCATGATCGACCGCACGATGGCCAGCCCCAGCCCGGTCCCCCCTTCGGAGCGAGCGCGGCTGCTGTCGACGCGGTAGAAGCGTTCGAACAGGTTCGGCAGGTGTTGCGCTTCAATCCCGGGGCCGGGGTTGCCCACCGACAGCGACACTTGCTGCCCGTGGGTTTCCACCCGCACCGAAACCGCGGAGGCGTGGGGTGTATGACGGATGGCATTGGACAGCAAATTGGAAATCGCCCGCTGAATCATCAAGCGGTCGCCATGCACGGACGCATCGCCGTCGAGGCTCAGGGTCAATTGCTTGTCTTCGGCACTCAAGGCAAACAGCTCCATCACCCGGCGCGCTTCATCGGCCAGGGACACCGGCGCAAACGAAACCCGCGCCGTAGGGTGGCTGACCTGTGCCAGGAACAGCATGTCGGAGACGATCCGCGCCAAGCGCTCCATCTCTTCAGTGCTGGATTCCAGCACCGCTTTGTACTCCTGCGGCGGGCGCTCCCGGGACAACGTCACCTGGGCCTTGCCCATCAAGTTGGTCAGCGGCGCGCGCAGCTCATGGGCCAGGTCATCGGAGAACTGCGACAGCTGCTGCACGCCGCCGTCCAGGCGCTGCAACATGAAGTTGATGCCTTGCGCCAACTCGCCCAGCTCCTTGGGCAAGTTATCCACAGCCAGGCGGTGGGTCATGTCCTGCGTGGTGACTTTTGCGGCGACGCGGCTGAACTGCTGCAGCGGCGCCAGCCCGCGTTGCACCACCCACCAGGCGCCGATGCCGATCAGCAGCAACAGCAGCGGCAGGGCGATCACGGTGGAACGCAGGTACGCACTGAGCAGCGCCTGATCGTCCCGGCGATCCAGCGATAACAGGACCCGCACGCGTTCACCGCTGGCCAGGCGCATCAGGCTGGAGGCACTCAGCACTTGATTACCATTGGTGTCATCCCAGTTCAGGTAACCGAGGTTTTGGGACGGGGCGAAGTCGGTCAGCAACGGTTCCTGTGGCTTGGCGCCGACACTGAGCAGCACCACTTCATCGGGCGCGGTGCCAACGATGGTCAGGTAAAAATTATCGTGCCCCATCACCAGGTCCATCAGCGAGTGCGGGCGGGCGCGGATGTCGCGGGTGTCCAGGCCGAGGGCGAGGCTGTGCTGGATCTGTTCCATTTTGCTTTCCAGGCCCTTGCGCGCCAGTTTCTCCAGCTCGTGAGTCAGGGCCAGGTACGCCAAGGTCGCGAGCAACACCACCAGGCCGGCGCCCATCAGGCTCACCGTCAGCCCCAGGCGCATCGACAGGCTGCTGGCTTTCATTGGCGAGCCTCCAGCACATAACCCACGCCGCGAATGGTATGGATCAGCTTGACGTCGCTCTGGTCATCGACCTTGGCCCGCAAGCGGCTGATGGAGACTTCCACCACGTTGGTGTCGCAGTCGAAATTCATGTCCCAGACCAGGGAAATAATCTGCGTGCGGGTCAGTACTTCGCCGGACTGACGCATCAGCACATGCAGCAGCGCGAATTCCTTGGTGGTCAGGTCGATACGTCGGTTGCCGCGGTATGCGCGGTGGCGGCGTGGGTCCAGCTCCAGGTCCGACACCTGGAACACTTCCGGCACCGGTATGTGCTCACTGCGACGCAGCAGGGTGCGCACCCGGGCCAGCAACTCGGGAAACTCGAAGGGTTTGACCAGGTAATCATCGGCGCCCATGTCCAGGCCCTTGATCTTGTCGGCCAACCGGCCACGGGCCGTCAGCATCATCACCCGCTGGCTGCTGTCGCGGCGCAATTGCTCAAGCACTTCCCAGCCATCCTTGGCTGGCAGATTGACGTCGAGAATCACCAGTTCATAGGCGTGTTGCGCGGCCAGGTGCAGGCCGTCCACGCCGCTGGCTGCACAGTCGACCACGTAACCGCTTTCGGTCAGGCCCTGCTGCAGGTAGGCGGCGGTTTTTTGCTCGTCCTCAACCACAAGGATACGCATGGGGGATTTACCTTTTATTGATAGAGAGAGACTGTGATTCGGATTTTCCGAAGCCTGAAGGCTGAAGTAGCTACAGGGTCAACCGGGCAGTTTGTGACTGGTTGTTGCGCTGCAAAACCGGCAGGCAAAAAAAACGCCCCATGCGGGGCGTAAAAAATTCATCTCTTTCCAAAGGAGCTACACAAAAGCTTCAGAGATGAATGTGCTCGGTGTGCGCCGTTCAGATCGACTGCTTCTGTGCGTCGGCGGGCGCGGTCTCGGCCACAGACTGTTCGCCGTGGACCTGCTGCTGTTGCTGGCGGAACTCGGCGAGGAACTGCCGGGAACGGTCGGCACCGTCGTCGGCCAATGCGAGGCTGGAAGTGGCGCCGAGAAAACTGATCAATAACAAGTGAGAGGGCTTCATGACTGTTCTCCAAATAAGGCGTGTGCCGTTAGTTGTAGCCAGTATAAGAAGCGCAACTTAACGAGAAGGTGAGGCGCATATTACAGTTCTGACAGGCTTCAAATTGTGAACAGATGTTAGTCAACGGCAAATGAATGTAAGCACCTGCCGTTGTGATCATTTAGAGAATCGCCAACGGATATTCGACAATCAGCCGAACTTCTTCCAAATCCGACTCAAAGGCACTTGAACGAACCGTCGCCTGGCGCAATCGCAGCGACAGGTCTTTCAAGTTGCCGCCCTGCACCACGTACTTGGCCTCGATATCCCGCTCCCAGCGGCGTTGGTCGGTCAACGGATCGCCGGCCGCGTCACGGCGCATGTACACCGCGTTGGCGTTGCTGTAGTCGGCGCCGGTGCCTTTGCCGTAGCGGGTCATGAAGGTCAGCCCGGGAATGCCGAAGGCCTGCATGTCGAGGTTATAGGCGAGCATCCACGAGCGTTCCTTGGGCGAGTTGAAGTCGCTGTACTGGATCGAGTTGTTGAGGAAGATCGAGTCGGACATGCGCAGGTAGTCAAAGTCGTCATCACCGTTGTTGCGCTGGTGGGACAAGGCCAGGCTGTGGGCGCCCACCTTGACTCCGATCCTGGCACTCCAGATGTTGTTATCGAACTCGCCCAGGCGTTTCTTGCCCTCGTCCACCGCCTTGTAATAGTTGAAGTCGCCAAACAGCGAAACCTCATCGTTCAGCGGGTAGCTGGCGGCGCTGCCGAAGTAGTACTGGTCCCAGGCATCCTTCAGGCGGCTGGTGTACAGGCTGACGCTGAGGTGTTTGTTCACCTGGTAGTCACCACCGGCATAGCCGATCCAGGGTGAATCCACCTTGCCCGCATAAAACGTCGCAAAGCCTTTATCCATGCCGCTTTGGGTGGGCTGGCTCATGCCGCTCAGGTGTCCGCCTTGCAGGCTCAGGCCTTCAATGCTGGTGTTTTGTGCGGTGACGCCACGGAAGCTTTCCGGCAACACCCGCGAGTCACCGTAGGCCACCACCGGGGTCAGCGGGAACACATCACCGGCCTTGATCACGGTATCCAGCAGGCGCATTTTTAACGCGCCGCCGAGCTTGCTGTAGCCGTCCTCGGGTTGGTTGTCGCTGTCTACCGGCAGCACGCCGAACGAGCCCTTGCCGCCGCTGCGGCCGGTGCTGGAGTCGAGTTTCAGGCCATACATCGCAAACGCGTCCAGGCCGAAGCCCACCGAGCCCTGAGTGAATCCGGACTCGAACTTGCCGATGAAACCCTGGGCCCAGGCTTCCGAGTAGCCATTGCCGGTGGGGCTCGACTGGCCCTTGCGATCGTCCCGGTTGAAGTAGAAGTTGCGGGCCAGCACGTTCAAGGTGCTGCCTTCGATAAATCCTTCGGATTTGTCTTCCACGGCCATGCCTGAAAGCGGGGTGAGCCCCGCCAGGGCGGCAATCATGGAAAGGGAAAGTGTACGGTTAGTACTCATGTAGCGCTCCTCGGTAGTGGCAGCTATTAGCTTCTTATCGATGGGGCATTCTTGTTTTGGTGGTGCCCGGGCAGATAGTTGCAAACACGAGATAACGACGAGGTGGCGCGCAGATTACAATTTTGGAATTTCAACAGGACATAACGGATAAGTAATCTTTCGGTGAACTTTGCGACAGGCTTGGTTAGTTACTCTTGCTCTGAACTTTCAATCAATGAAATCAGACGAGGACGCCCTCATGAAGACCCTGAAAACCACTGTCGCTGCATTGGCCCTGATCTTTTCCGTCGGCGCGATGGCGGAAGGCGGCGGTGACCGCACCTTCGCCCAGATGATGCAAAACAACGAGCAAGCCATGGCCGCCTATGCCGCGAAAAAAGGCAAGGCGATGCCCGTGGTCCAGGACTATCGCTACGGCATGAAGCTGGACATTGCCAAGGTGGTCAACGTCACGCCGCCGATCCGTTCGTGCAACGCGGTACCGTCGCGCATGACCTATGAAGATTCCACCGGCAAGCTCAACACGCTCCAGTACCAGGTCATGGGCATCTGCCGTAACAACGGCAGTTGAGGGGCCGCAAAAATATAGTTGAGCAACGCACTAAAGCGCTCTTCAGAAAATGCCGGCAGCGCCGATGCAGGTCAGACCCACGTCCTTACTTGCCCACCGGTGCCTCCATGTTCAACACCCGTCTCAAGCAGGAGCTGTCTGCTCTTCGCGAAGAATTGTCCAGCCTGCAGCAAGTGAGAGAGAGCCTGGAAAGCGAAATGATGACCCTGACCCTGGATCCCGAAGGGCGTATCGAGTCGGTCAATGCCATCTTTCTTCAAGAGATGGGTTACCAGGGCAGCCAGCTGGAAGGCCGCTTGATCGAAGACCTGGTGCCGGCGCACGTCAAGCAGGACGAGTTTCAACTGCGCTTCAAAAACGCATTGGTGCGGGGCGAACATTTCGCCGGTACGGTGCGTCTGACGCGGGGCAACGGCAACGAGGCGTGGTTGCGCTCCATCGTTCAACCGGTGCGCAGCAGCGACGGACGTATCAAGCATATTTCGATGTTTTCCAGCGACCTGACCCGCACCATCGAGGCCTCCCGCGAGCACGAAAACCTGATCACCGCGCTGGTGCGCTCCACAGCGGTGATCGAGTTTGACCTCAACGGTAATGTGCTGACGGCCAACGACCGTTTCCTCAACGGCATGGGCTACAGCCTGGCGCAGATCCAGGGCAAACATCACCGGATATTTTGCGAATCGCAGGACGCCAACAGCGTCGAGTACCAGCAGTTCTGGAAACGCCTGAACGCCGGGGAATTCGTCGCCGGCCGCTTCAAACGCGTGGACAGCCACGGACGCGTGGTGTGGCTGGAGGCCTCGTATAACCCGGTGCTCGACGCCAATGAGCGGCTGTACAAAGTGGTCAAGTTCGCCACCGTGATCACCGACCAGGTTAACCAGGAACAGGCCGTGGCCGACGCGGCCAGCATCGCTTACAGCACCTCGCTGCAAACCGACAGCAGCGCCCAGCGTGGCACCACCGTGGTCACCCAGGCGGTGGACGTGATGCGCGACCTGGCCAAGCACATGCAGCAAGCGGGCGACGGCATTGAAGCGCTGAACGCCCAGTCCCAGGTGATCGGCAGCATCGTCAAGACCATCAGCGGCATCGCCGAGCAGACCAACCTGCTGGCGCTCAACGCCGCCATCGAAGCCGCCCGCGCCGGTGAGCAAGGCCGTGGTTTTGCGGTGGTGGCCGATGAGGTTCGGCAACTGGCGTCGCGTACCAGCAAGGCCACCGAGGAGATCGTCGGCGTGGTACGCCAGAACCAGGACATGGCCCGCGATGCAGTGGCGCTGATGACCGATGGCCGCCTGCAGGCCGAACAGGGCCTGGCATTGGCGGCCGAGGCGGGCACGGTGATCGTGGAGATTCAGGACGGTGCCCAGAAGGTGGTCAGCGCCGTTGGGCAATTCGCCAATCAGCTGAGCAGCTAGTCACCGGGGCTCATGCTTGAGGTATCGTAGGTTTTTTTCCGAGCCTTTTGTCCATGAGCCCTAACCATCGCCGTCCCGTCCCACTGTCCAAGGCCTACCGCTTGCTCAACCATGGCCCGACCGTGCTGGTCAGCGCTGCGCACAATGGCCAGCGCAACATCATGGCGGCTGCCTGGGCCATGCCCCTGGATTTCGAACCGCCCAAAGTCGCCGTCGTACTCGACAAGGCCACCTGGACCCGGCACCTGCTGGAAGGCGCCGGCACCTTCGTGCTCAACGTGCCGTGTGCGGCCCAGGCGGATATCGTGCAGACCGTGGGCAACACCACCGGCAGCGAGACGGACAAGTTCGCGGCGTACGGCTTGCAGACCTTCAGCGGCGAACACACCGAAGCACCGATGCTCGAAGGCTGCGTGGCGTGGCTGGAGTGCCGGTTGCTGCCGGAGCCGCATAACCAGCAGACCTATGATCTGTTCCTCGCCGAAGTCGTGGCGGCCGAGGCGGATGAGCGGGTGTTCAGCGACGGTCGCTGGCATTTCGACGGGCACGATGGGCTGCGTACCTTGCACCATGTGGCGGGCGGGCATTTCCTGACGATTGGTGAGCCCATTGATGGGCGGCAGCTTTAAGCCCAGTACCGAATTCTTCCGGTAGAGCCTGGTTTGTGGCGAGGGAGTTTGCTCCCGCTGGAGCGCGAAGCGGTCCCATTGCTTTCCTGCCAATACACTTGGTCGGTAGATATACGACTGCTGTGCAGCTGAGCGGGAGCAAGCTCCCTCTCCACAAAGGTTGTGTTACCACTGGGTTTTGCTGAGCGCCTCGGCAAACGCCATCAACTTCGGTGAGTACTGCCGCGATGGCGGATACACCAGGGATATCGCCCGACTGCGCCCGGCAAAATCCTCCAGCAAGGGCACCAGGCGCCCGGCCGCCAGGTCCTCCCGCACTGCAAAATCCATCACTTGGGCGATGCCAAACCCGCCCAGTGCGCCGTCCACCAGCGCATCGCCAATATCAAAGATCAACCGTCCCTCGACGCTCACGTCCTGCACCTTGCCCTCCAGCATGAACTGCCAGTCCACCAGCCGGCTGGTGCGCAGGTTGCGTACGGTCAGGCAGTTGTGGTCCTTGAGTTCATCGACGGTTTGCGGCGTACCAAAACGCGCGAGATAAACCGGGGAGGCGACGGTGACCCAGCGCAGCGGCGGCAGTGCCCGGGCGATCAGGCGTTGGTCCTGGATATCGCCGGTGCGCAGCAAGGCATCAAAACCTTCGTCGACGATGTCCACCAGGCGATCGGTCATTACCGCTTCGATACGCAGTTCGGGGTATTGCAAAGTCAGTTCGCCGATCACCGGCATCACCACTTTGCGGCCAAACAACGAGGGCGTGCTGATCTTCAGCAAACCCGAGGGTGAGGCGCGGCGGTCGAGCATCTGTCGTTCGGCTTCGGCCAGTTCAGCGAGCAACGGCGCGCTGCGTTCATACAGCATCTGGCCGTCGGGAGTGAGGCTGACGCTGCGGGTGTTGCGTTGCAGCAGGCGCACACCCAGCTGGTTTTCCAGCCGGGAAATGGCCCGGGACAAGCCCGATTGGGTCAGCCCCAGGTCTCCGGCGGCGCGAGTGAAACTGCGGGTTTCGGCGACGCGCACCAGCAGGCGAACAGCGTTCAGATCCATGATTAAAGTCATTACTGAAAGAGAGATAAGGCTATTTATCATCTGTTGGGCATGAAAGACACTGGCGTCTCTCACTTTTTGGCAGGACGCTGTGATGTCTTTATCTCGACCCTCAGGCTGGATGCTGTTGCTGCTGGCGACCGCGCAACTGATCATCGCCCTCGACGCGACCATCGTGTTTGTCGCGCTGCCGCAGATCGGCAGCCACCTGGGTTTTTCTGCCCAGCAATTGCAGTGGGTGGTCAGCGCCTACAGCGTGGCGTTCGGCGGTTTCCTGTTGCTGGGCGGTCGCGCCGCAGACCTGCTGGGCAAGCGGCGCTTGTACATCCTCGGCCAATCTCTGTATGCGCTGTCTTCCCTGGCGGCGGTGCTCGGCGGCAGCGCCTTGTTGCTGGTGCTGGCCCGGGCGGTACAGGGCGTGGGCGGGGCGCTGTTGTTCCCGGCGACGCTGGCGCTGATCAACACCCATTACGCCGAAGGGCCGGCGCGTAATCGTGCATTTGCGGTGTGGAGCGCGGCCTCGGCGGCGGGCCTGGCATTGGGCGCGTTGCTCGGCGGCGTGCTGACCCAGGCCTGGGGCTGGGAGGCGGTATTCTTGGTGAATGTGCCGTTGGCGGGTGCCTGCGCCCTGGCGGCGCGCTACTGGATTCCCGCCGATGGCGAGCGGGCCCGTGGGCGCAACTTTGATATCAGCGGCGCGCTGACCGTGACGGTGGGCGGCACGCTGCTGGTGTTTTCCCTGGTACAAGGCCCTGAGTGGGGTTGGGCGGCGCCGTCGACCCTGGGCTGCATGACCCTGGCGCTGGCGCTGCTCGGGTTGTTTGCCTGGATCGAACACCGGGGCTGTGATCCCCTGATGCCGCTGCGGTTGTTGGGCTATCGCGAGTTGCGTATGGCCATGGTGTTGACGGCGGTGTTCATGAGCAGCTTTGGCGTGCAGTACTACTTTCTGGCGGTGTATTACCAGCAGGTCTATGGCTACAGCGTGTTGCAGGCGGGCTTGGCATTTTTGCCGGCGACCCTGGTGTGCACCGGCGGTATCTGGCTGGCGGAACGTTCGTTGGCACGCCTGGGATTGCGCACCACCTTGGTCAGCGGCCAGTTGGCGGGTGCGGTGGGCATTGCCCTGGTGTGCCTGGCGTTGCCGAAGGGGGCGGGGTTCTGGTCGTTGCTGCCGGGGATTTTCATCCTGAGCATCGGCCAGGGCATGACCTGGACGGCGATGTGGGTGGCCGCTGGCTTGGGCATCCGCCCGGGAGAGCAGGGTGTGGCGGCGGGCATGGCGTCCACCAGCCAGCAGATTGGCGGCGCATTGGGGTTGGCGTTGCTGGTGTCGCTGGCGAATGCCGGCGGGTCGACGGGCGCGGCGCAGGCGAGCGGGATTGAGCTGGCGTTGTGGTGGAGCGCGGCGATTGCCCTGGCGGGGGCGGTGTTGGCGTTAGCGCTTAAAGAGCGAGCTCTAGAGTCGAATGCGATTTCAGCAGCGACATAAATCAACTGTGGGAGCTGGCTTGCCTGCGATGGCGGAGTGTCAGTCAATCATTTATTAGCTGATCCACCGCTATCGCAGGCAAGCCAGCTCCCACAGGTTGATCGCATTTCAAGGCGGGGATTTCAGCGCCCGAGCATCTTCACCCAACGCGACGGCGGCATGCCGAAGGTGCTGCGGAATTGCCGGGTCATGTGGCTCTGGTCGGTAAAGCCGGCGGTCAGTGCGGCATCCACCAGTGATTGGCCCTGGCCCAACAAACTGCGCACCAGGTCCAGGCGGCGCATGGTCAGGTAGCGATAGGGGCTGGTGCCAAACAACAACCGAAAATCCCGCGACAACGCCCAGCGGTCGCGGTTGGCGTACTCCGCCATTTCATCGAGGGTGATCGGCCGGCCCAAGGCGCTGTGGATAAATTCCCGCGCGCGTTCGGCGGCGCGGTAGTCGAAAGTCTTGCGATTGACCGTGATGCCCGAGGCATTGTTCAGCGCCTGGGCCAGGTCAAACATTGCGTCCTGTTCCTGCAACGGATCAATCGGGCAATCCAGGCTTTGCAGCAACACTTCACTGGCGCGGTACAGCCACGGGTCGCTGGACAGCCCGCCGGGAATAAACGGTAACGGCTTGCCACCGAGCACTTGCTGGATCAGCGCCGGCTCCACGTAAATCATCCGGTATTTGAAACCTTCCTCGCTGCCGGCCCAGCCGTCATGCACTTCATCGGGATGGATCACCATGGTCCGCCCCGGCAGACTGTGGGTCATGCCGCCGCGATAGTGAAAACTCTGCACCCCGAACAGGGTACGGCCGATGGCATAGGTGTCGTGGCGATGAGGGTCGAAGCCAAACCCGGCAAAATACGCCTCGATACGCTCCAGGCCACTGGCGTGGGGCGCGCGGTGCAGCCAGTCGAGAGAGGGTTTGATCATGGTGTCAGTCGCAGGTCGGGACGCAAATACGTTACCCCAGTGTGACCGGGCTGTCTGCTGCGGTCTTGAACGATTGTGCCACTGCTGAAATTTCGGGGGGCAGTATCGGTTTTGTGTTCAGGTATCGCTAACCATTAAAAAATGATTGTTTTACGATAATTAATCGTTTATTTTTCCGCCTCAAATTTCTGAGAGGCTTACCCATGAATTCCCAACGTCTTGCCCAGCTCAGCCAGCGCATGGCATTGCTTACCCTGTTGTTGATCGTCGCCATACTGCTGCTCAATACCGCCGCGTGGCTTTACCCGGTGCAAAGCGCTTCGTTCGGGTTTGGTTTCGCCCTGAGTGGTCAACAGATCGAGGGACGGGCGGAGATCGTTGCGACGTTCCCTTGGTGGCAGACACTGGGCGGCGTCCTGCTCTCCAGCATTCCCTTGATTGCGCTGGTGTCCGGTTTGAATCATTTGCGCCAGCTGTTCCAGAACTATGCTCGTGGGGAGTATTTTTCCTGCGCCGCCGCGCAGCACTTGGGTAAAGTAGGCCGGGCCGTGGCACTGTGGGTGTTGCTGGATTTTCTGTGTGAGCCCTTGCTCAGTGTCTGGGTCACGATGAACGAGCCGGTTGGCCAGCGGCTGCTCACCTTGAGTTTTACCCCGCCCAGCATCGTGGCGCTGTTTCTCGCCGGCTGCATCTCGGTGATCGCGCGCATCCTGTGGCAGGCCAGTGAAGTGGATTCTGAAAACCGTACGTTTGTTTGAGAACAGCATGTCTATTGTGATTGAGTTGGACGTTATGCTCGCCCGGCGCAAGGTCAAGTCCAAGGACCTGGCCGCCGCCATTGGTATCACCGAACAAAACCTGTCATTGCTCAAGCAAGGCAAGGTCAAGGGCATACGGCTGGCGACCCTGGATGCAATCTGCAAGTATCTGGAGTGTCAGCCGGGCGACCTGCTGGTGCATGAACCCGAACCTGAGCTGTAAACGGCAAGGATCTTTAATTCCCTGAAGGATGGATCAACCGATGCTTGTCCCAAGCCTGCCGTACGCCGCGCCTCTTCTGTCGCTGGCCTTGCTCTGGACCGTCGCGGTCGTGACGCCAGGCCCGAACTTCTTCAACACGGCGCAATTGGCCGCCAGCTGCTCGCGCCGCCATGGCGTAGTGGCGTCCGCTGGCGTGGCCACCGGCACCGTAATGTGGGGCCTGGCCGGCGGCTTGGGGATCAAGTCATTGTTTACCGCAGCGCCGATGTTGTACCTGGCGTTCAAGATCATCGGTGGCTGCTACCTGATTTACCTGGGGTTGAAACTGTTCCGGCGCTCGGCACCGGCCATGGCCCAGAACCTGTTGCCCGACGAACCTCGGCGCTCGCTGTTTTCCGCTTGGCGCCTGGGTTTATTGGGCAACCTGTCCAACCCCAAAGCGGCGCTGTTCGTCGCGACGATCTTTGCGTCCACCATGCCCCCATCACCGTCGCCGCTGCTGCTGACCCTGGCCGTGATCACCATGGCGACCTTGTCATTCAGTTGGTATTCGTGCGTGGCGCTGGTGTTCTCCAGTGAACGGATGGCCAACGTCTACAGCCGCTCGCGCAAGTGGCTGGACCGATTCGCCGGTGGTTGTTATGTGCTGTTCGGGGCCACGCTGGTAGCGAATCGCTGACGGCTCATGGTAAGAAGCCTTACTTTCAAACGTGAGGCCGATCATGAGCAAGCTGCGGGTAGGGATTATTTTTGGTGGCCGTTCGGCCGAGCATGAAGTGTCGCTGCAATCGGCGCGTAATATCGTCGACGCGCTGGACCGTTCGCGCTTCGAGCCGATCCTGATCGGCATCGACAAGGCCGGCCACTGGCACCTCAACGACACCTCGGGCTTTCTGCTCAACGAAGAAAACCCGGCACTGATCGCCCTCAATCAATCCAATCGTGAACTGGCGGTCGTGCCGGGCAAGGCCAGCCAGCAACTGGTAGAAACCTCGAGCCAGGTCTCATTGGAACACGTCGATGTGATCTTCCCGATCGTCCACGGCACCCTCGGCGAAGACGGCTGCCTGCAAGGCCTGCTGCGCATGGCGGACCTTCCGTTTGTCGGCTCCGACGTGCTGGGCTCGGCGGTGTGCATGGACAAGGACATCAGCAAACGCCTGCTGCGCGATGCCGGGATTGCCGTGACGCCGTTCATTACCCTCAACCGCAGGAATGCGGCGCGTACCACCTTCGACCAAGCGCAACAGAAACTCGGATTGCCGATGTTCGTGAAACCGGCGAACCAGGGTTCGTCCGTGGGGGTGAGCAAGGTGGGCAGCGAGGCTGAATATCACGCTGCTGTAGAGCTGGCACTTGGGTTTGATGAAAAGGTGCTGGTGGAGTCGGCGGTAAAAGGCCGGGAAATTGAATGTGCTGTGCTGGGTAACGAGAACCCCATCGCCAGCGGCTGCGGCGAGATCGTGGTGCGCGACGGGTTCTATTCCTACGACAGCAAATACATCGATGACCAGGCAGCCCAAGTGGTGGTGCCGGCGGACATCAGTGTCGAAGCCAGCGAGCGCATTCGTGCGTTGGCCATCGAAGCGTTTGAAACCCTAGGCTGTGCCGGGCTGGCGCGGGTGGATGTGTTTCTGACGGATGAGGGTGAGGTGCTGATCAACGAAATCAACTCGTTGCCTGGGTTCACCCGCATCAGCATGTACCCGAAGTTGTGGCAGGCGGCTGGCATGAGCTACAGCGAGCTGGTGAGCCGCTTGATCGAGCTGGCGCTGGAGCGGCATGCGGGGCGCAAGGGGTTGAAGATTAGCCGGTAGACCAGTAACGCCATCAGGCGTTACTGAGGACTTCTCGAAAAACGTCTGGCCTGATGGCTGCTATGTGCAGCAAGGAACGTGCTGCGCCGGAAGGAGAACGGCGCCCTTGCTCCCATTCTTGAAGCGTTCGTACAGAGACCCCCAGCAGTTCGGCAAACTTGGGCTGTGACAACCCGGTCTTGCTGCGCGCCTCAGCCGCTTGGGTAATTTCGACGTGATGGACGTGACCATGACGCGCTTCCTTGACGTCGATAACGGCAGCCAGCAATTCCTCGCCGATGTTGCGCTTGGCGTCACGTTCCTTCAGCTGTTTCTCAGTGAGTGGCATGGTTCATCTCCTTGGCGATTTTGTAGAGGACATGCGCGGGAATATTCTCGGTGGCACCTTTGCCATAAATCAGCAAGGCAACTAGTAGTGCGCCGCACGCCAATTGCGTTGTGCAAATGATCCGTACTGAGCTGCTCTTGCCCCGGCCTTCCAAGCTCCAGCGTACTTTTCGGCAACCACCAGAACTTGGAATGACAGTACCTGAATCGGGGTGGTTGGCTAGAAAAGCCATAAAAATACCCCGTTCCTCTTCGGTCCAGTAATCGGGCCATAGCTTGCTGAATAATGGTGACTCGATGATCGTTAACACGCAAAAATTCTACGTCTTTGACGTAGCCTCTGGCAAGAAGGGGCGGGGCCAGAAAATGTCAGCGGATGGAGAGGGATTCAAGAAACGTTGTTTCGCAAAAAATGACAGCCCACAGATTTTCTAAGGCTAATAGCTAAGAGAGCTGTGGGCGTCGTCCCATTACACTGCGCGAGCAACCCACGAGTACAACAACGTCTTCCTCTCCGTACTGTCATGGGTCCTTCTGCGATAACTCGCAAACGCCGGTGAGGTGCAATACGTACACACTTCGCTTACCTCAACCTGCTCACGTTTTATCCCTGCCGCCTCCAGCAAGATCAGCGCATAGCGGCTCAAATCAAACCACGCACTCAAGGCCTGCCTGGGTTCTGGCGGCTGAATCTCCGGTGCCAACAAAGGCCCCGGCTGCTCGAACGTCCACGGCGCATTTCCATCCCGCCACAAATGCCCCTGACTCGCCTGCAACTGCGCCACAAACTCGCCACTCACCTCATAACAACAAGGCTTGATCGAAGGCCCAATCGCAATCCGCAACTGATCCAGCGCCACACCCTCGGCGGTAAACCGTTGCATGGCATTGGCGATGATCCCGCCTTGCAGTCCCTTCCAGCCGCCATGAATCGCCGCGACAAAGTCCCCGTCCTCCGAGGCCATCAGCAGCGGCAGGCAGTCGGCGGTAATCACCGCAATCGGCTGCAGATCCCGGCTGAAAACCCCATCGGCTTCAACCGTATTGGCGGCGAGCTCCGGGCGCCATTCAATGGTCGTGGCGCTGTGCACCTGCTTGCAGATGAACACCTCGTCAGGCCGCAACGGATCGTCAATCGAACAAAATCCATGATCGACGCCCATCAGGGCGCCGAGGTTATTTGCCTTGTGCACGCGCAGCTCTCCAGTGAGTCAACTCAATCCCCCAGCGCTTCGCCTTCACGGCGTGGATCAGCCCCGCCGATCAACGACGCTTTGCCCTGCGCATCGCGCACCCGGACGATCGCCTGGGCGCCGCTGGTCATGTCGATTTCGCTCAGGGCGTGGCCCTTGTCCTTCAGCGCCTGTTTCAACGGTGCGCTGAATAAACCGGTTTCCAGCTCGGTCGCGCCGTTGCGGCTGCCAAAGTTGGGCAGGCCGACGGCCGCTTGCGGGTCGAGGTTCCAGTCGAGCATGGCCACCAGGGATTTGCTCACATATTCGATGATCTGCGAACCGCCCGGCGAGCCAACAGTGGCCACCAGCTCGCCGCTCTGACGATCAAACACCAGGGTCGGTGCCATGGACGAACGCGGGCGCTTGCCCGGCTCGATCCGGTTGGCCACCGGCTGGCCGTTCTCTTCGGGGATGAAGGAGAAGTCGGTCATCTGGTTATTCAGCAAAAAGCCCTGGACCATCACATGGGAACCGAACGCCGCTTCCACCGTAGTGGTCATCGACACCGCGCCACCCACGTCATCCACCGCCACCACTTGCGAGGTGGAAATACGCAACGGCGAGCGATCCGGCGCATAGGCCACTTCAATCCCGGCCGGCTTGCCCGGCTTGGCGACGCCCATGCTGCGCTCACCAATCAACGCAGCGCGGCTGGCCAGGTAATTCGGAGCGATCAGCCCAGCAACCGGCACCGGCACGTAGTCCGAATCGGCCACGTACTGGGCGCGGTCGGCGTAGGCCAGGCGGTCGGCCTCGGCGATCAGGTGCACCGCTTCGGGCACCGGCTCCAGGCCTGCCGGGGAATCGGTTTTCACCGGCTTCAACGGCGCGAGGGCCATGCGCGGGTCGCGGGCTTCCAGGGCCTGCAATGTGCCGAGGATCTGTGCAATAGCAATCCCGCCCGACGACGGTGGCGGCATGCCGCAGACTTTCCAGCGCTTGTAGTCAGTGCACAACGGCGCCCGCTCAACCGCGCTGTAACCCTTGAGGTCGGTCAGCGTCAGGCTGCCGGCGTTGCTGTTGCCCTGCACCTTGCGGGTGATTTCTTCGGCAATCGGGCCGTAGTACAGCGCATCCGGCCCTTCCTTGGCGATGCGTTTGAAGACGTTGGCCAGCGCCGGGTTTTTCAGCAGCGTACCGGTGGCCTTCGGGCTGCCGTCGGCGTTCAGGAAGTACGCGGTCATTTCCGGCGAGCGGGTGATGTAGCGGTCGGCGGCAATCAGGCTGTGCAAGCGCGCAGAAATCGGGAAGCCCTGTTCCGCCAGGCGAATGGCCGGCTCGAACAGCGTCGCCCATTGCAGATGGCCGGTCTTTTTGTGGGCCATCTCCAAGGCGCGCAACACGCCTGGAGTTGCCACGGACCGCCCGCCAATCTGTGCCTCGGGGAAGGCCATCGGCGTACCGTCGGCCTTCAGGAACAACCGCTCGGTAGCGCCCGCCGGTGCGGTTTCGCGACCGTCGTAGGCGTGCACCTGCTTGCCGTCCCACAGCATGATGAACGCACCGCCGCCGATCCCGGACGACTGCGGTTCCACCAGCGTCAGTACGGCCTGCATGGCAATCGCGGCGTCGATGGCCGAGCCGCCCTTGCGCAGGATTTCCCGCCCGGCTTCGGCGGCCAGCGGGTTGGCGGCGGCGGCCATATGGCGCTCGGCGTGGCGGGTGCTCATGTCGGTGCGATAGCCCGAGCCGAGCTCCGGGGCGGGCGGCAGTTCAGGCGCGGTGGCGCTGTGGCAGGCGGCGAGGGTGAGGGCGGCGGTGATCAGCGAGAGGGTGGTGAGGCGTTGGCGGTGGAAAATCGAAAGCACGCGATGACTCCGTTCATTTGAGAATGATCTGTTGTCCGTGGGGAGGGAATGTACCTCAGTGATTTGCGGGAAGGGAGATTGATCTGCATATGGTTGTGCGATACAACTATATCTCTTCATTCGGGCAAGAGGTTTTCCACGTGAACCGTTCCAGGCCAGACCTTATCGATCAGATCCGCTGTGCCTCACGCCTCATGGTGCGAGAGCTGGGTTTCATGCAGCCGAAGTTGGCAGCCAGCCGTTATCCACCGTCGTCTGTGCACACGATTGTTGAAATCGGCGAGCGTGGCGCATTGACGGCGGCTGAACTGGTCACCTTGCT
>NZ_JAAAFU010000092.1:72923-79776 GCF_019352905.1 Pseudomonas sp. Xaverov 83 | reverse complement strand
CTTGCTGGGCCTGGAAAAGTCCTCGGTGAGCCGTATGGTGCGCAAGCTGATCGAGGCGGGCGAGCTGGAAGAGTTTGCCAACGAGGACGATGCCCGCTCGAAAAAGCTGCGGCTCACCACACGAGGCCAGAAGACCTTACGCGACATTGAAACGTTTGCCCGGCGCCAAGTGGGCGAGGCGATTGGCGACTTGTCCAGCGAACAGCAAGAGGCCGTCAGCCGCGGGCTTGATCACTACGCCGCAGCCCTGCAAACCCAACGCACCGGCGCCCGGCAGCCAAGGCACTACAGCATCGCCCGGGGCTATCGGCCTGGGGTGATTGGGCGCATCGCGCAGATGCACGCGGAGTACTACGCCAAGCATGCGAATTTTGGCCAACCGTTCGAAAGCCTGGTGGCGGCGGACATGGCCGAGTTGATGGGACGCCTGGCCAACCCGCGCAACGAAGTGTGGGCGGTACTGGATGGGACGCAGATTGTGGGTTCGATTGCCATTGATGGCGAGGGCGAAAACGGCGAGGCGATCTTGCGCTGCTTCATCCTCGACCCGTCGGCCCACGGCCAGGGTTTGGGTAAACGGCTGTTGCAAGAGGCGCTGGATTTCTGTGACGGGCACCGGTTCCCGGCGGTGCGGCTGTGGACGTTCAAGGGCCTGGATGTGGCGCGCAAGCTTTATGAAAGCGCAGGCTTTGTGCTGGAGTCGGAACAGGAGGGGCAGCAGTGGGGCAAGTCGGTGGTGGAGCAGTGTTTTGTGCGGCACGCTGTTTGACGCAACAGCGCCCCATGTCATGGGGCGCTGGCGCCTGGCCGGTTAAAAGTCCCAGCGCGTGGTGAGCATCACATTGCGCGGGGTGCCGTAGTAGGCCGTGTTATAGAACCCGATGTTGGTGTAGTACTGCTTGTCGAACAGGTTGTTGACGTTCAGCGTCGCGGAAAGATGTTCGCTGACCTGATACTTGGCCATCGCGTCCACCACCCAATACGCTTCCTGCGAGAATTCTTCGTTTTGCGCCTTGGGCCGGTTGTACACCACTTGCCAGCTTCTGCTCTGCCAGCGTGCGCCGCCGCCGACGGTCAGGCGGTCCAGCGGGCCCTTGAGCTTGTACGAGGTGAAGAAACTGAGCTGGTCCTCCGGCTCCCAGGTCGAAGCCTTGTCGCCATGTTCATCCCGCAGGATCTTGTGGGTGTAGCCGGCCTGGGCCTGCCAGCCCGGCGCCAGTTCGCCGGACATCTCGGCCTCGAAGCCCTTGGTCTTGGCCTTGATGCCTTTTTCGGCATATCCCAGGGACGGATTGGTAGGCGCGGCGTTGTATTCGGCGTCCGGCTCCGCGCGGTTGGTTTCATGCACTTCGAAGTAGGCCACGCTGGTGTTGAGCCGGCCCTCGAAGAACTCGCCCTTGAGGCCGGTCTCGTAGTTCTTGCCTTCATCCGGTTCCAGCAATTTGTTGTTGCGGGAGCGGCTGTAGCTCGACGGCATGAAGATGTCGGTGTAGCTGGCATACGCGGTGAAGTTGTCGTTCAGGTCGTAGGTGACCCCGGCGTAGGGCACCAGCTTGCCGGTCTCGGTAGAGTCGTCGTCGCCACGCAATTTGTAGTTGGCCACGCGGCTGCCGAGGAACAGGTTCAGGTCGTCCGTGAGGTTGAAACGTGCGGCCATGTAGCCGGCGGATTGCCGGGTGGTGGCATCGATGGTGCGGGTCGGCGCGCCCCAGTCTGGCTCCGGCACATTGCCGTCGAAATTCCAGAAATCGATCTGGTTGTTGCCCACATAAGTGGGGGCGCCGTAGTCCTTTCCGGTCCAGTGGGAATTCGAGGCCGACGCGCCAATCACCAGTTCATGGGTACGGCCCAGCAGGCTGAATGGGCCGCTGGCGTAGACATCGCCCGAGTCGGCGCGGGTATTGCCGGTGAACTTGTTCGCGTACAGGGACGACAGTCCGGTCGCGGGAAACGGGCCACTCATGATCGAGCCCAGGGGCGCGTCGTAGCCCATGATTTGGTGGGTGTATTGGCCCTTGATCACCCAGCCATTGTCGAAGTTATGCTCGAGGGTGGAGAACGCGCTGCGGGAATACTGCTCCCAACGGCTCCACTTGGCGCCGTTGTTGTAGGAGCGTTTCACGTCGATGCGGTTGCCGCTGCGATCGAACAGCGCACGGCTGCCGGACCAGCCCGAGCCTTGCGGGTCGCTGTTCTGGTAATCGAAGCCGACGGTGAGCAGGGTGTCTTCGGTCAGGTCGGCTTCCAGCGTGCCGAAATACACATTGGTGTTGCGCTGGTAGTGGTCCATGAACGAGTGCTTGTCCTGATACGCCGCCACCGCGCGGCCACGCACGTTGCCGCTGTCGGTCAGCGGGCCACTCACGTCGATCTGGGAGCGATAGTTGTCCCAACTGCCGGCGCCGAGTTCCACGCTGGCCTTGAAGTCGCGGGTGGGCTTTTTGCGGATCAGGTTGATCGTCGCGCCAGGGGCGCCAGCGCCGGTGAGCAGGCCGGTAGCGCCCTTGAGAATTTCCACGCGGTCATAGATCGCCATGTCGGTCAGGGTCTGGCCGGACGAGTAGGCGGAGTTGCGCAGGGTAGGAATGCCGTCGTACTGGAAGTTCTCCACCGAGAAGCCGCGTGCGTAGTAGTTATTGCGCTCGCTGTCGAAGGTCGACACGGTGATGCCCGGCGTATGGCGCATCACGTCATCGATTGAGGTGAGCGCGAAGTCATCCATATGCTGGCGCGTGATCACGGTGATCGACTGCGGGGTTTCTCGTGGGGTCAGCACCATGCGCGTGGCGGTGGCAATGGTGCCCGGGGTATAGGAACCACTGCCTTCGGTGATGGTGCCCAACTGGTTGGCAGTGATCTCTGTGGCGCCCAGCGACAGCGCGCTGCCGGCTACCGGCAGGCTTTCCAACTGATAACCATCGGCATTGCCGGTTGCGGCGAAACCGGTGCCGGCCAGCACCTGCGCGAACCCGTCCGCCACGCTGTAGCTGCCGCGCACACCGGGGCTGTTCAACCCGGCCACCTGTTGCGACAGGAACGAAATCGGCACACCGGCGGCCTGGGCGAAGCGGGTCAGTACATCACCGAGTTTGCCGGGCGCGATGTCGAACGCCTGTACCTGCTGTTGCGCGTAAGCCAGGCCCGGCACCGCCAGCGGCAGGCAGCCAAGCAACAGTCGACTGGCCAGTAACAGGCCGCCGCGTGTGGGGGTTGAAGACATGTTATCGGTGCTCCTTTGGATGTTGGCCAAGGAAAGGACGCGGTAAAACCGAAAACACGCAACGCTGCGTAAGAATTATCCGGCGGGGACTTTCAGGCGCACACGCGTGAGCCACGGGGTGTACGTGCTGACCTCAATCGGCAGGGTGCGCGTGAGCAGGCGCAACGCGCGGTCGCTGTCGTCCGTCGGCAGCATCACGGTCACCCGAATGCCTTGCAGCGCCTTGCGATCGAACATCAGCACACCTGGGCGATGCCGCGCCAGGCGCTCAAGCACATCCGCCAGCGGCTCGTCATTGGCCAGCAACTGGTGGGCCGTCCAGGCTTGCTGCTGCGCCTGCACATCGACACTTTTCGGCGTGCCCGGGCCGTTTGCATCCAGGCGCACTTGCTCGCCGGGGCCGAGGGTGATCGTGTGCCCGGCACTGTCGATGCGGGTTGAAGATTCGAGCATCTTGACCACCGTGGCGGTGTCGCTGAGTTCGACGATAAAACGCGTACCCAGGGCGCGAATGCTGCCCTGCGGGGTGTCGACATAAAAAGGCCGCTGGGCATCCTTGGCCACCGCCACCAGGAGTTCGCCGTGCAGCAGTTGCACGCGGCGTTCGGTAGCGTCCAGGTGCAGGTTCACGGCGGAGTTGCCTTCCAGTTGCAGGTCACTGCCGTCGGCCAGCAGCGTTTGGCGCCATTGGCCACGGCCGGTACTCAGGTCGGCGAACAGATAGCCACGTTGCTCGTACTGGTACGCCGGCACGCCTGCCAGCAGCAGGGCCAGGGCGAGACACTTGACCAGCGTTGCCGCGTGGCGCGGCTGCCGGGCCCGGCGCAATGCGGCACGGGCCGGGGCTTGTTTAAGAGGCAGCAAGTGGCCCTGAAGGCGGGCAATGGCTTGTGGGTGCTGCGGGTCGGCGGCCAGCCAGGCGCGAAATGCCTGTTCGCTGGCGTCGTTGCCTTCGTGATCCAGCCGCACCAGCCATTCGGCAGCCTGGCGCAGCACAGCGTGGGGCAGAGGCTGGTTCATGGCTGGGCGCACGCATCGCACGCCAGCAAGGCTTCCACCAGATCGTTCTGTACCGTGCGCACCGAGACCCCGAGGCGCTGGGCGATTTGCGCCTGGTCCAGGCCTTCGAGGTAACGCAGGATGAAGGTGTCGCGTATCCGCTTGTTCATGCACGCCAAGGCTCGATCGATCGCTTCAAGCATTTGCGCGGCTTGCAGGATCTGCTCCGGTGGAGGCGCCTGTTCAAGGTACGCGGCGCAGCGTTCGAGCTCTTCGCGGTAGGCCTGTTCCAGGCGTCGGCGGCGGCCATTGTCCATCAGCAACCGGCGCGCGATGGTGGCCAGATAAGCCCGTGGCTCACCCGGCGCCACGTAAGTACCCGATGCCAACAGGCGTACGAAAGTGTCTTGCGCCACGTCGGCCGCCTGATGGGAGCAATGCACACGACGCCGCAACCAGGTCAATAACCAGCCGTGGTAGCCGCGGTACAGCGCATCGAGCGTAGGAGCGTCGGTGGGCGAAGACAGCTTCATGAGAGAGAGTCGTAAGTGAGAATTAATCCCATTCTAGTGGTTTAAAACTTCGGGCTGCAATAGACGGTCGCTTGCCGGATTGATCAGTGCCGTTAACACATGGTCCGCCCAGACCCCGTTGATCCTAAGATACGCCCGCGCTTCACCTTCTCGTTCAAATCCCAGCCGCGCCAACAGGCGCGCGCTACGCTCATTCTCTGGCCGGTAGTTGGCCATGATTCGGTGCAGCTGCATTTCATCGAATACATGGGCAATCGCCGCCGTCAGCGCTTCGTGCATCAAGCCTTGGCCTTGTGCGGATTCAGCCAGCGCGTAACCCAAGTGACAGGCCTGAAACGCACCGCGCACGATGTTGCTGAAGTTGCAGGCGCCGATGATTTGGTCCTGGCTGAATATCAGCAGGTGCAACGCTTCGCCGCTGGCGGTTTTGTCGGCCATGGCTTGGAGGCGTTCGGTGATGGCGTCCAGTTCAAAAAAGGCGTCGTCACGCGAAGGCTCCCACGGCTTCAGGAAATCGCGATTTTGCAGCAGGTACATTTGCAGGACGCGAGCGTGGGAAGGGTGGGCGCCCAGCAGTATGAGGCGGTCAGTGCTGATGCCGGTAGCGGGGAATGTCATGCGTCACCTTCTTGTGGTTTGCCAGCCGGGCTATCCTGGCGCTTCAGTCGTACAGAATCCAGCCAGGCTGGCATTCACATAATTCTTACCCGGGCACAGCTATGATGCTCGTCCTTATGCAATAAGCCTGACAGGGCAGCCCATTATGAATGTGAGCGTTCTCTACGCGTTGGCTGCTGCGGCGTTGTTCGGCGCCAGCACTCCGCTTGCCAAGCTCTTGGGGCTGGATACGCCGCCCATCCTGTTGGCAGGGCTGCTCTATCTGGGCAGCGGCCTGGGCCTGGCCGTCGTTCGGTTTGCCCGCGACCACGGCTGGAAACGGCCCGGGCTTGCAGCCGGAGAGTGGCCCTGGTTGATGGGCGCCATCGTCTTTGGGGGCGTGCTTGCGCCAGTGGCGCTCATGTATGGCCTCACCCGTACAGCGGGCGCAACCGCATCGCTGATGCTCAATCTTGAGTCAGTGCTCACGGCCGTGCTGGCGTGGGTCGTGTTTAAAGAGAACGCAGACCGCCGGATTGTGATCGGCATGATCGCCATTGTATTGGGCGGGCTCGTTTTGTCGTGGCCGCAAGGGACGGCGACGGCTCATGATTGGACGGGGCCGCTGGCCGTGGCGTTCGCCTGTTTTTGCTGGGCCATCGACAACAACCTGACCCGTAAGGTCTCCGCCTCGGATGCGCTGTTTATCGCCGGGAGCAAAGGCTTGGCGGCGGGTGTGGTCAATTGCTGTTTGGCGTTGGCCATCGGGTCGCAACTGCCAGCCGTGGCCACGCTGGGGTCCATCATGGTGGTTGGGCTGTTGGGGTATGGCGTGAGTTTGGTGCTGTTTGTGCTCGCTCTGCGCGGGCTTGGCAGTGCGCGCACCGGCGCCTATTTTTCCACGGCTCCCTTTCTTGGCGCGGTCATCTCGATCCTGATCCTGGGCGAGTCGGTTTCGCTGATGTTCTTGCTCGCGGCCGCCTTGATGGCCATCGGGGTGTGGATTCATCTGATGGAACATCATGCGCACGAGCATCAGCACGATCCCCTCACGCACGGTCATCGCCATACACACGACGAGCACCACCAGCATGTGCATAACTTTGAGTGGGACGGTACCGAGCCACATAGTCATGCGCATGAGCATGCACCGATTCAGCATAGCCATGCGCATTTTCCCGATGTGCACCATCGGCATAGGCACTGACGTATCTAGGGCAATAGGGCCGTGTACTTTTCTTCAGGCATAAAAAAACGGCCTACCTTTCGGTAAGCCGTTTTTAGTACTTGGTGGCTACACAGGGACTTGAACCCCGGACCCCAGCATTATGAATGCTATGCTCTAACCAACTGAGCTATGTAGCCAAGTGGCGCGCATTATTCGCGGAGAACGGGAATGCGTCAAGCGCTTTTTTTGAAAATTTATCTACGCTATCAACTGTTTAACGGGAAACACCGGGTTTGGTGACGAGCGGTTGGGGTTTGCGCAGGTCCCAAGGCGGCG
>NZ_JAAAFU010000092.1:72416-72913 GCF_019352905.1 Pseudomonas sp. Xaverov 83 | reverse complement strand
TCCCCCAGGCACAAGGCCGAAAGATTCTCTAGGAAACGTCCCGCAAATTAAAGGGATTCATCTTGCTGGCTCTTTACAAACCATTTAGCGCCATGCGCCAGGGGGCAGTTCAGAGCGTAGGAACGATCAAGATCAAAAGGTGGGAGCGGGCTTGCTCGCGAATGCGGTGTGTCAGTCAGCAGAGGTATTGGCTGGTCCACCGCATTCGCGAGCAAGCCCGCTCCCACAGTTGATCTGCGGTGTTCTGGCGTTCGTGCGTCAGGTTTTACGCGGGTGCAGGCACTCTATCGAGCGGTCAACCATGGCTTTGGCCATTTCCAGCAGGTGCCACACGGCGAGGACTTTGGCGCGCTCGGGGCTTTGCAGTTGTTCGCCACAGTCGAGCGCGGTGGCCGAGGCGCTGTGCAGCAGGTCGGCGGTGTAGAGCAGGGAGTCTTCGAAGCTGATTTCGTCGCTGATGGCGTAGAAGTTTGTCGAGGGTTGCGGCGGATCGGTGG
>NZ_JAAAFU010000092.1:8990-72406 GCF_019352905.1 Pseudomonas sp. Xaverov 83 | reverse complement strand
TCCCCCAGGCACAAGGCCGAAAGATTCTCTAGGAAACGTCCCGCAAATTAAAGGGATTCATCTTGCTGGCCCTTTACAAGCCATGACCGCTGCATCGATTCATCTACTCGTTAGCCTGCTAACGGGATAGCCTTCCTGCACCCAAAAGTGGCACATTGTCGCACCTGCACCTGTGCATCCATCTGCTGTACGGAAAACCTCCCATGGCTCTGAGCAATTCCCAGCCCTCCGTGGCTACGGCGCCTGCCGCCGGGCAAACCAGCCCGTTGGTGATGCGTGTGATCGGCGCGGTGGCGCTGGCGCATTTGATCAATGATTTGATCCAGTCGGTACTGCCTTCGATCTACCCGATGCTCAAGGCCAATTACGGCCTGACGTTCACCCAGGTCGGCCTGATCACCCTCACGTTCCAGCTCACCGCTTCCCTGCTGCAACCGTGGGTGGGTTATTACACCGACCGCCATCCCAAGCCGTACCTGCTGCCCTGCGGGATGATCTGCACCCTGGTGGGCATCTTGATGATGTCCCAGGTGGGCAGCTTCCCGTTGATTCTGCTGGCAGCAGGCTTGATCGGGATCGGCTCGTCGACCTTCCACCCGGAAGCGTCCCGCGTGGCGCGCCTGGCGTCGGGCGGGCGTTATGGCCTGGCGCAGTCGACCTTCCAGGTGGGCGGTAATGCGGGCTCCGCGTTCGGCCCGTTGCTGGCGGCGGCGATCATCATTCCGTTCGGCCAGGGCAATGTGGCCTGGTTCGGTCTGTTCGCGGTATTTGCATTGTTTGTGCTGTATGCGATCAGCCGCTGGTACGCGCACCACTTGAATCTGTTCAAGCTCAAACAAGGCCAGGCGGCCACCCATGGCCTGTCCAAAGGCCGGGTGCTGAGTGCGTTGGTGGTGCTGGGGCTGCTGGTATTTTCCAAGTACTTCTACATGGCCAGTTTCACCAGTTACTTCACCTTTTACCTGATCGAGAAGTTCGACCTGTCGGTGGCCAGTTCCCAACTGCATCTGTTCCTGTTCCTGGGGGCGGTGGCGGCGGGTACGTTCTTTGGCGGGCCGATTGGCGACAAGATCGGCCGTAAGGCGGTGATCTGGTTCTCCATCCTCGGGGTTGCGCCGTTCACCCTGATTCTGCCCCACGTGGACCTGTTCTGGACCAGCATTCTGAGTGTGGTGATCGGCTTTATTCTGGCCTCGGCATTCTCGGCAATTGTGGTGTATGCGCAAGAGTTGGTGCCGGGCAATGTGGGGATGATCGCCGGGGTGTTCTTCGGTTTGATGTTCGGTTTTGGCGGGATTGGCGCGGCTCTGCTGGGGCACCTGGCAGACATCCACGGCATCGAGTACGTGTACACGCTGTGCTCGTTCCTGCCGCTGTTCGGGGTGTTGGCGATTCTGTTGCCGCGTACCAAAAAGGCCTGATATCGGGTCAGTCGAGTCGGGCAGATATCCTTGCTGCCCAACGCTTGCGTCAAACGGGTAAATCAACTGCTCCTGCAAAGGGTGTCGGCGTTGCGCCGGTGCCCTGATTTACGGTTGTAGCGGGTTGTAGGTGGCTCGCTTCAACTGTTCCCGCGCCCGGGACAAGCGTGAGCGCACGGTGCCAATGGGGATGTCCATGGCGTCGGCGGTGTCCTGGTAGCTGCCGTCGGTTTCCAGCGAGGCGTAGAGGGTTTTACGCATTTCCAGTGGCAAGTGGGTAATCGCCCGCAGGGTTCTTTCGAGCCTGCGGTTGATCTCGAATTGCCAGTCCAGGTTGTTGTTTTCTTCCTGCCCATGCCACAGCGCTTCATCGAACTCGCAATGCACCGGTTTGGCATACAGGCGCCGGAAGTGATTGCGGATCAGGTTCTGGGCAATCCCGCACATCCAGGTGCTGAGGGTGGCCTGGCCGCCGAAGCGGTCCCGGTTACGCCAGGCCTCCAGGTACGTCAGTTGCAGAATATCGTCTGCATCTTCCGGGTTCAGCACGCGTTTATGGATGAAACGGCGGAGTTTCTTGTGGTGGTCTTCCGACAGGTTCTGGATGGAGCGGTGCGGGTCAGGTGTAAGGTGAACTAGAACATCGACTGGGATATCCATGAATTTTTCCTCAGGGTAGACACGATCGAAATAATTCCGACGGGAACCCCCTTAGCACTGCCTGTGCCAAGCGATAAATATGTATAACTTGTTGATATATAAGATGAAATATCTTGTTTTGGTGCCTTTTCATGCAAGGCTTTGCACAAACCTTCAGAGGTTTGTGCCGGTTTTTTCATAAGCCTCTGAATCGCCGGCAAGATGGAACCGTAATGGGGTTGCCCTCCACACAAGGACACGAATCTCCCTGTCCTGGCATTCCCCATGAAAGTCGATCCCCACGTTGATGTGCAAAAGCCCCAGAGCCTGGATCAGCCTGCGCTTGCAAGGGTTGATAACCGCCCACCTTCCCAGACGAGTACCCCGCCGATCGGCGATGACCTCGGTTCGCTCTTCAACCAAGAGGTCGAGCTCAACAGTCGCGCGCTAGGACGGCGGCAGATAGGGTTGCGCGTTATGCCGGTGGAGCAACTGGCGCAACTCTATGAACAGTTGGGGCATCCGGCTCAGGCAACGCTGGCGACCATTGCGCGAAGTGTCAGGGTTCAATTGCTGGTGAGCCCCAGCGTCGAGAAGTTTCTGGAGATCACCGGCAATGACCCGGCCCGGGCCTACGTGGTGCTCCAGCAAGTGGCCGCCCAGGCCGATGCCGAGGTGCGCAGCAACGAAGCGAAACTGGCTCGCGAGGCGCTGGTGAAGCTGGAGATGCGCTTCAAGCCGCAGATCCAGGCGGGCCTGAACACGGCGCTGGCGCTGCAAGCCAGCAGTGATGACCCACACCTGCGCCAGGCGGTGCGCAGTGTGTATTACGCCAGCGTGGTCACCCGGCAATCCCTGGCAACGATGCTGCAGGCGCTGTTGGGGTTGTTTGGCGGCGAAGACCTTGGCCAGGGGCTGAAGCTGATGCGTCGCGCCCTGGCCGACGACATTGCGGCGCTGACGCCGTCGATCGCCTCGGCCAAATTGCTCACGCTACTGGTGGGGTTGCGTGGCTGCGACCAACTGGGTGGCATCTTGTGCAATTGCCGGGACTTGATCGAGCGCCTGGCCCTCACCTATCCCGAGGTGACACGGGACGCAGTGGCCCTGCTCCAACGCTTGCTGGGTTACTCGAACACCGGGATTGCGACTGCCGAGATCCAGCGCCTGGCCATTGAATTGGGCGGGGTTGATGTACTCAACCAGTTGATTTCACTCAACAGTGTTTATCCGATGCTCAAGAGCCTGCCGCTGGCCGTGTGGCGTGATAACAGGGGCCGTGAGGACTGCCTGAACAGCTTTTTGCTGGTGATGGACGAATACGCACGCACCGAGCGCGGAACCCGGCAGGGAATGGCCCCGCAGGGCCCCGATGCATGAGCGCGTTACGGGTCATCAATGGCGTGCTGCTGAAGGTTGCACAACGTGCCGAAGTCATGGGCGCGGTGGTCATCATGGCCATTGTGTTCATCTTTATTGTGCCGCTGCCCACCTGGCTGGTGGACATCCTGATTGCCCTGAATATCTGTATCTCGTGCCTGTTGATCGTGCTGGCGTTGTACCTGCCGGGGCCGCTGGCGTTTTCTTCGTTTCCGTCGATCCTGTTGCTGACCACCATGTTTCGTCTGGCCCTCTCGATTGCCACCACGCGATTGATCCTGCTGGAGCAGGATGCCGGCGATATCGTCGAGGCCTTCGGCAACTTCGTGGTGGGCGGCAACCTGGCGGTAGGGTTGGTGATCTTCATGATCCTGACCATCGTCAACTTCCTGGTGATTACCAAGGGTTCGGAGCGTGTCGCTGAAGTGGCGGCGCGGTTCAGCCTGGATGCCATGCCCGGCAAGCAAATGTCCATCGACAGTGATTTGCGTGCCGGTCTGATCGATGGCGAGCAGGCCCGGGACAAACGCGAGCAATTATCCCGCGAGAGCCAGCTGTTCGGGGCCATGGACGGGGCCATGAAATTCGTCAAGGGCGACGCCATCGCCGGGCTGATTATCGTGGTGATCAACTTGCTGGGCGGGTTCTCCACCGGCATGTTCCAGCACGGCATGAGCGCCGGCGATTCCATGGCGCTGTACTCCGTACTGACCATCGGTGATGGCCTGATTGCGCAGATTCCCGCGCTGCTGATTTCCTTGACCGCGGGCATGATCATCACGCGTGTGGCGCCGTCCGGGCGTAACAAGGGCGCCAACAACATGGGCGCCGAGATCGCCCGGCAAATGACCAGCGAACCCAAGAGCTGGATCATCGCCTCGGTCGGCATGCTCGCCTTTGCGGCGCTTCCGGGGATGCCGACGCTGGTGTTTATCCTCATCTCGCTGATCACCGGTTCCGTGGGTTACGTCCTAGTGCGCCAGCGCCAGAAGCGCGAGCAGCCGGAGCAAGCGGGCGCCGATGCGGTCGCCCCGCAAGACAACGGTGAAGAAGACCTGCGGGGCTTTGATCCGTCGCGGCCTTATCTGTTGCAGTTCCCGGCAGCCTTGCACGGCAGTGCACAGGTGGCGCAGGTCACCCACGGTATTCGCCAGGCGCGCAATGGCCTGGTCACGCAAATCGGCTTGACGCTGCCGCCGTTTGAAGTCGAGTTTGCACCCGCACTGGCCGAGGATGAGTTCCGCTTCTGCGTGCATGAAGTGCCGATGATCAAGGCCACCCTGGGACACCGGGTAGCGGTGGCCCTTGACACCTTGGCCACTGAGCCCGAAGAGGCCGCCAAGGGACTGCCTGAGCGCGACGAACAGGAGTGGGTGTGGCTGGCGCCCGACGATCCACTGCTCGACGACGAGCACTTGGAGCGCTTCACCGCAGAGAGCTTGATCATCGAACGCATGACCCGGGCGATGCTGCTGAGCGGGCCGCAGTTCCTCGGAATTCAGGAGAGCAAGTCGATTCTCAGTTGGCTTGAATTCAATCAGCCGGAGCTGGTGCAGGAACTGCAACGCATCATGCCGCTTTCACGTTTTTCGGCAGTGTTGCAGCGCCTGGCCAGCGAGGGCGTGCCCCTGCGGGCCGTGCGGCTGATCGTGGAGGCCTTGATCGAATACGGCCAGCATGAGCGTGAGCCGGATGCCTTGGCCGATTACGCGCGCATTGCCCTCAAGTCGCAGATTTTCCATCAGTACAGCGAAGCCGATGGCCTGCATGCCTGGCTGTTGTCGCCCCACAGCGAAAACGTGCTGCGTGATGCGTTGCGCCAGACCCAGACCGGGGTGTTCTTTTCCCTCGACAACGACAGCAGTGCGGTGTTGGTCAGCCTGCTCAAACAAGCCTTTGCCGTGCGGGCCAAGAGCAAGAGCGTGCTGTTGGTCGCGCAGGATCTGCGCAGCCCTTTGCGTACCTTGCTGCTGGAAGAGTTCAACCATGTGCCGGTGCTGTCGTTTGCCGAGCTGGGCAGTTCCTCCAAGGTGAAGGTGCTGGGGCGCTTTGATCTGGGTCAGGACGATCTGTTGCGCGGCGCAGTGGCATGAGGGCTTGATGATGTTTGAGTTGCGCGTGCTTGATGGCCAGCATCAGGGGGCGGCGTTGCCGCTGTTTGGCGAGCAGTGGAGTATGGGTGCCCATCCTGATACCGACCTTTCCCTGTACGACCCGGGCATTGCCGAGTGGCACGTATGGTTGCGCCTAGCAGGCGGGCAATGGCTGGTGCAGGCCGAGCAAGGGCTGGTGCAGAACGTCGATGGCCAGTTCGTCGCTCAGATCAGTGACTTGCCACTCAACGTGCCTTTTTCGATTGGCCAGATTCGACTCTGCGTCACCCGGGCCGATCAGCCCTGGCCGAAGGCGCCTGTGGTGACGGCGCCGGAGCCAGCACCGGCCAGTGAGGCGCCGCCGACGCTGACCTTGTCCTCGATCTCGAGGTCGCAGCAGAAGCGCTTGATCAGCCTGGTGGTGGTGGCTGCAGTCATCATCACGGCGATCGGTATGGTCACCAATGGCGAGCGCCAGGCACAGGCATCGCTGATGCCGCCAGTGGTCAGCAAGCATGAGCTGGGCTCGCCCTACGAGGTGCGTCAGCAGTTGCTCAAGATGCTCGGCGAGCGAGAGTTGGGCCACCGCATCAGCCTGCAAGTGATCAATGGCCAAGTCACCCTCAGCGGCGATGTTTCCCGGGATGAGGTGGAATTGGTGTCGCGCATGCTCAGCCGTTTTGGCGAGCAGTTCGATACCTCGGTGCCGGTGCTCAGCCGTGTCAGCGAACACAGCAGCGTATTGCCCTTCAAGATTCTGCAGATCGTCGGCGGGCCCAACGGGCACGTGGTTCTGGACCAGGGCAGCCGCTTGTTCGTCGGTGATGAGGTGGAAGGTTTACGACTGGTGATGATCGACAACACCAAGGTGGTATTCGACGGCGTGCAACGGATCGAGGTGCGCTGGTGAGCGAGGAGATGCGGGCTCGTCTTGAGGCCTGGCAGCAGCGCCAGGCGAGTGCATTGGCCAGTTTTGCGCCGGTGGCGGTGCGCGGTCGTATCCAGCGGGTCAACGGCATGTTGCTGCAATGCCGGTTGCCTCAGGCGCGCATTGGCGACTTATGCCAGGTCGAAAAAACCGTGGGCGATTACATGCTCGCCGAGATCATCGGGTTCGATCAGCAGGACGCAGTGCTCAGTGCCCTGGGCAACCTGGAAGGCGTGCGTGTGGGCGCCAGCGTGCAGCGCCTTGGGGTGCCGCATCGGGTACGGGTGGGGGACGATCTGCTGGGGCAGGTGCTGGACGGTTTTGGCCGGCCGATTGCAGGCGAAGGGCCGAGTGCCTTAGTCGAGGATGACGCCGCGCAGGCGAGCCCTGTGCTGTGCGAGGCGTCATTGCCCACTGAGCGTCCGCGGATCAACCGCGCGTTGTCCACCGGGGTGCGTTCGATCGACGGGTTGGTGACGCTGGGGGAAGGTCAGCGTGTCGGCCTGTTCGCCGGTGCCGGGTGTGGCAAGACCACCTTGCTGGCCGAGATCGCCCGTAACGTGGAGTGCGATGTGATTGTGTTCGGCCTGATCGGCGAACGCGGCCGTGAGCTGCGCGAGTTCCTCGACCATGAGCTGGACGATCAACTACGGACCAAGGCCGTGCTGGTGTGTGCGACTTCCGATCGTTCCAGCATGGAGCGGGCGCGCGCCGCCTTTACGGCGACGGCCTTGGCCGAAGGGTTTCGGCGCAAGGGCAAGCGCGTGTTGCTGTTGATTGACTCCTTGACCCGATTCGCCCGGGCCCAGCGTGAAATCGGCCTGGCTGCCGGTGAGCCGTTGGGCCGTGGCGGCCTGCCGCCTTCGGTGTACAGCCTGATGCCGCGCCTGGTGGAGCGCGCCGGGCTGACACGCGACGGGGTGATCACCGCCATCTACACCGTGCTGATCGAGCAGGACTCGATGAACGACCCGGTGGCCGATGAAGTCCGTTCGCTGCTCGATGGCCACATCGTGCTGTCGCGCAAGCTGGCCGAGCGCGGCCACTACCCGGCGGTGGACGTGTTGGCCAGCCTCTCCCGAATTTTAAGCAATGTGGCCGAGCCCGCGCATATCAAGGCCGGCACCGGATTGCGGCGGTTGTTATCGGCCTACCAGCAGATCGAGCTGATGCTCAAGCTGGGCGAGTACCAGCCTGGCAGTGATGCCCTGACGGACTTGGCGGTGAACAGCCGGCAGGCGGTCGATGGTTTCCTGCGCCAGGACTTGCGTGAGCCGGCACCGATGGATACCACCCTGGATCTGCTGATGGAGCTGACCTGCGATGTCCCTTTCTGAAATCGACACCCTGCGGCGCCTGCGCAAGCATCGGGCTGATCGCGCCGAACGCACGTTGCGGGCGGCCAAGCGGCTTCAACAAGCGCTGCTGTTGCAAATCCAGCAGGCACAGGAAGTGCTGGAGCACACCCGCGAGGAGGAAACGCGCAAAACCGCAGAGCTGTTAGGCAAGCATCAAGGGCAAGTGATCTCGTTTCGCGACCTCACGTCCTGGAATACCCAGGAGCGCAGCTTCTCGGCCGACACCCGGCGCGAGGAAGGGCAGTTGCATGCGTTGCACGGCCAGCAGGAGGAGCAACTCACTCATATCGACAGCGCACAGCGGCACGTTAGCCAGTGTTTGCGCGAGGTTGAAAAACTTCAGGAGCTATCCCTTTTGTTGGTGCAGGAAGAGAACGATGACACAAGTTCCAGCGAACAAACCTGAGCGCCCGCGTCCGCGCGAGCCTCGGGATGAGCGTGAGCCCGGTACGGGGGCGTTCGTGCCCGTGGAGCAGAGGCTGTTATTTACCCAACTGTTTACCCGCGACCGTGAGGGCGGCGGCTACGGTTCCTCTCGCACGACGCTGACGGCGCCAACCGAGAGGCTGATGATCGAGGCAATGACCGAGCAATTGGCGCCTCGTATACAGGCCGCTGCGCAGTGGCCGTTGCAAGCGATGCTGTACCTGCCCCGGCTGGGGCGGATCAACGCGAGCGTGCGCCGCGAACAAGGCGCCTGGAGCGTTGAGCTGACGGCTGAGGAAACGTACACCGCACGTTGGCTGCCCGGCGTGCGGCAACGCCTGGAAGACGGCCTGGCCGGGGCGCTGGCGCAGCCGGTGCACGTGCACCTGGCAGATGTGTCCTCGGCATGATCATGCCGGTTTTGAACGTGCCTGTGGTCAACGCAAACACCGTGGCGGCGCAGCGCCGATTGGGGCGCGGCATGCGCATGGGGTTTCGGGTCTCGGGGCAGCACGGTGAGTTGCTGATGGCGCCCGGCCGTGCACCCACGGGTGCCAAACCGCAGTGTTTCGAGAGTACCAGCGGGGCGCTGGCATTCGCCGAGCCTGGACCGTTGTTCAGCCTGCTGGGGGAGTGCCCTGTGACATTGGCAGAGGCCGGCAATGACCCGGATTCCTGGTTCTGGGAATTGTTCCACCATCACCTGAGCCCCGAAGTGCGGACGCTGTTCGGTTACCTGCGGTTGCTGCCTGCCCCCAGGACGTTGACGTTCGGCTGCCGGTTCACGGTGACGCTGGGTGCGTCCCGCGTGGTGAGTTACCTGTGGCTGGCGCCCGAGACCTTCCTGGCGCTGTGCGACGCCGGCCCCTGGCGACCCATTGCCGCGCCGCTGCCTGCGTCGTTTCAACTGGCGCTTGCGGTGAAGCTGGGGCGCCTGCGTCTGCCGATTCAGCAGGTGCGCCACCTGCGTGTGGGTGATGTGGTGATGCTTGAACAACCCCTGTTCGACCCACAGGGCAATGGCCAGCTGCACGTCGGCAGGCACCGGCTGCACGGTTGTATTGATGATGAATCCGGGCCGTTGTGCCTGACGCTTATTTCGATCGAGGAAACGTCCATGGACGAGGATTTTGCAACACAGCAATACCCGGTGCAGGAGGGTGACCAGCCCGTGATGGACGTCTTCGGCCATGAGCCCTTCGACGAGTTGAACATGGCCCTGGATGTGCGCTGTGGCACCCTGAGCCTGACGCTCGGCGAACTGCGTAACCTGGCCCCTGGCGCGGTGCTGGGCATCTCCGGTTACGCCCCGGGTATGGCCGGGCTCTATTACGGCGACCGGCCGATCGGCCAGGGGCAGTTGGTGGAAGTGGACGGGCGCCTGGGCCTGCAGTTGTCACGTGTGATTTTCGCTCGATGACGCTTCAGGGGATTGACCCCCTTGTACTGGCATTGTTTCTCGGCGCGTTGTCGTTGATGCCGATGTTGTTGATCATCTGCACGTCCTTCTTGAAGATCGTCATCGTGCTGATGATTACCCGCAACGCCATCGGCGTGCAGCAGGTGCCGCCGAGCATGGCCATCAACGGAATAGCCTTGGCCGCGACGATATTTATCATGGCGCCCGTGGGCTATGAAATCGCCCAGAACGTCAAGGCGGCGCCTGTGGACATGAGCAATGTCCAGACGCTGCTGGAGACAGGGCGTGAGGCCATACAGCCGTTGCGCGCATTCATGCTGCGCAACACCGACCCGGATGTGTTGACCCACCTGCTGGAAAACAGCGCGCGCATGTGGCCACCTGAAATGGCGCAAAGCACCCAGCGCGAAGACCTCATCCTGCTGATCCCGGCGTTTGTGTTGTCGCAGTTGCAGGCGGGGTTCGAGATCGGTTTTCTGATCTACATTCCATTCATCGTCATCGACCTGATTGTCTCCAACCTGCTGTTGGCCCTGGGGATGCAGATGGTCTCGCCCATGACCATTTCCCTGCCGCTCAAGCTGCTGTTGTTCGTCATGGTTTCCGGGTGGTCGCGATTGCTCGACAGCCTGTTCCTTTCTTACCTCTGAGTGACCTATGGAACCCATCGTGCTGTTCAAGCAGGGCATGCTGCTGGTGGTGGTGCTGTCGGCACCGCCGCTGATCGTGGCGGTGATCGTCGGTGTGCTGACCTCCCTGGTGCAGGCCCTGATGCAGATCCAGGACCAGACGCTGCCCTTCGGCATCAAGCTGGTGGCGGTGGGCATCACCCTGGTCTTGACTGGCCGCTGGATCGGTTTGGAGTTGATCCAGCTGATCAACCTGATGTTCGACATGATCGCCCGTTCGGCATTGAACTGAGGGACTGCGCGTGCTGCTTTATCTTGAGTATTTGCCAAGCCTGCTGGTTGCCATGGCGCGCATTTATCCCTGTGCACTCCTGGTGCCGGCGTTCAGTTTTCAACATATCCGCGGCATGCCCCGGCACGTGATCGTGATGGTGATGGCGTTGATTCCGGCGCCCGGTATTCATGCCGTCATGAGCGGCCAGGATTACTCCGCGCTGATGATCATCGGGCTGATACTCAAGGAAGCGACCCTGGGTTTTTTGCTGGGGATCTTGCTGGCCATGCCGTTCTGGATGTTCGAGTCGGTGGGCGCGCTGCTGGATAACCAGCGCGGAGCCTTGGCGGGTGGCCAACTCAACCCGTCGCTGGGGCCGGATGCCACACCCATCGGGCACCTGTTCAAACAGTTGGTGATTTATCTGCTGATCGTGGTGCTGGGGCTGAGTGTGTTGACCCAGGTGATCTGGGACAGCTACCTGATCTGGCCGGCCACCGCCTGGCTGCCGCTGCCGGCCATCAATGGCTTCAGCGTTTTCCTCGGCGTGCTGGGCGATACCTTTACCCACATGATGCTGTACGCCGCGCCGTTTATTGCGGTGCTGCTGTTTCTCGAATTCGGCTTCGCGGTGCTGGGCCTGTACAGCCCGCAGCTGCAGGTTTCCACCTTGGCAACGCCGGTCAAGTGCCTCGCCGGGCTTGGGATTTTGCTGCTGTATTTTCCATTGCTGCAGGATTTGATCGTCACCCGCATGGCGCAGTTGGCAGACCTCAAACATTCCATCGGCCTGATGTTTCAGGGGGTTGCACCATGAGTGACTCAGGGGAGAAAAAACACGCCGCCACCCCAAAGAAACTCAAGGATCAGCGCAAGAAAGGCCAGGTCGCGCAAAGCCAGGATGTCGGCAAGTTATTGGTGCTGACCGCCTTGAGTGAAATCGCCCTGTTCACCGCTGAAACCAGCATGCAGCGCTTCCAGCAATTGATGATGCTGGCGATGTCGGGCATCGGCCGGCCTTTTGTGCGGGCCCTGGAAGAGGTGTTGCTGGAAGGCCTGCTGATGTTTTTTTCGTTTGCCCTGTTGATGGCCGGGGTGGCGATTGCCGTGAAGCTGATCAGCAGCTGGTTGCAGTTCGGCTTCCTGTTCGCACCGGAAAGTTTGACGCCGAACTTCAGTCGCCTGAACCCGCTCAGCCAGATCAAGCAGATGTTCTCCGCCCAGTCGGTAATGAACCTGTTGATGGGACTGGGTAAGGCGCTGTTGCTGACCCTGGTGCTGTACGTGGTGATCGGGCCGTCGTTGTCGGCGTTGATCAACCTCGCCACCAGCGATTTGCAGAGCTATATCCTGGCACTGATCACCTTGTTCCGTCACTTGCTGCACGCCTGTCTGGGGTTGCTGCTGGTGCTGGCGTTGATCGATATGGCGTTGCAGAAACATTTCTTCGCCAAGCGCATGCGCATGACCCAGGTGGAGGTGATGAAGGAATACAAGGACACGGAAGGCGACCCCCACGTCAAGGGCCAGCGGCGTCAGCTGGCCTATCAACTGGCCCAGGAAGAGCCGAAGGTCAAGCTGCCCAAGCTGGAAGAGTCCGACATGCTGGTGGTCAACCCGACGCACTTTGCCGTTGCGCTTTACTACCGTCCGGGGAAAACCCCGCTGCCGATGTTGGTGGACAAGGGCACGGACGCCGGGGCCCGTAAACTGATCGATCGGGCCAAGGCTGCCGATGTGCCGGTGATCCAGTGCGTGTGGCTGGCGCGTACGCTCTATGAGAAGAAACTGGGGGCCCCCATTCCCCGGGGGACGTTGCAGGCGGTGGCCTTCATCTACCGGACGCTGCGTGAGCTGGACGATGAGGCCAAGCGCGACACCTTGCATTGGCCGGAACTCGAACAGCGTTAACGCGGGCGGCGTACATCCAGCGCTTCAAGCTTGGCCAGGGACAGTATCCGGCTGACGGTGTCATTGAGCGCCGCACCGTCCACCGGTAAGGCGTGCCAGATCACCAGCGCGCCCTTGGCATCCAGGTAGACAAAGCACCCGTCGAACGCCAATGCATGTTCAAAGCGCCGCTCAAGCACGTGCTGCAACTGCCCGGCCTGTAAGGCCTCGGGTGCAATCTGCAAGGCCAGGCCCCGCTGGGTACCGGCCTTTATCGGGAGCAGGGTAATGCCTGGAGAGAGGGGCAGGTGAGCGTCATTGCCGCTCACCAACTGGTCCAGGAAAACCTGGCGATGTTGATCATCGTCGGGTAATCCCATGGGGTTCACCGCTCCAGGGATATGGTCTGATAATCCGAGCGTTCGCCGGCAGGGCCGGGTTCTACGCGCATCTGTGGCGGCCACCAGACCACCATTTTATTGGCGCTGGATTGCGGACGTGAGCAGGAGTCGCCCTTGCACGTTGGCGTGCAACCGACGATGAGCAACGTGAGGCCAATCAAGGTGACGCAAGACAGTGGTCGTTTCATTGTGGGGTGCTCCGGGCTGGCGTGAGGAGGGAAGGGCGGGGCACGCCGATGTGCTCATCTTTGATGACAGGGCGCATGGCGATAAACACTTCAGCCTCTTCACCCGGCTTGAGCCAGGCACGTGGCCAGACGCTCACTGCCAGGGTCTGGGAGTTGCTGCATTCCTTTTCATCGATGCGCACGTGGCGATTGAACTGGTTGCGCAGCACCACCACGGCCACGTTGAACTGCGGGCCGGCATACCACTGGGTGCGCTCGGTATTGAGGGCCAACAGGTCCCGGGTGGCGCACAAGGTATCCAGGCCAAGTGGCATCGGCGCCGCCTTGAAGGCCTTGGGCACTTGGCCGCTGACGAGGTGAGCCAGGGTGCTGGTGATGTCGCTGCGCTTGATCACCGGTTGATGCTCCGCATAGCGCCTTGTCAGAGGCTTGAGCGCCGCCTGCAGTTCGGCCTGGTCTTCCTGGGGCAAGTAGCGTGAAGGGTCGGCCTGATCGCCGATGACTCGCGGGGTCAGGATAAACAGACGCTCGCGCCGGTTGTTCTGGCGTTCGGTGGAGGAAAACAGCGCCTTGCCCAGCAACGGTATGTCGCCCAGCAGCGGTACCTTGTTCTGCTTGTCGGTGCGTTCGGTGACATGGAACCCACCCACCACCAGCGAGCGTTTTTCCGCCATCACCGCCTGGGTGCTGACCTTGCCCCGGCGCACATCAGGGCCGATGCGCTCGGGGTTGGACTCATCGAAGTTACCGTCCTCGATATCCACCACCAGATGGATCTGGTGCTGCCCGCGGGAGGTGATCACCCGGGGCACGACCTGGAAACTGGTGCCTACCGTGATGGGCAGGATGTTGGCGACTTCGGTGCCGGCCGTCAGGTATTGGGTGCGGTTGAAGTCAATCACCGCCGGCTGGTTTTCCAGGGTGAGCACTGACGGGTTGGACACCATCGTCGCCAGGCCACGTTGTTCCAACGCGCGTATGTCGGCATAGAAACGGTCACGGTGTGCTATCGACAGCTGCGAGGAGGTCCCGGGGGCCATGCTTACGCCGCCACGAAAGCGGCTGTTTTGAAAGCCCCAGTTGACCCCGAATTCGCGTAATTGGGTGCGTTCGATATCGAGGATGATTGCGTCGATTTCCACCAGCTTGCGGGCGACGTCGAGTTGAGCGATCAGCTCGCGGTACATCGCCTGGCGTTCCGGCAGGTCATAGATCAGCACGGCGTTGTTGCGCACGTCGGCCTCGACCCGGATTCTGCTGGCGGACACCGGTGCCCGTGGGGTGAGCGACAGGCCGCTGTCCAACTGCCCCGGGTTGATTGCCGGGCCGAGCATCTGCCCCAGCATCGGGTTGCCCAGCCGTGGAAAGCTCGGCGTGATGGGCGAGGGTTGTGAGGCTGAGGCTGGGCGCTGGCTAAGAGTCGAGAGGGTGGAGGCGGGGCGAGGTTCCAACAAACCGCGCAGCATGCTGGCGACGCCGGGAATGGTCAGCTTTTCACCGCGATAATCAATCGGGCGGTCCGCTGCGTTGGCGAACTTCAGCGGGTAGGTGAGGATGCTCTGCTTTTCGTCGGGAGATTTGCGCTGGCTGCTGAATTGCTTGATCTGCTCAATGTAGCGCTTGGGGCCCGAAACCAGTACCACGCCATCGTCGGACAACTCACCCCAGCCAAACCGGCTGTCCAGCAGGCCAATATCGGTCAGGGCCTGCTTGAGGTCGGCGAGGGTCTCGGAAGAGACTTCCAGTCGCGCTGATTCCTGTTGGTCCAGGGTGCTGATGTACAGGGTGTTGTTGTACAGGTACCACTGGAAGCGATGCTCCACGCCCAGCCTGTCGAGCAGCGATTGCGGGGTATTGGCGCGTATCTTGCCGTTGACGTTGCCTTCCAGCAGGCCGTCGATTTGCAGTTGTGTGCCAAACGACTGGGCGAAATCTTCCAGTACTTCCCGCAGTGGCTTGTGTTCGGCTTCATACGCGTAGGCGGTGTTTTTCCATTCACTGGGGACGGCGGCCAAGGTGCTTTCCAACGGGGTCAGCAACCAGGGCAGCAAGATCAGGCCACGCCAATGGGCTCGTTTTGTGCGGTCTGCAGGCGAGTCGGTGCGCAAGCGAGGGAGCTTGTAATTCTTGTTAGACATGATCGTTCTCTGAATTAGTACGGCAGCGAGCGTAGGGACGTGGGCATGGGTTTCCGGGTTGGGGCTGCGAGGCGTGCGACGATGGCGCGCCAGGTGTCACGCTGGTTGAGCAGAGCTTCGAGACACCCCAACAGGCGCTTCTCGTCGGCCCCCTCCCGCAGGCACTGGACGAGCCAGAGCACGCCACTGGCCGGCTCCAGGGCAAGTGCGCCGTGAAAGTGATTCAGGCTGGCGCCTCCCAGGCGCATCAAGGTTTGCAGGCGTAAGGTGTCCGGGCGACTTTGAGTCAGCTGGACACTCAGTTGCACGGTGTTCGATATACGCTGAAAAATAATCTCGTCATCGTCTTCGAACAGTCTGAGCTGGCCTTCTGTACCGTTCACCCAGCGAGTAATCAGCGACTGCAACTTACTGCACGCCGTCGAGCACAGTCTTGAACAGTGAGTGTTGGACGCGGACCTGTTCGTGAAACGCGAACGAAGAGAGGCGTTCTTGTTTAATGAGATCGCCGAAATAGGCCATGTCCACGTTGTCGATTTCCGGCTCATTGGCGATGGCGGCAACACGATTGGTATCGGTGTTGAGTTGTCTTAAAAGTTGGCTTCTCAAGTTCCCGTAAAAATTCATAGATTTCACTCCAGATGTGTTTGAGCTGTGTGGTTTGCCTCCGACTGTCAGTTCCATCCACATTGAGTTTTTTGTAACACACAGAGGGGCTGTCGACGGCAGTGTCATTCACTGTGCTTGCCGGCCTTGGGTGCGAGCAAAATGTCGCGCATTGAGAGCCAGTCGATACGAAAGTCCCCTTCATCCGTTTCCAGTACGAGCGTCTGGGGTTTGATCAACTCCTCAGTACGAACTATCCAGGGAGTGGCCCCATGCCTGGCCAGGCAGCGCTCCACGGTCTCACGCTCAAGTGGATGGCAGAGGAGAGTCGCCTTGACCGCCGGCATTTGTGCGGCCATCAATTGTTTGATCAAGGCGCTGACGCGTTGCGCTGGTGCGACATCATCCAGCAGGCAGAGCAGGGCCTGGTTGGCGATGGACGTCGCATATTGTTCGAGGTTGTCGCTCAGCATTTGATGCTGGCTCTCCCATTGTTTGAGCTGGGAGTTGGCGCGCTGCCAGAACTCCACGCTGGCCTTTTGATGCAGTTCTTCGCGTTGCTCTGCTGCCAGTAGCAGCAGGTGCTCAGCCTGGACTTTTGCGCGCTCCAACAGTTGATTGGCCTGGGCACTCTCCTGAATTTCTTCTCGCGTGATCAACAGGCGTGTCGGGCCAGGCGTTCCATCGTGCAGGGCAATTTTGTGTCGGCGTAACATGATGGGGGCAGTTCCGTCAGGGGAGGCGTTCGTCGTTTGTCGTCGTGACACGCCAGACGACTGCTTGCCAGAGGATATCGAGCCGGTTGTGGACGTCGTAAAAGTCGGCGTTTTTTTGCTCCAGTGCCAGTACACGATGACGCGCAAAGCGCAGGCGAAGTCGCTGCCAGACAGTGGGTTCGACCCACGCACGCAGTAGCTGCAGTGGATCGTCGTCGTGGGACAGTACCGTGTTTGGATTCAGTGCCTTCGATAGGCTCAGGCACCACAGGTGCTGGTTTTCGCTCAACACCCCGTCAATCGGGCGATGGCAGGTATCACTCAGCAGCGCCAGCATCAGTTCGAGCTGCGCTTTTGATGCGAGGGCCAGTCGAAGCACCGTGACGTGGGGTGTGGCGGGCAGGCAGGGCGGGATACCCAATGTTGTGCTCGCCAAGGCGTGATTGCTGCGACAGAGTGCGTCCAGAGCGCGATACTTGTCGGCGACGTTCCAGTCCGCATGTGCAGACCTCCATGGGAAGGCCCACCACTGAACCCAGTTCAGTTGTTCAGTCATTGGGTGGCCGAGCTCGGGCAAGTGCCGTTTGCTGAAGCCGCTTACGCCACAACACCGCTGCTATGATCGCCAGAACCAGACCTGCCAGTGACAACGCGATACTGTTCCGCCAAAACGCCAGATCATTTTCTGGAATGAGGAAGGGCCCGAAGTAGCTCAGGCGTTGCTGCTCCTGATAGGCTGCGGCAGGTACGAAAATCACCGTCAGCTTTTGTGAGTTATCCACAGCTGTGGTCATGCCGGGAATGCTACTGGCGACCATCCTGCGAACGCGTGCGCGGATATTGTCGGGGTCCAGCCGTGGGTCATGCTTGATGAATACCGAAGCAGATGCCGGTTGTACAGGTTCGCCAGGCGCTATGCGTTCAGGCAGCACAACGTGCACTCGGGCCACAATCACCCCGTCAATGTTTGACAAGGTGGCTTCCAGCTCTTGGGACAAGGCATAGATATAGCGGGCGCGCTCTTCAAGCGGAGTGGAGATAACGCCTTCCTTACGGAAGGTATCTCCCAGGGTGGTACGGGCAACCCTGGGTAATCCGACAGCCTCCAGCGTACGTACGGCACGGCTGATGTCAGTGGCGTTGACCCGCACGACAACACCATCTTTGGCGGGGATCTTTTGCGCGCGTATGTGCTTGTCTGCCAGTTCCGCGATGACTTCATTGGCTTCCTGCTCAGAGAGTTGGCGATGGAGTTCGACGCGTTCACCGCAGCCGCTGAGCATGAGCGTCAGACATAAGATGAACCCGGTGGCCAGTGGACGGATCATTTTTACCTACTGTAAGTTGCCGACTTTTTCGACAAGTTGTATGGCTTTCCCGATACTTTTCGTGGCTGCGTGGTTTAACAACACCGTGTTGGAGAGCTCGGTGGAATATTTAAGTTTTTCTTTTTCGTTGTGGGTGGTGTTGAAGGCTGTCAGGGTTTTGCTCATACGGTTTGTCGACTTGACCAACAAGGCTGACGCCTCTGTCAGGATATTCGAGATGTTCCCTGGCGCGGCAGTATTAACGGGAAGCGTCGAGTGCTCCACCTTTGCTTCGAAAAAATGTGCATCTTCAGTTTTTTGTGAGGGGGGGGAGGCTGGCTGAATCCAGGAAGTTGTAGTAACTCTGGTGTTTTCTAACGAAACATCATTTTCTGTCTGCATACAAAGCTCCTTGGGCCGGAATAAAAAAACCGCACCTGCCTAAAGGCAGGGCGGTCTGTTGGTTAGCGAATTGCTTCAATATTTTTTTTCTTTTCGGTAATTTTAAAAGCCTCGATACCGTCTTTGAGCGACTCCCGGGCTTCTGCTTTTCTTAACTGCTTGAGGTCGTCGTTTTCACCGCCGCCGAAGCCCTGAGACGGATAGGTATTTGCCGGGGCGGTATCACTGATACGGGACATATGGTTACTCCATTATTTCGAATGAAAAGGAAAGTACTCGTGGCCGTACTTGGTGTGTACGCACCTTTGTTGGGCGTTCACGTTAGCTCTAGCAAGACCCGTAGCTTGTGTGGTTGTAGCGACGGTGGCGTTCCACCTTTCAGAAGGGCCGCTGTATCTGAATATTTCTCGCTGCACCGGGCACTAGTCCAGTGATATAGCCAGTTGCTTCATGCGGTAATAGAGCGTGCGTTTCGCAACCCCCAGTTCAACGGCCACGCCATCAACACATTGGCCGTGACGGCGAAGCGACTCTTCAATCAGCGTTTTCTCGATTTGCTGCAGCCGTTCCTTGAGGCAGGTTTCTGTCTTTTGATGGCCCGCCACCGACTCTGAAAGCGGTGGCAGACCCAACACAAAACGCTTCGCCGCCGAACGCAGTTCACGAACGTTGCCCGGCCAGGGATGGCACAGCAACCGTTGCAGCAGCGCACTGGGGGGAGAGGGTGCGGGGCACTTAAAGAACTCTGACTCTTCGCGGACCATGTTCAGGAATAACGGCACAATCCGCTCACGCCGTTCCCGCAGGGGCGGCAGCTGGATATCGACCACATTCAGGCGAAAGTACAGGTCGCGCCTGAACGCTCCCTGTTCGACCATCTCATGCAGTGATTGCTGTGCGGAGGCGATGACCCGCATATCCACCGGAATGAACCGCGTGGAGCCCAGGCGTTCAACGCCCCGGCACTCCAGCACTCGCAGCAGCTTGGCCTGCAAGTTGAGAGGCATGCTGTCAATTTCATCGAGGTACAACGTGCCCAGGTGGGCGGCTTCGACAAACCCTGCCCGGGATTGCATCGCACCGGTATAGGCGCCGCTGTTGACCCCAAACAGTTGGCTTTCAGCCAGGCTTTCCGGTATCGCGGCGCAGTTGACGGCAACAAAGTTGCCCTTTCGGCGGGACAGCAGATGTATGCGTTGTGCCAAAGTATCTTTACCTGTCCCGGTTTCGCCCAGCAGTAGCATATCGATATTAAGTGTGGCCGTATTATGGATAGTGGCTTCAATGGCGGGGCATTCGGTAAGGGGTGAGTCTGTTACATCCTCATTGTGATAGGAGGCCGGCATATTGTTGTTGCTCCAATATTGGGTCGCATCACTGTTGTTAGACTTTATTAGTCCTTTCGAATGCCGGGAAGTAAATCGGAAAACATCTGCTTTGTCATCTTGGGTAAGAGGTCAAAAGGCGGCCCTAAGTGTGTAGAAAAGATTAAGAGTAGGCGGAGTAAAAAGAAGGCAACTCGTTTTGTTAGTTTGATTTCTCATTCTGCGAAGGATAAATCCTAAAGTGGCTGGAGAATTTTGGAGTCTGAAGGGTTTTTGTCGCCAAGTGATGGGGTATTGGTTTTGTGAGTGTTTTTGTTTTTTAATATATAAAGTTAACGAATGTGTCTTACTGCCGGGTTGTTCAATGCAAAACTGTTCGCCCACAAAAAAGCCGATGCACTGCATCGGCTTTTTTGTTTGCGGCATGGGCCGCAGTTGACGCTTACACGTTGAAGCGGAAGTGCATCACGTCGCCATCCTTGACGATGTATTCCTTGCCTTCCAGGCGCCATTTACCGGCTTCCTTGGCTCCGGCTTCACCCTTGAACTGGATGAAGTCGTTGTAGGCGATGACTTCGGCGCGGATGAAGCCTTTTTCGAAGTCGGTGTGGATCACGCCAGCGGCTTGCGGGGCAGTGGCACCGACCTTGACGGTCCAAGCGCGGACTTCTTCAACACCGGCGGTGAAGTAGGTCTGCAGGTGCAGCATTTCGTAGCCGGCGCGGATCACGCGGTTCAGGCCAGGCTCTTCCAGGCCCAGGGCCTCGAGGAACATGTCCTTCTCTTCGCCGTCTTCCAGCTCGGCGATTTCCGCTTCGATCTTGTTGCAGACCGGTACGACCATCGCGCCTTCTTCTTCGGCAATGGCCATGACCACGTCGAGCAGCGGATTGTTCTCGAAACCGTCTTCAGCCACGTTGGCGATGTACATCACAGGCTTGGTGGTCAGCAGGTGGAAGCCCTTGATCACGGCCTTTTCGTCGGCGCTCATGCTCTTCATCAGGCTGCGTGCCGGCTTGCCCAGGGTGAAGTGGGCAATCAACTGCTCCAGCAAGGCTTTCTGGACCACTGCGTCCTTGTCGCCGCCCTTGGCGTTACGGGTGACCTTTTGCAGTTGCTTCTCGCAGCTGTCTAGGTCGGCGAAGATCAGTTCCAGGTCGATGATCTCGATGTCGCGTTTCGGGTCGACGCTGTTGGAGACGTGAATTACGTTCTCGTCTTCGAAGCAGCGGACCACGTGCGCAATGGCATCGGTCTCACGGATGTTGGCGAGGAACTTGTTGCCCAGGCCTTCACCTTTCGACGCGCCGGCAACCAGGCCTGCGATGTCGACGAACTCCATGGTGGTCGGCAGGATGCGCTTTGGATTCACGATGGCCGCCAGGGCGTCCAGGCGTGTATCGGGCATCGGCACGATACCGGTGTTCGGCTCGATGGTGCAGAAGGGGAAGTTCTCCGCCGCAATCCCGGATTTGGTCAGGGCGTTGAACAGGGTGGACTTGCCGACGTTAGGTAGGCCGACGATGCCGCAATTGAATCCCATGGTGTTTCCCCTCGGGTAAAGAGTCAGGCCTTCTGGCTGTGCAGGTTTTTCATCGCACGGTTCCATTCACCGGCGAAGATATCCGGCAGCACGCCGAGGGCAAAATCGATGCTGGCATCGAGTTTTTCCTGTTCGGCGCGTGGCGCACGACCCAGGACGAAATTTGAAACCATACTGGCAACGCCCGGGTGGCCGATGCCAAGCCGCAAGCGGTAAAACGTATTCTGATTGCCCAACTGCGCGATGATGTCCCGCAGGCCATTATGCCCGCCATGGCCGCCGCCTTGCTTGAGCTTGGCAACGCCGGGTGGCAGGTCAAGTTCGTCATGGGCCACCAGGATTTCTTCGGGTTTGATCCGGAAGAAGCCCGCAAGCGCCGCGACAGCCTGGCCGCTGCGGTTCATGTAGGTGGTGGGAATCAACAGACGAACATCCTGACCCTGATGCGAAAAGCGTCCGGTCAGGCCGAAATATTTGCGATCGGCCGTAAGGTTTACACCTTGTGCGTGGGCGATGCGCTCAACAAAAAGGGCCCCCGCGTTATGCCGGGTCTGTTCGTATTCGGCGCCTGGATTTCCCAGGCCAACGATCAGTTTAATGGCAGTCACGACAGGGGCCCTTCCTTTGGAGTTGTGGATAACATCGCCGTGGGTGCGGCGAAAGTGAACGACAAAAACTCATTAACCGTTAGAGGCCAACTTCGCATTCTCGCCCGCTTTCTCGCTACGTTCCGGTCCGCGATGTTTCCTCAAGCTCCGGCATTACAGAGTGAATTACTCTGCAGCGCCTTCTTCAGCTTCTGGTGCAACGCGTGGAGCGTGTACGTTTGCAACAGCTTTGTCATCACCGTGAGCCAGTGCAACAAACTCAACGCCTTTAGGGGCCTTGAGGTCGGACAGGTGGATGATGTCGCCGATTTCAGCAGCCGACAGGTCGACTTCGATGAACTCAGGCAGGTCTTTCGGCAGGCAGGTCACTTCGATCTCGGCTACAACGTGCGAGATTTCGCCGCCTTTCTTGACCGGAGCTTCTTCACCAACAAAGTGCACAGGCACGATAGCGGTCAGTTTTTGACCGGCTACAACGCGAATGAAGTCAGCGTGCAGTACGTGGCCCTTGGCTGGGTGACGTTGCAGTGCCTTGATGATGACGTTCTGCTTCTTGCCACCAACGTTCAGCTCGATGATGTGGCTGTAGGCCGCGTCGTTTTCGAGCAGTTTGGCGATTTCTTTAGCCAGCATGCTGATGGATTCAGGGGCTTTTTCGCCACCGTAAACTACAGCTGGAACCAGGCTTGCGAGACGACGCAGGCGGCGGCTCGCACCTTTCCCCAGGTCGGAACGCAGTTCAGCATTCAAAGTAAATTCGTTCATGTTGTATCTCCAAAATAACCACATTCGCCCTAGCGTTTGCGACCAGCGCTAAAGGCGATATGGGCAAAAAAGCCCCGCCCCAACAGAATGCTGGGGCGGGGCGCTTTTCGTCAGGTTGATGCAGCTAAGGTTTAACCCTTAACGGAACATCGCGCTGATCGATTCTTCGTTGCTGATGCGGCGAACCGCTTCGGCAACTACCGGTGCGATATCCAGTTGACGGATACGCGAACAGGCTTGAGCGGCAGCGGACAACGGGATGGTGTTAGTCACCACCAGTTCGTCCAGCATTGAGTTCTCGATGTTCTCGATCGCTCGGCCCGACAGCACAGGGTGTGTGCAGTAGGCGAAGACTTTTGCTGCACCGTGCTCTTTCAAGGCTTTCGCCGCGTGGCACAGGGTGCCGGCGGTGTCGACCATGTCATCAACCAGAATACAGGTACGCCCTTCGACATCACCGATGATATGCATCACTTCAGAGTGATTGGCTTTCTCACGGCGTTTGTCGATGATCCCGAGATCCACGCCCAGGGATTTGGCAACAGCCCGTGCACGCACGACGCCACCAATGTCCGGGGACACGATCATCAGGTTTTCAAAGCGCTGGTCTTCGATGTCATCCACCAGGACGGGGGAGCCGTAGATGTTATCTACCGGAATATCGAAGAACCCCTGGATTTGGTCAGCGTGCAGGTCAACCGTGAGAACACGGTCGATGCCTACCACGGTCAGCATGTCAGCAACGACTTTCGCGCTGATAGCCACACGTGCGGAACGCGGACGGCGATCCTGACGGGCATAACCAAAGTAAGGGATTACAGCTGTGATTCGAGTCGCTGAGGAGCGGCGGAAGGCATCAGCCATCACGACGAGTTCCATCAGGTTATCGTTGGTCGGAGCGCAAGTCGGCTGAATAATGAAGACGTCTTTACCGCGAACGTTTTCATTGATCTCGGCTGTAATTTCGCCGTCGGAGAATTTACCGACAGAGATGTCACCGAGAGGGATATGCAGCTGACGTACAACACGCCGAGCCAGATCGGGGTTAGCATTCCCCGTAAAGACCATCATCTTGGACACGCGCAGTACCTAGAGGCTGAGGGTAACCTGGATGAGTATAGAAAATGGCAGGGGCGGCTGGATTCGAACCAACGCATGGCAGGATCAAAACCTGCTGCCTTACCGCTTGGCGACGCCCCTGTATCTGTTGCAACGAGTACCCAGTACTCGGTTCCTTTAGAGCAGACTTTGCAGCTTGCGATGCAACATCGAAACGTTGCTTCCCTTTGCTACAAACCCTGTAAGGGTCTCTGTAAGAAGGGCCGAGACTTTATCAGCTTCAGCTTTGCTTGGGAAGCCCCCAAACACACAACTTCCAGTTCCGGTTAATTTTGCTTCGGTAAATTTACCTAACAAATTCAAAGCGTTACGTACATCTGGATAACGCCTTGCTACAACCGGTAAGCAGTCATTTCGACTGTTTCCCTTGGGAACGGGGCGCACTTTAATGGGAGGAGAGTTACGTGTCAACAGTGGATCTGAAAAAATTTCTGCTGTACTTACAGATACTTGCGGAACAAGCACGACATACCAAGGCTCTTCGGGGTCTACAGGGGTGAGTTTCTCCCCCACGCCTTCGGCAAAAGCAGCGTGCCCACGCACGAAAACCGGGACGTCCGCGCCCAGTGTCAGGCCCAGCGCCGCCAGGCGATCGTGGTCCCAACCCAGCTGCCACAAGTGATTCAGGCCGAGCAAAGTTGTCGCGGCATTCGAGCTGCCGCCACCGATGCCGCCGCCCATGGGCAGGATTTTTTCGATCCAGATGTCGATGCCCAATGGGCAACCGGATTGTTCCTGAAGTTTTTTCGCGGCCTTCACAATCAGGTTGCTGTCGTGAGGCACGCCTTCGAATTCGGTGTGCAGTTGAATCACGCCGTCATCGCGAACGGCGAAAGTCAGCTCATCGCCGTAATCGAGAAATTGAAAAATAGTCTGCAGCTCGTGATAGCCGTCTTCACGGCGACCGAGAATGTGCAGCATCAAATTCAGTTTGGCCGGGGAGGGCAGGGTCAGACGTTGCGCGGTCATGTCACTGCCCCAGTTTGCGAGGTTGCCAGTCCTTGATCACCAGCGTGACGTCAAGGTCGGTGCCATGCAGCTTGATGCGCTCGGGCAGCCAGTAACCATTCTGTTGCACATAGCTCAGGTACTCGACCTGCCAGCCATCCTGTTCCAGCGAAGCCAGGCGGCTGTCGCCATTGAGGCTCAGGCGGCTCTTGCTGTCTGGCGCCGGAAGACCGCGTACCCACCACACCAGGTGCGATACGGGGAGTTTCCAGCCCATCTGTTCTTCCAGCAGGGCTTCCGGCGTCGGCGCCTCAAAGCGGCCCTGATTGGCCACTTCCAGGCTGACTTGCCCCGGTCGGCCGGTCAGGCGTGCCGCGCCGCGACCCAGCGGGCCGGACAGGCGAATGTCGTAATAGTCCTGGCGTTGCAGCCAGAACAAGGTGCCGCTGCCTGAATCTTTCGGAGCGCGAATGCCGACCTTGCCCTCGATCTGCCAGCCGTCAAGGCTGCTCAGTTGATCCTTGTGCTGCTGCCATTGCGCCGGGTTGCCCGGGCCTTCGACAGATTCACGGGTGCCGAGGCCGGAACAGCCGGCGAGCAGGGCGATAAAGCTGAATACGATGACGTGGCGCAAAAACATAAAATTAAAGGGTCTCGGATCCGGTCAGGCGCTTGATGGTACTGCGCAGGATTGGGCTTTCGGGTTGTTCCTTGAGGAACTTCTCCCAGATTTGTCGCGCTTCACGCTGCTTGCCGTTGGCCCAGAGCACTTCGCCCAGGTGTGCGGCCACTTCCTGGTCGGGGAAGCGCTCCAGCGCCTGGCGCAGCAAGCGTTCGGCTTCGTCCAGGTTACCCAGGCGGTAATTCACCCAGCCGAGGCTGTCGAGTACGGCCGGGTCTTCCGGGTTCAGCTGGTGAGCCTTTTCAATCAGCTCCTTGGCTTCGGCGTAACGCGTTGTACGGTCGGACAAGGTGTAACCCAGGGCGTTCAGTGCCATGGCGTTGTCCGGATCGCGCTTGATGATCAGGCGCAGGTCTTTTTCCATCTGCGCCAGGTCATTGCGTTTTTCCGCCTGCATGGCGCGGGTGTACAGCAGGTTCAGGTCGTCCGGGTATTGCAGCAAGGCTTGCTGGAGGATTTTCCAGGCGCGATCGCCTTGCTTGTTGGCCGACAAGGTCTCGGCCTGGATCAGGTACAGCTGGATCGCGTAGTCCGGCTCGGCATCCCGTGCGGCAGCCAGGCGTTTTTCGGCCTCGTCGGTGCGGCCGTTGCTCATCAGGATATCGGCCTGGCGCAGTTGGGCCGGCAGGTAATCATTGCCAGGACCAACTTGGGCGTATTCAAGCAGCGCGGCTTGCGGGTCGTTGCGTTCTTCAGCGATGCGACCCAGGTTCAGGTGCGCCGAATCAACGTGGCTTTCGCGGGCGATCAAGTCTTCCAGGTAGCCCTTGGCCTCATCCCATGCCTTGGCTTCCAGGCACACCAGCGCCAGGGAGTAACGCAATTCGTCATCGTCCGGGTATTGCTGGACGAGGTTGGCGAACTGCACCTTGGCATCTTCCATGCGGTCCTGTTCAACCAGCATGCGCGCATAGGTCAGCAGCAGGCGTTTGTCGCCCGGGTACTTCTTGATGCTTTTTTCCAGCAGCGGAATCGCTTCCTTGCCGCGGTTAAGGTTTTGCAGCAGGCGGGCGCGCAGCAGGATCGGTGCTATCTCGCCGTCTTCCGGCGGGTGTTGCTCCAGCAACTTCAGCGCGGCCTCGGACTCATCATCCTGTTGCAGCAACAGCGCCTTGCCGAAAATCAGCTGACTGTTGTTCGGGTGTTTTTGCAGCAGACGGTCGAAACTCTTCATCAGGCCGTTGCGGGTGTCCTGATCGGTGTCGGCGGCCGACAGCGCGAGGAAGTCGAAATGTGTGTCGCCCTTGCCCTGCAGGACTTTCTCCATATAGACCATGGAGTCGTCATAGCGCCCGGCGCGGGCCAGTTGAATGGCGGCTGCCCGTTGCGCCTCGAGATCGTCAGGAGCGTTTTTCGCCCAGATCAGCGAGGTGTCCAGGGCGGCCTGATCGGCGCCCAGGTACTCGGCGATACGAAACGCGCGCTCGGAAATCCCCGGATCCTGAGTATTGATGGCCTGGGTCACGTAGTTATCCAGGGCAATGTCGAAACGATTGCGCTGGCCGGCCAGCTCCGCGCTCAGCAGACTGAAGACCGTTTCTTCACTGAACGAGGAATAAACCTTGGGCTTTTCAGGGGCGGGGGTGCTGTCTTCTACCGGCGGCGTACCGTCCGGCGACACGGGTGCCATGGCCTGGCAGCCGCTGAGAAAGACAAAAGCAAGGAGCAACGCGGAAGATCTATTCATATAGGAAGAGGACGACTAACCTGCGGTCGGATCATCATGACACAAGCCTTCGGCCAAACATAACCGAGTCTCAGTGGATGCCTTTATAGACACAAGGCATTAGGACAATAGCCTACGGTGGTTGTTCTGAATCATTCGAAGTAGGACAATTGTCGGCTTCCCGACATCATCAGCGATATTGAATGGCCTTCCTTGCACTCGGTATTAACCACAAGACTGCTTCTGTAGACGTCCGCGAGCGCGTGGCTTTTACTCCCGAGCAGTTGGTTGAGGCCTTGCAGCAGCTCTGCCGGCTCACCGACAGTCGCGAAGCTGCGATCCTTTCGACCTGCAATCGCAGCGAGCTCTATATAGAGCAGGAGCATCTTTCAGCGGATGTGGTGCTGCGCTGGCTGGCCGATTACCACCATTTGAGCCTTGATGAACTGCGCCAAAGCTCATATGTGCACGAAGAGGATGCGGCAGTTCGTCACATGATGCGCGTCGCCTCCGGGCTCGATTCGCTGGTGCTGGGTGAACCGCAGATCCTCGGCCAGATGAAATCGGCCTACGCCGTGGCCCGCGAGGCCGGCACCATCGGCCCGCTGCTGGGGCGTTTGTTCCAGGCCACCTTCAATTCCGCCAAGCAAGTGCGCACCGATACCGCCATCGGTGAAAACCCGGTGTCCGTGGCGTTTGCCGCCGTCAGCCTGGCCAAGCAGATTTTCAGTGACTTGCAACGCAGCCAGGCCCTGCTGATCGGCGCCGGCGAGACCATCACCCTGGTCGCCCGTCATCTGCATGAGCTGGGGGTGAAGCGCATCGTTGTCGCCAACCGTACCCTGGAGCGCGCCAGCATTCTGGCCGAGCAGTTCGGTGCCCATGCGGTGTTGCTCTCGGATATCCCGGCCGAACTGGTGCGCAGCGATATCGTCATCAGTTCCACCGCCAGCCAGTTGCCGATCCTTGGCAAGGGCGCGGTGGAAAGCGCCCTGAAACTGCGCAAGCACAAGCCGATTTTCATGGTGGATATCGCTGTTCCTCGGGATATCGAGCCTGAAGTCGGCGAGTTGGACGACGTTTACCTCTACAGCGTCGACGACCTGCACGAGGTGGTGGCCGAAAACCTCAAGAGCCGCCAGGGCGCAGCCCAGGCCGCCGAGGAGATGGTCAGCACCGGTGCTGACGACTTCATGGTGCGCCTGCGTGAATTGGCGGCAGTGGACGTGCTCAAGGCCTACCGTCAGCAAGGCGAACGCTTGCGGGACGAGGAATTGATCAAGGCCCAGCGTATGCTCGCCAACGGCAGCAGCGCCGAAGACGTGCTGATGCAACTGGCACGCGGCCTGACCAACAAATTGCTGCACGCCCCCAGTGTTCAGTTGAAAAAGCTTACCGCCGAAGGCCGCCTCGATGCGCTGGCCATGGCCCAGGAACTCTTTGCCCTCGGTGAGGGCGCGACAGAAAGCTCTTCGGATAAAAAACCGCAATGAAAGCGTCACTGCTCAATAAACTGGACGTCCTTCAGGACCGTTTCGAAGAACTGACCGCCCTGCTCGGCGACGGCGAGGTCATCTCCGATCAGACCAAGTTCCGCACCTATTCCAAGGAATACGCGGAAGTTGAGCCGATCGTGGGCACCTATAAACAGTTGCTCAAGGTTCAGGCTGACCTCGAAGGCGCACAGGCGCTGCTCAAGGACAGCGACCCGGACATGCGCGAAATGGCCGTTGAAGAAGTGCGAGAAGCCAAGGACAAGCTGATCGAACTGGAAGGCGACCTGCAGCGCATGCTGCTGCCCAAGGACCCTAACGACGGGCGCAACGTGTTCCTCGAAATCCGCGCCGGCACCGGCGGTGACGAGGCGGCGATTTTCTCCGGCGACCTGTTCCGCATGTACTCGCGGTATGCCGAACGTCGCGGCTGGCGGGTCGAGATTTTGTCCGAGAACGAGGGCGAACACGGCGGCTATAAAGAAGTCATCGCCCGGGTTGAAGGCGAGAATGTCTACGGCAAGCTGAAGTTCGAGTCGGGCGTGCACCGCGTGCAGCGGGTTCCGGCAACGGAATCCCAGGGCCGCATCCACACTTCGGCGTGCACCGTGGCCGTGTTGCCCGAGCCTGACGAACAGGAAGCCATCGAGATCAACCCGGCAGATCTGCGGGTCGACACCTACCGCTCATCGGGCGCCGGTGGCCAGCACGTGAACAAGACCGACTCGGCGATCCGCATCACTCACTTGCCTTCGGGCATCGTGGTGGAATGCCAGGAAGAACGTTCCCAGCACAAGAACCGTGCGCGGGCCATGTCCTGGCTGTCGGCCAAGCTCAATGACCAGCAGACCAGCGCTGCCGCCAACGCGATTGCCAGCGAGCGTAAATTGCTGGTGGGTTCGGGCGACCGGTCCGAGCGTATCCGTACCTACAACTTTGCCCAGGGCCGGGTCACTGACCACCGCGTCAACCTGACGCTGTACTCCTTGGACGAAATCCTTGCCGGTGGCGTTGATGCGGTGATCGAGCCATTGTTGGCCGAATACCAGGCCGACCAGCTCGCAGCGATAGGTGAATAAATGACCATTATCGCCAGCCTGTTACGCGCCGCCGACCTGCCGGACTCGCCCACTGCGCGCCTGGACGTGGAGTTGCTGCTGGCGGCTGCCTTGGGCAAGTCCCGCAGCTACCTGCACACCTGGCCGGAAAAAATCGTCAGCAGCGAAGACGCACTGACCTTTGCCGACTACCTGCAACGCCGCCGCACCGGCGAGCCTGTGGCCTACATCCTCGGCCAGCAAGGCTTCTGGAAGCTCGATCTGGAAGTGGCGCCGCACACGCTGATCCCGCGTCCGGAAACCGAGATGCTGGTGGAAGCCGCTCTCGAATTGCTGCCTGCTACACCGGCCAAGGTCCTCGACCTCGGCACCGGCAGCGGCGCAATTGCCCTGGCCCTGGCCAGCGAACGCCCGGCCTGGCAAGTCACGGCTGTCGACCGCGTGCTGGAAGCCGTGGCCCTGGCCGAACGCAACCGCCAGCGCCTGCACCTGAATAACGCCACGGTGCTGAACAGCCATTGGTTCAGCGCCCTTGAAGGCCGCACCTACAACCTGATCATCAGCAACCCGCCATATATCGCCGATACCGATCCGCATCTGGTGGCCGGTGATGTGCGCTTTGAGCCGGCCAGCGCGCTGGTGGCCGGGCATGACGGCCTGGACGACCTGCGGCTGATCATCGCCCAGGCGCCCGCGCACCTCGACGCTGCTGGCTGGCTGTTGCTGGAACACGGTTACGACCAGGCGGCCGCCGTGCGCGACCTGCTGCTGAGTGAAGGCTTCGAAGACGTCCACAGCCGCATCGACCTCGGTGGCCACGAGCGCATCACCTTGGGGCGCCGGCCGTGATGAATGATCAGGAGCTGTTGCGCTATAGCCGACAGATTCTGTTGCAGCATGTCGACATCGAAGGCCAGTTGCGCCTGAAAAACAGCCGCGCGCTGATCGTCGGGCTCGGTGGTCTTGGTTCGCCGGTAGCGCTGTATCTGGCGGCGGCGGGTGTAGGTGCGCTGCATTTGGCGGATTTCGACACGGTCGACCTGACCAACCTGCAACGCCAGATCATCCATGACACCGACAGCGTCGGCCTGAGCAAGGTCGATTCGGCGATTCGCCGCCTGAGTGCGATCAATCCTGAAATACAGTTGGTCGCCCATCGCAGTGCGCTGGATGTTGATTCCCTCGCGGCTGCCGTGGCGGCGGTCGACGTGGTACTCGATTGCAGCGACAACTTCTCCACCCGCGAAGCGGTCAACGCTGCCTGTGTTGACGCCGGCAAGCCTCTGGTCAGTGGTGCGGCGATTCGCCTGGAAGGCCAGCTGTCGGTGTTCGACCCACGGCGCGCCGAAAGCCCGTGCTACCACTGTTTGTACGGGCACGGCAGCGAAACCGAACTGACCTGCAGTGAAGCCGGCGTGATCGGCCCGTTGGTGGGCTTGGTCGGCAGCCTGCAGGCCCTGGAAGCCTTGAAGCTGCTGGCCGGTTTCGGCGAGCCGCTGGTGGGGCGGCTGTTGTTGATCGACGCCCTGACCACGCGCTTCCGCGAGCTGCGGGTCAAGCGTGACCCCGGTTGCAGCGTCTGCGGCAGCCACCATGGTTAAGGACGCGCCGATCGGTGTGTTCGACTCCGGCGTCGGCGGCCTGTCGGTGCTGGACGAAATCCAGTGTCTGCTGCCCCATGAATCGCTGCTGTACGTAGCGGATTGCGGGCACATCCCCTACGGCGAGAAAACCCCGGCCTTCATCCTTGATCGCTCGCGACGGGTGGCGGCGTTCTTCCGTGAGAAGGGCGCCAAAGCCTTTGTGATTGCCTGCAACACGGCGACTGTTGCCGCAGTCGCCGACTTGCGCCAGGACTATCCCGACTGGCCGCTGGTAGGTATGGAGCCTGCGGTCAAACCCGCCGCCGCCGCGACCCGCAGCGGCGTGGTCGGGGTGCTGGCGACCACCGGCACCCTGCAAAGCGCCAAGTTCGCCGCCTTGCTCGACCGCTTCGCCACCGATGTTCGGGTGATCACCCAGCCGTGCCCGGGCCTGGTGGAGCTGATCGAGACCGGCGATTTGAGCAGCCCGGCCTTGCGTGTGATGTTGCAGGGTTATGTCGAACCGTTGATCGCTGCCGGTTGCGACACCATCATCCTCGGCTGCACCCACTACCCATTCCTCAAACCACTGCTCGCCGAGATGCTCCCGCCGACGATCATTCTGATCGACACCGGCGCTGCAGTAGCGCGTCAATTACAGCGCCTGTTGAGTGATCGCGAACTGCTGGCCACTGGCAATCCCGTGCCGGCACAGTTCTGGACCAGCGGCGATCCAGAGCATCTAAGAAAAATCCTACCTACCCTATGGAATTTTTCCTGCGTTGTGCGTAGCTTTGGCCTGTGAAAATTTCGTGAAATAACCGAATTACTGACTGAACTTCTGCATAAACGGCGACTTCTATAGCAAGTTAGCCTGTACAAAATCATACAACTTCGTTCGTAAAGGATGTTTCTTATGAAGCGCTGGTTCTGTTTGGCCGCGATTGCGGCCGCTGTGGTGGGGCACTCTTTTTCAGCGCAGGCGGCAGGCCTGGAATTTGGAGTGGGGAGTACCAGCGATTCGACCATGACTTATCGGTTGGGGCTGACATCTGATTGGGATAAAAGCTGGTGGCAGACCGATACGGGCCGCGTGACCGGGTACTGGAGCGGAGCCTACACCTACTGGGACGGTGACAAGCGCGCCAGCGTCAGCAGCCTTTCGTTCTCGCCGGTTTTTGTTTATGAGTTTGCCGGGGAAAGGGTGAAACCGTACATCGAGGCTGGGGTTGGCGTGGCCGTGTTCTCCCGCACAAGGGTCGAAGACAACAACATCGGCCAGGCTTTCCAGTTTGAAGACCGACTGGGCTTTGGTCTGCGCTTTGTCGGTGGGAGTGAAGTGGGTATTCGGGCTACTCATTACTCGAATGCCGGGATCAGCAGCAATAACGATGGTGTCGAGAGCTATTCGTTGCACTACACGATGCCACTGTAATTCTTCAGAACACCGCAAAACCATTGTGGGAGCGGGCTTGCTCGCGAAAGCGGCGTATCAGCCACGAATCAGTTGACTGACACACCGCTTTCGCGAGCAAGCCCGCTCCCACATTTGCTCATCGTTGGTTTTTCAAAATCAGCGATACACCGTCGCAAGCCCCTGGCGCTCATCGATGCACTCCGGTGCGCCCATCTCGAACTCCCGGCAGATCAGCGGCCGCTTCTCATAAATCGTGCACATCATCGTGTCGCGATCCAGCGCCGCGCACCAGCCATCATCCAGGCGCAGCATGACTTCGCCGCCCCAATCGTCGGTATCGATAAAGCGGTCAGGCACGCCGGTGTCGGTGATCAGCATGACTTCCAACTGACAGCAGCACGCGGCGCAGGTGGAGCAGGTGACGGTGGGTTCGGCGATTTGCGTGTGGGGGATGTTGGTCATAGGCGCGCAGTGTAAGGCAAGCGGCTCATAGGTGTGTGAAAGGCCTGACGGACGTCAATGTGCCAACTGCCTGGCGACCCAATGCAACAATGGAAAAATCATCCCCCAGAGTAACGCCAGGCCGATGACTGTCGGCACGGTGCCATAGCCGAAACTCACCCCGGCCAGTTGGCTGCCCGCGTAATAGGACAACGGCCCGCCCACCGCCCCCAACAAACTCGCACGCCACCAGGGCTGCGCGCTCCAGGCCAGGCAATGGCGCAGCGTGGTCGCCAGCAATGCCCACAACAGGATCAGCCACAATGGCGCCAACGGCCCGGGCAGGCTGAAATGAAACACGCCGAATGCACGTAGCACGGTGTCGATCACGGTGCCCAACAAGGTGACGGCAAGAATCACCTGGCCTTCCGCTGACCACGAACTTATCCGCAGCAGGTGGATTACCAGCACCGCCAACCCCACCAACAGCCACAGACTGTCGCCGCCCAACACACAGGCAAACCAACCGCACTGGAACAGCACGGCATTTGCCAGCGGTTTAAGCATCAAAGCGCCCGAGCAGGGGCTGGGTCAGGGCCGCCGGCTTGGCCAGGAGCATTTGTGCGGTGCCGATGGTGCGCTCCATAAAGCCGCCCTCGCAGTAGCACAGGTAAAACTCCCACAGCCGCAGGAAATATTCGTCGTAGCCCATTTCCGTCAGGCGGCTGTGGGCGCGGCGAAAGTTCTCATGCCACAGGCGCAGGGTTCGTGCGTAATGCAGGCCGAAATCCTCCATGTGCAGCAGGTTCATGTCGGTGTCGCGGCTGACGATCTCGAGCATTTTCTGCACGCAGGGCAAGGCGCCGCCGGGGAAAATGTAGCGCTGGATGAAATCCACGCTGCTCTTGGCCTGTTCGTAGCGCTGCTCGCGAATGGTGATGGCTTGCAGCAACATCAGGCCGTTGCTCTTGAGCAACTGAGCGCATTGTTTGAAGTAGGTCGGCAGGAAGCGATGGCCCACGGCTTCGATCATCTCGATGGACACCAGTTTGTCGTACTGCCCGCTCAGGTCGCGGTAGTCCTCCAGCAGCAACGTCACCTGATTCTGCAAACCCAGGGCCTCGATGCGTTTTTCAGTGTAGGCAAACTGCTCTTTGGACAAGGTCGTCGTGGTGACCTTGCAGCCGTACTGCTGTGCGGCATAAATCGCCATGCTGCCCCAGCCGGTGCCGATTTCCAGCAGGTGGTCGGACGGTTTCAGCGCGAGCTTCTGGCAGATGCGCTCCAGCTTGTTCAACTGTGCCTGTTCCAGGGTGTCGTCGGCGGTGAGGAACTGTGCGGCCGAATACATCATGGTCGGGTCGAGGAATTCTTCGAACAGGTCATTGCCCAGGTCGTAGTGGGCGGCGATGTTCTTCTGCGAGCCCTTACGCGTGTTGCGGTTGAGCCAGTGCAGGCCTTGGGTGAAGGGCCGCGCGAGTTTGGCCAGGCCACCTTCCAGTGCATCCAGCACGTCGAGGTTGCTGACCATCACCCGCACCACGGCCGTCAGGTCGGGGCTGCTCCAGTAGCCATGAATAAATGCCTCGCCTGCGCCGATGGAACCGTTGGCTGCCACCAGCCCCCACACGGCCGAATCGAGGATCTGGATTTCCCCCAGCAGGTGCGCTTCCCGTGCGCCGAAGACTTGTCGCTCACCGTCCTCAATCACCACCAACTGGCCGTGGCGCAGTTGGCCGAGCTGGCGCAGCACCGCTTTGCGCAGCAGTGCGGCGGTCATGCCGTTGACGTTCAAGCGATTGGATTTGACCGATAAGCTAGGGGATTTCATGGCGGCGATCCTTGGTGTACCCGACTGCGGTGCGAGAAGCGCCTTCGGCGGCGTGATGGGAAAAAATCGGCGTGCGTTTAAGCAGGAGGCGCAGGGCCTGCCAATAAATGGCCAGGCAGGTCTTGGCGGTCATCCACGGAAAGCGCCACAAGTAACGGTGCAGGCTGGCGCGGTTCAGCGCCTCGCGTTGCAGGCTCAAGGTGGCGTCGAAAACTTTCAGCTCGCCCTGCCAGTCGGCCATGTGTACGCCGAGTTTCGCGGCGGGCGGGCTGAAGCTCATGCGGTATTCCAGGTCCCGGGGCAAAAATGGCGAGACATGAAAGGCCTTGGCCACGGCGAAGTGCTGATGCTCACCGGCAGGCAGCGCCATGGCCGGCAGCACGTAGTGATAGCGTTCGCGCCACGGGGTGTTGGTCACTTCGCACAGAATCGCGGCCAAGGTGCCATCGGCCTCGAAGCAGTAGAAGAAACTCACCGGATTAAAAGCCAGGCCCCAACTGCGAGCCTGGGTCAGAAGGCAGATTGCGCCCAGTGGGATGCGCCCCAGGGCCTTGCCGACTTCTTGACGTACGGCATCGGTCAAGCTCATGCCGTGACGGGTAAATTCACGCAGGTAATCCTGCTGGCGAAACGCGAACGGCGCCCAGCGGTCGCCGGCCAATGGCGACAAGCCGAAGACTTCGTGCTGTTCGCTGAGGTCCAGGTACAGCAGGCCGATCCGATAGCGGAAGGCGTGGCCCTTGGGCGTAAAACGCCGATGGGCGATCCAGCCGCTGTACAGGGCGCTGTTCACAGGGTTTCCCCAAATGCCTTGGCCACCCGCAACGCGCTGACCACGCCGTCTTCGTGGAAACCGTTGGCCCAATACGCGCCGCAATAATAGGTGTGCTGCGTGCCGTGCAATTCTTCCCAGCGCGCTTGAGCGGCCACGGCGGCCAGGCTGTATTGCGGGTGGGCATAGGTGTAGCGGGAGAGGACTTTGAGCGGGTTAATCATCGCCGTCTGGTTGAGGCTGACGCAAAAGGTGGTGGTGCTGTCGATGCCCTGCAGGATGTTCATGTCGTAGGTCACGGCAGCCTGTTTTTGCGTGCTGCTGTCCAGGCGGTAATTCCAGCTGGCCCAAGCCAATTTACGGTCGGGCAGCAAGCGGGTGTCGGTGTGCAGGACTACGTCGTTGTCGGCGTAGGGCAAGGCGCCGAGGATCTGTTGCTCGGCCAGGCTCGCATCCCCCAGCAACCCCAGGGCCTGGTCGCTGTGGCAGGCGAACACGACTTTGTCGAATGCCTCGCTGCCTGCCGCGCTGTGGATAACCACGCCGATCGGTGTGCGCTCTACCCGGGTGACGGGGCAATTGAGGCGAATTTTTTCACGGAAGGACTGGGTCAGCGGTTCGATATAACGGCTGGAGCCGCCTTCGATCACGCACCACTGTGGGCGGTTACTCACCGATAGCAAGCCGTGGTTCTTGAAGAACCGCACGAAGAATTGCAGGGGAAACCCGAGCATGTCAGCCAGGGACATCGACCAGATCGCCGCGCCCATCGGCACGATGTAGTGCTGGATAAATCGCTGGCCGTAGCCGCCCGTTTGCAGGTACTCGCCCAGGGTCATCTCGGCGCTGATGCGTTGCTCTTGCAAGTCCAGCGGTGCCTGGCGGTTGAAGCGCAGGATGTCGCGCAACATGCCCCAGAACCCCGGCGACAGCATATTGCGGCGCTGGGCGAACAGGCTGTTGAGGTTGTTGCCGTTGTACTCAAACCCGGCGTTCGGGTCGCACACCGAAAAACTCATTTCGGTGGGTTTGAACGTCACACCGATCTGCCCCAGCAACTTGATGAAGTTAGGGTAGGTCCAGTTGTTGAACACGATGAAGCCGGTGTCCACTGCGTAGCTTTTGCCATCCACCGTGACACTCACCGTGTGGGTGTGCCCGCCGATGCGGTCGCCCGCTTCGAACAGGGTGATGTCGTGGCGGCGGCTGAGCAGGTAGGCACTGGTCAGTCCGGCAATGCCGCTGCCGATAATGGCGATCTTCACAGGTTGTCCTTGCGCGGCGGCGGACTGCGCAACATGCGTTTGCCAATGATCAGCTTGGCGCGGTTCGGCAGTTTCGACAGCGGCCACAGCGCGGCAATAAACAGGGCCGGAAAAGCAATTTCCAAGGGCCGGTTTTGCAGCTTGGCGAAGATATGTCGCGCGGCTTTGTCCGCCGGCCAGCTCAAGGGCATCGGGAAGTCATTGCGGGCGGTCAGCGGTGTATCGACGAAGCCCGGGCTGACCACGGTGACGTCAATGCCCTCGGGCGACAGGTCGATGCGCAGGGATTCGAACAGATAACGCAGTCCCGCCTTGGAGGCACCATAAGCTTCAGCCCTGGGCATTGGCAGGTAGGTCACGGCGCTGGCGACGCCGACCAGGTGCGGTGTGTGGCCGGCCCGCAACAGCGGCAGGGCGGCTTCGATGCAGTAACTGCTGGCCAGCAGGTTGGTGCGCACTACGTGCTCGATGATCGAGGAATCGAACTGCCTGGCGTCCACGTATTCGCAGGTGCCGGCATTCAGGATCACGGTGTCCAGCGAGCCCCAGGCCACGCCGATATGCTCGCCGATTTCGCGCACGGTCTGGCTGTTGGTCAGGTCGCCCGCTACCACCAGCACTTGCCCGGGGTATTGTTGGGCGAGCTGTTCCAGCGGCTCTTTGGAGCGGGAACTGACAGCCACATGGGCACCGCTTTCGAGCAGCGCCTTGGCCAGTTCGGCACCGATGCCACTGCTGGCACCGGTCAGCCAATAACGACGGGGCGGCATAAGGTTCATCCCATTCTCCTTTTCAGCCAACTGACCACACCGCCGAGGACCGGCACGTGTTCATACAGCAGCGCACCCGCGTCGAAATAATCCCGATGGTGGTACACCTTGTCGCGCCACAGCAGATGCGAGCAGCCTTCGACACGAATCACTTTCCCCCCGCCCAGGCGTGGGTGGCAGAAGCTCATTTTCCAGCGCAGGTAGCCTTCGCCTTCGGTCACTTGATCGAAGCCATGGAAGTCAAAACGCAGCTGGGTAACGTTGTCGTACAGCTCGGCGAAATAACGGTGCAGCGCCGGCAGCCCGTGCACTTCGTGCAGCGGGTCGGTGAAGTTGATGTCCTGGCTGTACAGGCTGTCGAGCAGGTGCAGATTGTGTTTGTCCACACTGGCAAAGGTCTGAGCGAAGCGGCGCAGGAAATCACTCATAACCACCCCCGACCGCCTGGCGTGAAGGCAGGCTGCGGAAGGCGGCGAGCGCGCGCTCGCGCGACTTTTTCAGATCGACGATAGGACGAGGGTAGTCCGCTACGCCAAACAAGCCGCCCACGGCATCGGGGTTGTGCACTTCCTTTTTGTTCAGCGCTGCCAGTTGTGGCAGCCAGTGCTTGATAAACACGCCTTCACCGTCGAATTTTTCCGACTGGCTCAAGGGGCTGAAAATCCGGAAGTACGGCGCCGAGTCGGTGCCGGTGGACGAACTCCACTGCCAGCCACCGTTGTTCGCCGCGAGGTCGCCGTCGATCAGGTGACACATGAAAAAACGCTCGCCTTCGCGCCAGTCGATCAGCAGGTTTTTAGTCAGGAACATCGCCACCACCATGCGCAGGCGGTTGTGCATCCAGCCGGTTTCCAGCAATTGGCGCATGGCCGCGTCGATGATCGGCAGGCCGGTGCGGGCTTCCTGCCACGCCTTCAAGTCTTCCGGACTGTTGCGCCAGGCCACGGCTTCAGTCTCCGGGCGGAACGCGCGGTGGCGTGAGACCCGTGGGTAACCCACCAGGATATGTTTGTAGAACTCGCGCCACAGCAGCTCGTTGATCCAGGTAATCGCGCCGATGTCGCCGCTTTCGAATTCACCCTGGTTGCTTTGCAGCGCGGCATGCAGGCACTGGCGCGGTGAGACCACGCCCGCTGCGAGGTAGGCCGAAAGCTGGCTGGTGCCGGGCTTGGCCGGGAAATCGCGTTCGTCCTTGTAATAGCTGATTTGCGCGTCGGCGAATTGATCGAGACGGCGCCGGGCTTCGGCTTCGCTGGCAGGCCACAGGGCACGCAAGGCTTCGCTTGGGGTGGCAAAACCCTCGACGTGATCCGGGACCGGGTCGCTTTTGAGCTTGAGTGCCGCCTGTGCCTTGGGTGTCGCTACCAGGCGCGGCAAGGCGCCGTGCAGAAGGTTGTAGCAGACCTTGCGAAACTGGCTGAATACCTGGAAGTAGGTGCCGGTCTTGGTCAGGACGCTGCCGGGCTGGAAAAACAACTGGTCCAGGTAATTGTGAAACGTAACGCCTCGGCCTTCGAGGGTCTCGGCCACGGCGGCGTCGCGGCGCGCTTCGTGGATGCCGTATTCGTCATTGACGTGCACCGACTCGACCGACAGTTCCTGGCACAGGTCTGCCAGGACTTGTGGTGCCTGGTCCCAGGTCGAGGCATGGCGGATCAATAGAGGAATGTTCAACTCCCCCAGCGCGACGCTCAGGCTCTTGAGGTTGCGCAGCCAGAAGTCGACTTTGCACGGCGCGTCATCGTGGGCCAGCCATTGCTCGGGACTGATCAGGTAGACAGCCGCTGTCGGGCCACGCTGTGCGGCGGCGGCGAGGGCGGTGTTGTCATGTAGGCGCAGGTCGGTGCGCAGCCAGATCAAGTGCATTTAAATAAGTCCACGCTGGATCAGTACCTGATGGGCCGACAATGGGTCTTCGGCCAGGAGCAATTCAGGAATGTCTTGGGTTAATACGGACAGCTCGGCCTGATGGATGCATACCGCTGGTCCGGTTATCAGTTTTGGGCAACTGAAGCCACTCAATAGTTTTTCCAGCGCCGACGTATGGAGCGTCTTGCTCGAATACAGCAGTACTGCCCGGGGTTGCAGGCGTTCGACGGCCAGGGCCAGTTCGCCCGTCGGCAATGGCCAGTCGAAGACTTCCACCGGGCAATCGGCGCTGCTGGCGAGCCAGGCGGTGAGCCACAGGTGCGGCTCCAGCGGCAGGTCGGAATGGTTGATCAGCAGTAACGGCGCGCCGTTGAGTTGGCGGTTGTTGTGATACATCCGCGCGCCGAATTTGCTGCGCAGCCAGGAATAGAAAAACACCCGCTCCATCTGCGCACCGAATTGGCCCTGCCAGCGCAGTTCAAGCTCCCTGAGCAACGGCAATAACAGTTGCTCGCACAAGGTGCGTGGCGGATACAGGGCCATGGCCTGGTTGAAGGCGTCATCCACCCGGCGTTCGGCCAGTTCGCTGATGGCCTGCACCAGGTGCTGGCGGCGGTTATGCCATTCGTTTTCCTCCGGCGGTTGGCTGGCGGGTTGTGCGGTGTCGATCAGGCTCTTGACCTGGCTGACCGGCACACCGCGGTTGAGCCAGGTCAGGATGATGTGGATGCGTTGTACATGCTCGGCACTGAATAGCCGGTGCCCCTTGGGCGTGCGCTGGGGCACGATCAGGCCATAACGCCGCTCCCAGGCGCGCAGGGTCACGGCGTTGACGCCGGTCTGGCGCGCTACTTCGCGGATCGGCAGCCAGCCTTGTTCGATGGCCTCGGCGATGTCTTCGACAGGTGCTTGCAGGGGGAAAGTCATAGGTTAAATCGCATTACGCAGGCTGAGGTTTTCCGGGTGCGGTTGCAGGTAGGCCTGCTGCGCGATGTAGCGGTCCGGGTGCTGGCGAAAGTGGTGCTTGAGCAGCGTCAGCGGCACCACCAGCGGGACGATGCCCTGGCGGTATTGGCCGATGAGGGTCTGCACTTCCTGTTTGTCTTCGGCGCTGATGGCTTGCTTGAGGTAGCCGCTGATGTGTTGCAGCACATTGGTGTGGGTGCCACGGGTGGCACACTTGCTCAGGGCGGTCATCAGTTCGCTGAAATAACCGGCGGCCAAGGTGTCGAGGTCGACGTCCTTGGGCATGCTGCCCAGCAGGTTGCCCAGGCTTTTGTAATGCACGGGGCTGTGGGCCATCAGCAGGTATTTGTAGCGCGAGTGAAATTCCAGCAGGCGGTGACGGGTCAGGCCTTCGGCGAGGAGCTGCTGCCAAGTGGCGTAGACGAACACGCGGGTCAGGAAATTTTCCCGCAGCACCGGGTCGTTCAGCCGACCATCTTCTTCCACCGGCAGGTTGGGGTGACGCGCGCAAAACGCCTGGGCGTAGATACCGCGTCCGCCGCCGTCGATGGGCATGCCGTTGTCTTGATAGACCTTGACCCGCTCCAGGCCGCAGGACGGCGATTTCTGCATGAAGATGTAGCCGCAGAGATCGGTGTGTTCGGCGGCCATTTGCCGACCGTAATCGTCCAGCGGTTGGGTCACGTTGAGCTCGCGGTGCACGGTGCCGACGGCCTGGGGGTTAAGCGGGTCGCCCACCAGCCGAATCGGCTCACGGGGAATGCCCAGGCCGATGGCGACCTCAGGGCAAAGCGGCACGAAGTCGAAATAATCGGCGAGGGTCTGGCTGCACAGTTGAGATTGTTTGTGCCCGCCGTTGAAGCGCACGTTCTCGCCCAACAGGCAGGCGCTGATGGCGATTTTTGGTTTTCCGGTGGTGGGCAGGGTGCTGGACATGGCCAAACCTCGGTGAAATTCCTGTACAGAGATAAATTTCTGTACAACTTAATCTCATCATAGGTTTGAAGCTGTACAAGTCAAATGATTTGTACAGGTATTTGCGGAATGGCTATTTCCAGCCGATTTTCCAGTCTTCAGCGTTTTGCAGGGTTTGCCAGGGCAGGCGCTGAACGCGATGGCTCATCACCGCTTCCAGTTCGATTTCCTGCACATCGCCTTCTTCGTCGCGCAGCAACTGGGTGACCAGGAAATGTTTTTCCTTGTGCTGCGGGCGGGCTGCTGTCCACTTCGACAGCAGCAACTTGGCGGGATTGATGCGGTTCATTGCAGATGCTCGATCAACCGCCGCGCCGCTTCCTGGCCGCTGAGCCAGGCACCTTCCACACGGCCCGACAGGCACCAGTCGCCACACACGTACAAGCCCAGGTCGGCGTCGGCCAGCACGCCAAATTCATGGCTGGTGGACGGCCGTGCATACAGCCAGCGGTGGGCGAGGGTGAAGGATGGCGCCGGCATGGCGCTGTGCAAAAGTTCGGCGAAGGCACCGTGCAGGTGTTCGATCACCGCTTCCTTGGACAGGTCCAGGTGTTGCTTGCTCCAGGTGCTGGTGGCGTGCAGTACCCAAGTGTCGAGGGTGGTGTCGCGCCCAGGTTTGCTGCGGTTGCGAGCCAGCCAGTCCAGAGGGCTGTCTTGCACGAAGCAGCCTTCCATGGGGGTATCCAACGGTTTGTCGAAGGCCAGGGCGATGGCCCAGGTCGGGTCCATCTTCACGCCGGCGGCGGCACTCGCCAGTTTGGGCGCGGCGGCCAGCAGGGCGGTGGCTTGGGGCGCCGGGGTGGCAATGATCACGTGGCTGAACGGGCCGTGGTTTTCGCCGTCGGCGTCCAGCAGGTTCCAGTGGTGTTTGCCCTGGAACACTTCGGTGATGCGGCAACCGAATTGCACCGGCAAGTCATCCAGCAGGGCGCGGGTGATCGCACTCATGCGCGGCGTGCCGACCCAGCGGATCTGTTCATCGGGGGAGGGCGTGAGTTGCCCGGACTTGAAGTTGTACAGCTGCGGTTTCCATTGCTCGGCGCAACCCTGGGCTTGCCAGCGTTGTACCTCGTTGACGAAGCGTCGGTCGCGGGCGGTGAAGTACTGCGCGCCCATGTCCAGTGCCCCCGCATCGCTGCGCTTGCTGGACATCCGACCGCCACTGCCGCGGCTTTTATCGAAGAGTTGTACAACGTGCCCCGCGTCTTTTAACGCTCGGGCGGCGGAGAGACCGGCGATGCCGGTGCCAATGATCGCGATGGGAACAGTCATGGGAGGCCTCGTTTTACCGTTGGGTACAGACTACGCCGACACCAATAGCTGTACAATATTGTTTTTTGGTATAAGTTTTGGCGTACCTGATCGTTTGGCGTGACCTATGGTTAACCCTGAGGGTTTAACCACCGTTGCGCCCGATTAAAACATCCCTGTTTATAAAATAGACTAACGGTGGTCGGCGAACGTTACACGAGGAACGACTCATGCACATTTTGCTGACCGGCGGTACGGGTTTGATCGGCCGCCAACTTTGCCAACACTGGCTTGCCCAGGGCCATCGCCTCACGGTCTGGAGCCGCCATCCCGAACAAGTGGCCAAATTGTGTGGCGCCCAAGTGCGCGGCATTGCTTGCCTGCAAGACGTAAACGAGCCGGTGGACGCGGTGATCAACCTGGCCGGCGCACCGATTGCCGACCGGCCCTGGACGCATAAACGCAAGGCGCTGCTATGGAGCAGCCGTATCGGCCTGACCGAAACCTTGCTGGCGTGGCTTGAGGGCCTTGAGCAAAAACCGGCGGTGTTGATTTCCGGTTCTGCGGTCGGCTGGTACGGCGACGGCGGCGAGCGTGAGCTGACCGAAGACAGCGGCCCGGTACAAGACGATTTCGGCAGCCAGCTCTCTATTGCCTGGGAAGAAACCGCCCAGCGCGCCGAAGCATTGGGTATCCGCGTCGTGCTGGTACGTACAGGGCTGGTGCTGGCGGCCGAGGGCGGCTTTTTGTCGCGGCTGTTGCTGCCATTCAAACTGGCGCTGGGCGGGCCTATCGGCAACGGTCGGCAGTGGATGCCATGGGTCCATATAAAGGATCAAATCGCCCTGATTGATTTTCTTCTGCACAAGACCGATGCCAGCGGTCCTTATAATGCCTGCGCGCCACACCCGGTACGCAACCTGGAGTTCGCCAAGACCCTGGGCAAGGTGCTGCACCGCCCGGCGTTCATGCCCATGCCGGCGTTTGCCTTGCGCATCGGCCTGGGCGAGTTGTCCGGTTTGTTGCTGGGCGGCCAGCGGGCGTTGCCGCAGCGGCTGTTGGCCGCTGGGTTCATTTTCCAGTTCACTGAGTTGCACGCGGCCCTGGACGACTTGTCCAGCCGCCTCTAGAAATAGGATGTTGCATGACGGATCACGCGTTGTTACTGGTCAACCTGGGTTCACCGGCGTCCACTTCGGTGGCGGATGTGCGCAGCTACCTTAATCAATTCCTGATGGACCCTTACGTCATTGACCTGCCATGGCCGGTTCGGCGCTTGCTGGTGTCGCTGATCCTGATCAAGCGCCCGGAGCAATCGGCCCATGCCTACGCCTCGATCTGGTGGGACGAAGGCTCGCCGCTGGTCGTCCTCAGCCGCCGCCTGCAACAACAGATGACCGCGCAATGGACCCAAGGCCCGGTGGAACTGGCAATGCGTTATGGCGAGCCGTCGATTGAAAGCGTACTGACGCGGCTGGCGTCCCAGGGCATCAAGAAAGTCACCCTGGCGCCGTTGTACCCGCAATTTGCAGACAGCACCGTGACCACGGTGATCGAAGAAGCCCGACGCGTGGTGCGGGACAAAAAGTTGGCGATCGAGTTTTCGATTCTGCAGCCGTTCTACGATGAACCGGAGTACCTCGACGCCTTGGCCAACAGCGCCAGAGCTTATATGGAACAGGATTTCGATCACCTCCTGCTGAGCTTTCATGGGTTGCCCGAGCGCCACCTGAAAAAGCTCGACCCTACCGGGCAACACTGTTTCAAGGACGCCAACTGCTGCCAGAACGCCTCACCCGAGGTGCTTGCCACGTGCTATCGCGCGCAGTGCTTCAGTGTTGCGCGGGACTTCGCGGAGCGCCTTGGCTTGCCGGAGGGCAAATGGTCGGTGGCGTTCCAGTCGCGGTTGGGCCGGGCCAAGTGGATCGAACCCTACACCGAGGCACGCCTTGAAGCGTTGGCTCAGCAAGGGGTGAAGAAGTTGCTGGTGATGTGCCCGGCGTTTGTCGCGGACTGCATCGAGACACTGGAGGAAATTGGCGATCGCGGCCTGGAACAATTCCGCGAAGCGGGGGGCGAGGAGCTGGTGTTGGTGCCTTGCCTGAACGATGACCCACAGTGGGCGGTGGCGCTCAATACCCTGTGTGAAAGAGCGCCGGTGGCACTGTAATCAAGCCGAGTGAGGCCTGAATGTGGGAGCGGGCTTGCCCGCGAATACGGTGGGTCAGTTAATGAAGATAGCGACTGATACACCGCCTTCGCGAGCAAGCCCGCTCCCTCATTGACTGTGCCCACTCTGAATTTTCGGTGTTACTCGTGATGCGGCTCGCCCAGGAAGGTCAGGGAACTGAACAGTCCGCGAGTCGCTACATCAGCATTGTCTTTAAGCGGGATCTCCACCTGCGCCGCAATCACATTCAATCCTTCATTCCTTACCAGCACCTGGGCGCGGCCGTCTTTATCGGTCTCGGTGCTCAAGGTGCTCGGTGCATTGCGATAATCCCCCACCAGCTTGACCCCAGCCGCCGGCTTGCCATCCAGCAGCACCCGCACGGGCAGTGATTTGCCCGGTCCTACGGTCAGCGGATCAACTTCTGGCAAGATCAGTAGCTTGAGCTGGTCCAGCTTCGGCAACGTTGCTCCCGGCTGGTAGATCGCCAGGCCGTACTTGAAGGTATGGGTCGACTCAATCGCCCCCGGCACTTTACTGCGGCCCTCGTTGACCCACTTCTTTTCAGCCGTCTGCGACCACATGCCGTTATCCAGGGCGACCGCCAATACAGCCGGCGATTTGAGAGGCTTCAGGCGCGCGTGGTCGGACAGCCGTTCCACGGTCACCGGAATCATTTTGCCGCTGGCGTCATAGGCCCAGGCGCCGCTGATTTTCTGGGCCTTGAACACGTTGTCTTCGGCGCCGTGGCCGTAGATCACTTCGATATTGCCGCGCCGTTGTTCGGTCCACAGCCCGTGGGCCGAGACTTGGGTGGCAAACAGCAGGCCTAACACGGCCAGGGATTTGAAGACTTGCATGGAGACGTCCTTTTACAGGTTGAGGGTCAGGCTGACGGTGAAATTGCGCGGCTCGCCGGGATTGACCCAGTAATTGCTGTAGGAGCGCTCGTAGTACTTTTCGTCGAACAGGTTGTTGAGGTTCAGGCCCACGGTGACGTTGTCGCTGGCCTTGTAGTGGGCCAGCAGGTCGACGGTGTGGTAGGCCGGCAATTCAAAGCTTTTGCCAGCTTCGCCTGAGCGGTCGCCGACGTAGGTAAAGGCCGCGCCGAGGTCGGAGCCACGCAACAGGCCGTCCTGGAATTCATACACCCCGAGTAAACTGCCGCTTCGTTTGGCCACGCCGAGAATCCTGCTGCCCGCAGGGATGTCTTTGTCGCCTTTAGTCACTTCGGCGTCGATGTAGGCAAAGGCGCCGATCACCCGTACGGCGTCAGTCACCTGACCGGTCAGTTGCAGGTCAAAACCCTGGCTGCGGGCCTTGCCCATGGCCCGCTGGGTGTCGGTGGCCGGGTCCAGGGCCAAGACATTTTCTTTCTCGATATGGAAGGCGGCGAGGGTGGTGCTCAGGCGGTCGTCGAACAGTTCGCTCTTGATCCCGATTTCATAACCCACGCCTTCCTCCGGCTTGAAGGATTTGCCGCCGGCGTCCAGGCCATTGTTGGGTTTGAACGAGGTGGAGGCATTGGCGAACAGGCCCACTTCAGGCGTCAGTTGGTAGAGCAGGCCGGCGCGTTGGGTCAGGGCATCGTGGGTCTGCCGGCTTTTGGCGTGGTTGCGGGCGAAGTCGTCGGTGTGCTGCTCGAAGTGTTCGAAGCGCGCGCCGATCATCCCGCGCAGGCGGTCGGTGAAGATGATCTGGTCCTGCAGGTTCAGCGCCTGGCTTTTCACCTGTTCGAAAAAGTCGGTGCCCGAGCGCTTGCCATTGGGCTTTGGCTGGCCGTAGACCGGGTTGTAGATGTCGATGGCGTAGTCGCCGCCAGCAAACGCGGTTACCCGTTCTTTCTTGCGGTAGTCCTCGTATTCGGTACCCATCAGCAACTCGTGCTGCCAGCTACCGATGTCGAACCGGCCACGTAGCTCGAGTTGGGTGATGCTGTCGTGCCAACCGGTGGAGCGTTCGCGATAGCGACGGTTGAGGGTGTGGCCGTCGGCATCCAGTGGGCGGTTTTCCGAGGCATCGCCCCACAGGCTGCCCTGTTTGTAGTGGCTGGCCAGGCGCAGTTGCCAGGCATCGTTGAGGTGATGTTCAAGGGTGGCTTGCAGGCGGTTGTTGTGGTTGCGGATATCGCCGTCGTTGGGCTCGCCGAGGAAGGTCGAGCGGGAAACGCCGCTCCAGCGATTGTTCGGCGCGACGATGCCACGGTCGAAGGTGGAGCGGTGGCGCACGAATTCGCTTTCCACCAGCAGGCGCGTGTCCGGGTCCAGTTGCCAACTGATGGAGGGCGCGACGAAGACCCGTTTGGCCTCCACGTGGTCGCGGAAGCTGTGGTTGTCTTCCACCGCCAGGTTGACCCGTGACAACACGTTACCCTCGCTGTCGAGCGGCGTGTTCACGTCCAGTGCGGTGCGATAGCGGTCCCAGCTGCCAGCGCTGGTCTGCACGGTGGTGAAGGCTTCGGGCTGCGGCTTCTTGCTGACGATATTCACCGTGCCGCCCGGGTCGCCACGGCCATACAGGCTGGCGGCGGGGCCCTTGAGCACTTCGATGCGCTCGATATTGGCCGCATCCGGCGTACTTGGGTAACCGCGGTTGGCGCTGAAACCGTCCACGTAAAACTCAGAGGTGGTGAAGCCGCGAACGCTGTATTCGTAGAGCGTCAGGCCGCCGAAGTTGTTCTGTCTGGATACGCCGCCGGCAAATTCCAGGGCGCGCTCGACGTTGGTACTGCCCAGGTCCTTGAGCACCGAGGCAGGAATCACGCTGATGGATTGTGGGATGTCTCGCAGGGCGGTGTCGGTTTTGGTTGCGCTGGCGGAGCGGGTGGCGCGATAGCCTTTGACGGGGCCAGTGGCGGATTCATACGCCTCACTGGTGATGCGGGTAGCCTCCAGTTCTAAGGTGGCAGTGTCTTCGGCGTAGACCGGGTCCACCAGCAAACCCATGGCGATTCCCACCAGTGGGGCAAATCTTCGAGACGGCATGATAGAACGTTCCAATAGCGATATTGAAACAATATAACATCTCTATTGTGGGTAATTTTCTTCTGAAACATTAGGTAACAGGAGCCCTGAAGCGGGCTCCTTCAGAGGTTATTCCTCTTCTTTCACCGGCGCCGGCGGCGGACGCAGGCCGATTTCTGCCGACAGCTTGATTTCCTTGCCATTGCGCATCACCTGGATCGCCACCTTGTCGGTCGGCTTGATCCGCGCCACCTGGTTCATCGACTTGCGGCCATCACCGGCCGGTTCGCCGTCGATGCTGAGGATCACATCCCCCAGTTGCAGGCCGGCTTTCTGCGCCGGGCCGTCGCGGAAGATCCCGGCGACCACGATGCCTGGGCGCCCGGTCAGGCCAAACGACTCGGCCAGTTCCTTGGTCAGCGGTTGTACTTCAATCCCCAGCCAGCCACGAATCACTTGGCCATGCTCGATGATCGACTTCATCACTTCCGTGGCGAGTTTGACCGGGATGGCGAAGCCGATGCCCTGGGAGCCACCGGACTTGGAGAAGATCGCGGTGTTGATGCCGGTCAGGTTGCCGTTGGCATCCACCAGCGCGCCGCCGGAGTTGCCCGGGTTGATCGCCGCGTCGGTCTGGATAAAGTCTTCGTAGCTGTTGAGGCCCAACTGGTTACGCCCGGTGGCGCTGATGATGCCCATGGTCACGGTCTGGCCCACCCCGAACGGGTTGCCGATGGCCAGCGCCACGTCACCTACGCGCAAGCCTTCGGAGCGGCCGATGGTGATCGAGGGCAGGCTTTTCAGATCAATCTTCAACACCGCAAGGTCGGTTTCCGGGTCGCTGCCAACTACGCGGGCCAGGGTTTCCCGGCCATCACGCAGGGCCACCACAATCTGGTCGGCGCCGGTGGTCACGTGGTTGTTGGTCAGGATGTAGCCTTCCGGGCTCATGATCACGCCGGAGCCGAGGCTGGATTCCATGCGTCGCTGCTTGGGCGAGTTGTCGCCGAAAAAGCGCCGGAACTGCGGGTCTTCAAACAGCGGATGCGCCGGTTTGTTGATGACCTTGGTGGTGTACAGGTTCACCACGGCGGGCGCGGCGATCACCACCGCGTCGGCGTAAGTCACCGGGCCTTGCACCACCGCGCTGGTTTGCGGTGCCTGTTGCAGGTTGACATCGAGCGTCGGCAGGCCGACCAGTTGTGGATAACGCTGAATAATCAGCATCGCGATCAGCACGCCAGCCAACAATGGCCATCCAAAAAAACGCAGTGCCTTGAGCATTAAGAAAAATCCTGACAGGTTGCAGGGGGCGGGAGAGCGCCCATAATGTCGCGCATTATACGAGGCCGTGAGCGCCTCTGAACGGGATATTTAGGAGTCTTTTATGGCCGTTGCCCTGAGCACCTTAGTCGAGGAAGCGGACCGCTACCTTAATAGTGCAAAAATCGCCGATTACTGCCCCAACGGCCTGCAAGTCGAGGGCCGGCCGCAGGTGCTGCGCATCGTCAGCGGCGTGACTGCCAGCCAGGCACTGCTGGACGCGGCCGTCGAAGCCCAGGCCGACCTGGTGCTGGTGCACCACGGTTACTTCTGGAAAGGTGAAAGCCCGTGCATCACCGGCATGAAGCAGCGCCGCCTGAAAACCCTGCTCAAGCACGATATCAGCCTGCTGGCCTACCACTTGCCCCTGGACCTGCACCCGGAAGTCGGCAACAACGTGCAACTGGCCCGGCAACTGGACATCACCGTCGAAGGTCCACTGGACCCGGACAACCTCAAGATCGTCGGCCTGGTGGGCTCCCTTGCCGAACCGGTGTCGCCCCGTGACTTCGCCCGCCGCGTGCAGGAAGCCATGGGGCGCGAGCCGCTGCTGATCGAAGGCAGCGAGATGATCCGCCGCGTCGGCTGGTGCACCGGTGGGGGGCAGGGTTATATCGACCAGGCGGTGTTGGCCGGGGTCGATCTGTATTTGAGTGGCGAGGCGTCGGAACAGACCTTCCACAGTGCCCGGGAAAACGACATCAGCTTCATCGCGGCCGGGCACCACGCCACCGAACGTTACGGCGTGCAAGCCTTGGGCGATTACCTCGCACGGCGCTTCGCCCTCGAACACCTCTTCATCGATTGCCCAAACCCGATCTAACGAACACCACCGGATACATGTGGGAGCGGGCTTGCTCGCGAATGCGGTGCATCAGTCGCCATATGCATTGACTGACACACCGCATTCGCGAGCAAGCCCGCTCCCACATTTGATCGAGTCGAGCCAAACCCAGCGGTATATTGATATACCGTTTCGATCTAGCCAGCTCCCTCAATAGAATCAGGTGCTGTGCTAGCATGCCCCGCTCGAACACGGCCCGCTGGCCGTCCATAAGATCGTTTTTCCGTGAGTAGCCATGGTCGACAAACTGACGCATCTGAAACAGCTGGAGGCGGAAAGCATCCACATCATCCGCGAGGTCGCCGCCGAGTTCGATAACCCGGTGATGCTCTACTCGATCGGTAAAGACTCCGCCGTGATGCTGCACCTGGCACGCAAGGCATTTTTCCCGGGCAAGCTGCCGTTTCCGGTGATGCACGTCGATACCCGCTGGAAATTCCAGGAGATGTACAAGTTCCGCGACAAGATGGTCGAGGAACTGGGCCTGGACCTGATCACTCACGTCAACCCGGACGGTGTGGCGCAGGGCATCAACCCGTTCACCCATGGCAGCGCCAAGCACACCGACATCATGAAGACCGAGGGCCTGAAACAGGCGCTCGACAAATATGGTTTCGACGCTGCATTCGGCGGTGCCCGTCGCGATGAAGAGAAATCCCGTGCCAAAGAGCGCGTGTACTCGTTCCGCGACAGCAAGCACCGCTGGGACCCGAAAAACCAGCGCCCGGAGCTGTGGAACGTCTACAACGGCAACGTCAACAAGGGCGAGTCGATCCGCGTGTTCCCGCTGTCCAACTGGACCGAGCTGGATATCTGGCAGTACATCTACCTGGAAGGCATCCCGATCGTGCCGCTGTACTTCGCCGCCGAACGCGAAGTGATCGAGAAGAATGGCACGTTGATCATGATCGACGACGACCGCATCCTCGAGCACCTGTCCGACGAAGACAAAGCCCGAATCGTCAAAAAGAAAGTACGTTTCCGTACCCTTGGCTGCTACCCGTTGACGGGCGCGGTGGAGTCCGAAGCCGAGACGCTGACGGACATCATTCAGGAAATGCTCCTGACGCGAACTTCCGAGCGCCAGGGCCGTGTCATCGACCACGATGGTGCAGGCTCGATGGAAGATAAAAAACGTCAAGGCTATTTCTAAGGGGCTGTCATGTCGCATCAATCTGATTTGATCAGCGAGGACATCCTCGCCTACCTGGGCCAGCACGAGCGCAAGGAAATGTTGCGCTTCCTGACCTGTGGCAACGTCGACGACGGCAAGAGCACCCTGATCGGGCGCCTGCTGCACGACTCCAAGATGATCTACGAAGATCACCTGGAAGCTATCACCCGCGATTCGAAGAAGTCCGGCACCACCGGTGACGACATCGACCTGGCCTTGCTGGTCGACGGCCTGCAGGCCGAGCGTGAGCAGGGCATCACCATCGATGTTGCCTACCGCTACTTCTCCACCGCCAAGCGCAAGTTCATCATCGCCGACACCCCCGGCCATGAGCAGTACACCCGCAACATGGCCACCGGTGCCTCCACCTGTGACCTGGCGATCATCCTGATCGACGCCCGCTACGGCGTGCAGACCCAGACCCGTCGCCATAGCTTTATCGCCTCGTTGCTGGGGATCAAGCACATCGTGGTGGCCGTCAACAAGATGGACATCAACGGCTTCGACCAAAGCGTATTCGAGTCGATCAAGGCCGATTACCTGAAGTTCGCCGACGGTATCGCGTTCAAGCCGAGCACCTTGGCCTTCGTGCCGATGTCGGCGCTCAAGGGCGACAACGTGGTGAACAAGAGCGAGCGTTCGCCCTGGTACACCGGCCAGTCGCTGATGGAGATTCTCGAAACCGTCGAGATCGCCAACGACCGCAACTACACCGACCTGCGTTTCCCGGTGCAGTACGTCAACCGCCCGAACCTGAACTTCCGTGGTTTCGCCGGCACCCTGGCCAGCGGCATCGTGCACAAGGGCGACGAAGTCGTGGTGCTGCCGTCGGGCAAGAGCAGCCGCGTCAAATCCATCGTCACCTTTGAAGGTGAACTGGAAAACGCCGGCCCAGGCCAGGCCGTGACCCTGACCATGGAAGACGAGATCGACATCTCCCGTGGCGACCTGTTGGTGCATGCCGACAACGTGCCGCAAGTGACCGACGCCTTCGACGCCATGCTGGTGTGGATGGCTGAAGAACCGATGCTGCCGGGCAAGAAATACGACATCAAGCGCGCCACCAGCTACGTGCCGGGTTCCATCACCAGCATCGTGCATCGTGTTGATGTGAACACCCTGGAAGAAGGCCCGGCGAGCGCCTTGCAGTTGAACGAAATCGGCCGGGTCAAGGTCAGCCTCGACACGGTCATCGCCCTGGACGGTTACGCGAGCAACCGCACCACCGGCTCGTTTATCGTCATCGATCGTTTGACCAACGGCACCGTGGCCGCAGGCATGATCATCGCGCCGCCGGTAACTCACGGCAGTGCGGCGCAGCATGGCAAGTTGGCTCACGTGGCCACCGAGGAGCGCGCCCAGCGCTTCGGCCAGCAACCGGCGACCGTGCTGTTCAGCGGCTTGTCCGGCGCCGGCAAAAGCACCCTGGCCTACGCGGTTGAGCGCAAGCTGTTCGACATGGGCCGTGCGGTGTTTGTGCTGGACGGCCAGAACCTGCGCCATGACCTGAACAAGGGCCTGCCCCAGGACCGTGCCGGGCGTACCGAGAACTGGCGCCGCGCCGCGCACGTGGCGCGTCAGTTCAACGAAGCGGGCTTGCTGACCCTGGCTGCGTTTGTTGCCCCGGATGCCGAAGGGCGTGAACAGGCCAAGGCGCTGATCGGCGCTGATCGTTTGCTGACCGTGTACGTGCAGGCTTCGCCGCTGGTGTGTGCCGAGCGTGATCCGCAAGGCTTGTACGCGGCGGGCGGGGATAACATCCCGGGTGAGTCCTTCCCGTATGACGTGCCGTTGAATGCTGATCTTGTGATCGACACCCAGGCGTTGTCGCTGGAAGAAAGCGTCAAGCAAGTGCTGGAACTGCTGCGCCAGCGCGGCGCGATCTAAGCGTCCCGCGCACAAAAAAGCCCGCCATGTTGGCGGGCTTTTTTATGGAATCTTGAAAACAACTCGGTCAACTGTGGGAGCTGGCTTGCCTGCGAAAGCGGTCTTTCAGTGCATGCAGTTTTAGCTGACCCGCCGCTATCGCAGGCAAGCCAGCTCCCACATTAAATTGCATCCACATGTTGATCAGCGACGGGCTGGGAAGCCTTTGTGAAGCTCTTCGAGCAGCACATCCTTCTCTTCCCACAACCGGTTGATCCAACCCTGGAACGCCAGCCGATACTCCCCATCCTGCTCATAATTCTTGCCGATAAACTCGGCTGGAATCTGCACCTCTTCAAACTGCACGACCACGTCCTTCACATTCCCGCACAGCAAATCCCAATAACCGGGGCGCCCACCAGGATAGTGAATGGTCACGTTCACCAGCGACTTCAGCTGTTCACCCATGGCATCCAGCACAAATGCGATACCACCGGCCTTGGGCTTGAGCAGGTAGCGAAACGGTGACTTCTGCTGCGCATGCTTGCCGGGGGTAAACCGTGTGCCTTCGGCAAAGTTGAAAATACCCACCGGGTTGTGGCGAAACTTCGCGCAGGTCTTGCGGGTGGTTTCCAGGTCCTTGCCTTTCTTCTCCGGGTGTTTTTCCAGGTACGCCTTGGTGTAGCGCTTCATGAACGGGAAGCCCAGTGCCCACCACGCCAAACCAATTACCGGGACCCAGATCAGCTCCTGCTTGAGGAAGAACTTCAGCGGGCGAATACGTCGGTTGAGCACGTATTGCAACACCATGATATCGACCCAGCTCTGGTGATTACTGGTCACCAGGTACGAGTGCTCATAGTCCAGGCCTTCCAGGCCCTTCAGGTGCCAGCGGGTGCGACACACCAGGTTCATCCAGGCTTTGTTGTTGCTGATCCAGGCCTCGTGAGTCTGGTTCATCAGCCATTCACTGAAGCGCTTGGCAAACGGCAACGCCTTGAACAGCGCCACGATAAACAGGAACGAGCACAGCAGGATCGTGTTCAACGCCAGCAACAGCGAGGCGATCACCCCGCGCACGGCGGCAGGTAGAAAATCCAGCATTTAGACATCCATAGGTCGGTTGGCGGCTTGAATCGCGGTCAATGCGATGGTGTACACGATATCGTCCACCTGCGCCCCACGGGGCAGGTCGTTTACCGGTTTGCGCAGGCCTTGCAGCATCGGGCCCAGGCTCACGCAATCGGCACTGCGCTGCACGGCCTTGTGGGTGGTGTTGCCGGTGTTCAGGTCGGGGAACACGAACACCGTGGCCTTGCCCGCCACCAGGCTGTTGGGCGCCAGTTGCCGGGCCACGGTTTCGTTGGCGGCGGCGTCGTACTGCAACGGGCCGTCGATCAGCAGTGAGCTTTGGGCTTCGTGGGCCAGCAGGGTGGCTTCGCGGACTTTCTCGACTTCTTCGCCCGTGGCGGAATCACCGCTGGAATAACTGATCATCGCCACCCGTGGCGTGATGCCGAACGCGGCGGCCGAGTCGGCGCTTTGCAGGGCGATTTCCGCCAGTTCGGCGGCGCTTGGGTGCGGGTTCATCACGCAGTCGCCGTACACCAGCACCTGCTCCGGGAACAGCATGAAGAACACCGACGAGACCAAGGTGCAGCCCGGCGCAGTCTTGATCAACTGGAGGGCCGGGCGAATGGTGTTGGCGGTGGAATGGATGACACCGGAGACCAGGCCGTCGACTTCATCCAGGGCGAGCATCATGGTGGCGATCACCACCGTGTCTTCCAGCTGCTGCTCGGCCATCGGTGCGTTGAGGCTTTTGGTTTTGCGCAGTGCCACCATCGGCTCCACGTAGCGCTGGCGAATCAGGTCGGGGTCGAGAATCTCCAGGCCTTCGGGCAGCTCGATGCCATGGGCGCGGGCCACCGCTTCCACGTCCGCCGGCTTGGCCAGCAATACGCAACGGGCAATGCCCCGTGCCTGGCAGATGGCGGCGGCCTGCACGGTCAGCGGCTCGCTGCCTTCGGGCAATACGATGCGCTTGTTGGCGGCCTGGGCGCGCTGGATCAGTTGATAGCGGAACACCGCCGGCGACAGGCGCATCTCCCGCGGCGTGCCGCAGCGTTGGTGCAGCCAGCGTGCGTCGAGGTGGCTGGCGACGAAATCGGTGATGATCTCCGCACGTTCGCGGTCATCAATCGGGATTTCCTTGTTCAGGCTGTTGAGCTGGTTGGCGGTGTCGTAGGAGCCGGTGCTCACCGACAACACCGGCAGCCCGGCCTGGAACGCGCCCCGGCACAGGTCCATGATCCGTGGGTCGGGCAGGGTGTCGCTGGTCAGCAACAGGCCGGCCAGCGGCACGCCGTTGATGGCGGCCAGGCTGACGGCGAGGATGATGTCGTCGCGGTCGCCGGGGGTCACTACCAGCACGCCGGGCTTGAGCAGCTCCACGGTGTTACGCATGGTGCGGGCGCAGATGATGATTTTGGTCATGCGCCGGGTTTCGTAGTCACCGGCGTTGAGGATCTGCGCGCCCATCAGGTCGGCCACGTCGCGGGTGCGCGGGGCGTTGAGTTCCGGCTGGTACGGGATGCAGCCCAACAGACGGAAATCGCCGCTGCGCAACAACGGCGAATGCTCTTTGAGCCGTGCCGAGAACGCCTCCATGCTTTCGTCGGTGCGCACCTTGTTGAGGATCACGCCCAACACTTTTGGATCTTTCGGGCCGCCAAACAACTGGGCCTGCAATTCCACGCGGCCGGAGAGTTCGGTGAGCACTTCGTTTTCCGGGGCCGAGACCAGGATTACTTCGGCGTCCAGGCTCTTGGCCAGGTGCAGGTTGACCCGGGCCGCATAGCTGGCGCTGCGGGTCGGCACCATGCCTTCGACGATCAACACGTCCTTGCCCACGGCGGCTTGCTGGTAAAGGGTGATGATTTCTTCCAGCAGCTCATCCAGCTGGCCGTCGCCGAGCATCCGCTCCACGTGGGCCAGGCCCAAGGGGTGGGGTGGTTTCAGGCCGTGGGTGCGGGCCACCAGTTCGGTGGAGCGCTCGGGGCCGGTGTCGCCGGGGTGCGGCTGGGCAATCGGTTTGAAGAAGCCGACTTTCAGCCCGGCCCGTTCAAGGGTACGCACCAGCCCAAGGCTGATGGAGGTCAGACCCACACCAAAATCGGTGGGCGCGATAAAAAAAGTCTGCATGCGAATTCTCTGGAGGTGCATGGCTTCGGTGGCGGCCTATGGCTGGCTGCCTACCGGGAATCAGGTGCCAAGGTTATCTTTATCTGAGCCTTGCGCACACCAGCCGCACGTAAAGGGCTTGTCTATTTTTTCAAGGCGTTGCGCCGGGTCTGTGACCCAGGCCCGGGATTGCCAGGGCGGCTGGTGGCGCAGGTGCTGGGTGTGACCACAGGAAAGCTCGACGACCCAGTGCCGGTCTTCGTCCTGGTGAAATCCGACGACCGTCGGGTCAGTTGTTCGACCCCGTCCGTCCGGGTTGTGTTCGCTTTCGGGCAAATCCTTGTTTAGACTTGTCCGTTCTTCATTCTTCTGCAAAAGGTCTCGCCCCATGCCGATCGCCGCCAATAAGGCTGTCTCCATTGACTATACCCTGACCAACGACGCTGGTGAGGTCATCGACAGTTCTGCCGGCGGCGCGCCGCTGGTCTACCTGCAAGGTGCAGGTAACATCATTCCGGGCCTGGAAAAGGCCCTGGAAGGCAAAGAGGTCGGTGACGAACTGACCGTTGCCGTAGAACCTGAAGATGCCTACGGCGAATACTCTGCCGAACTGGTCAGCACCCTGAGCCGCAGCATGTTCGAAGGTGTCGACGAGCTGGAAGTGGGCATGCAGTTCCACGCTTCCGCTCCGGACGGCCAGATGCAGATCGTCACCATCCGTGACCTGGACGGCGACGACGTGACCGTCGACGGCAACCACCCGCTGGCTGGCCAGCGCCTGAACTTCCAGGTGAAGATCGTCGCTATCCGTGACGCTTCTCAGGAAGAAGTGGCCCACGGCCACGTGCACGGCGAAGGTGGTCACCACCATTAATTGACTGAGCGACGCTCTGTCAGTTGGAAAAAGGCGCCTTCGGGCGCCTTTTTCATTTGGCGGCTATTCTTGCCGACTTGGCGGCTGTAATCTCGAGTGGCCGTTACAAAGAACATGGGATATCTGGAGTTCGTCATGAGTGCTTTCCACGACCTTAAACTCAAAGCCCTGGATGGTCAGGAGCTGCCTCTGGCGCCCTTCAAGGGGCAAGTCGTGCTGGTGGTCAACGTCGCCTCCAAATGTGGTTTGACACCACAGTACGCCGCGCTGGAAAACCTCTATCAGCAATACAAAAGCCAGGGTTTCACCGTGCTCGGGCTGCCGTGCAATCAATTTGCCGGGCAGGAACCGGGCACTGAAGAAGAAATCCAGGAATTTTGCAGCCTCAATTACGGCGTGACCTTTCCCTTGGGCAGCAAGCTCGAGGTGAACGGCCACGATCGCCACCAGCTGTATCGATTGCTGGCGGGCGAGGGCGCCGAGTTTCCCGGGGACATCACCTGGAACTTCGAAAAATTCCTGCTGGGTAAAGACGGCCGGGTCCTGGCGCGTTTCTCGCCGCGTACACCGCCGGATGATCCCACCATCGTGCAGGCGATTGAAAAAGCATTGAGCTGATACTTTCAGCATTGCCGAGTGAGCTTCCGTGGCAAGGGAGCTTGCTCCCGCTGGGCTGCGAAGCAGCCCCATGCCCTCCCGCTTTTACCCCTTAATCACCCCAATCAATAGTGCTATCCAGCACGCTGCCCACTCCATATTATCCACATCATAAATTCCTTCTGATGGAGTGCTCCCATGCCTGTCCAAGCCTTGTTCAAACCGTTCCAGCTCGGCGCACTGCAACTGCCGACCCGCGTGGTGATGGCGCCGATGACCCGTTCGTTCTCCCCGGGCGGCGTGCCTAACGCCAAAGTCATTGAGTACTACCGCCGCCGCGCCGCTGCCGGTGTCGGCCTGATCATCACCGAAGGCACCGTGATCGGTCATCCGGCGTCCAACGGCTACCCGAACGTCCCGCATTTCTACGGTGAGGCCGCCCTGGCCGGCTGGAAGAAAGTGGTCGACGCGGTACACGCCGAAGGCGGCAAGATCGTCCCGCAACTGTGGCATGTGGGCAGCGTACGACGCATCGGCACCGAGCCGGATGCCAGCGTGCCAGCCTATGGTCCGACTGAAAAACTCAAGGACGGCAACGTCGTCGTCCACGGCATGACCGTGCAAGACATCAAGGACGTGATCGCTGCGTTCGCCCAAGCCGCCAAGGATGCACAAAGCATCGGCATGGATGGCGTGGAAATCCACGGCGCCCACGGTTACCTGGTGGACCAGTTCTTCTGGGAAGGCACCAACCAGCGCACCGACGAATACGGCGGCAGCCTGGCCAACCGTTCGCGTTTCGCCATCGAATTGATCCAGGCCATCCGCGCCGCCGTGGGCCCGGACTTCCCGATCATCTTGCGTTTCTCCCAGTGGAAGCAGCAGGATTACACCGCGCGCCTGGTGCAAACCCCGGAAGCGCTGGCTGAGTTCCTCAAGCCGCTGTCTGACGCCGGCGTGGATATTTTCCACTGTTCCACCCGCCGTTTCTGGGAGCCGGAATTCGAAGGCTCCGAGCTGAACCTGGCGGGCTGGACCCGCAAGCTCACCGGCAAGCCAACCATCACCGTGGGCAGCGTCGGCCTGGACGGCGAATTCCTGCAGTTCATGGTCAACACCGACAAGGTGGCGCAACCCGCCAGCCTGGAAAATCTGCTGGAGCGTCTGAACAACGACGAGTTTGATCTGGTCGCTGTCGGCCGCGCACTGCTGGTGGATCCGGATTGGGCGCTGAAGGTCCGCGAAGGACGTGAAGGCGATATCCTGCCGTTCAGTCGTGAGGCGTTGACGACGTTGGTGTAAGGGGCGACAGGACGGGCACTGGTTGCTCGTCCTCGCATACCCCGCGTAACTGCCGCTCAAACTGCTCGATAATCGCCGGCCAACCCTGACGGCTGGCGTGTTGCCGGGCATTGAGCCGCACCCGCCTTAGACTTTCCCGCTCTTCCAGCAGCCAATTGGCCGCATCGCAAAACGCCTCCTCATCCCCCGGCATCGCCAGCACGCCACTGTAGCCATGGCGAATGTGCTGGGTCGCGGCCGCCTGGTCGTACGCCACTACACCCAACCCTGAAGCCATGGCTTCCAGCACCACGTTGCCGAAGGTTTCAGTGAGGCTGGGGAACAGGAACAGATCCCCGGATGCGTAATGCCTGGCCAACTCTTCGCCGCGCAGGGTGCCGCAGAAAATCGCCTCCGGCAGTTCCTTTTCCAGCATCGCCCGTTGTGGGCCGTCGCCGACGATGATCAGTTTCATCTGGCGCAGTGGATAGGTGTCCTGCAGCGTTTCAAAGCAGCGCTTGAGCAGCCCGAGGTTTTTCTCTTGGGCCAGGCGGCCCACGTGCAGCACCGCGATCTGGTCACTGTTCAATGCCCAGCTTTCACGCAGCGCATTGTCGCGCTTGGCCGGATGAAACAGCTGGCTGTCGACACCGCGGGCGAGCATGCCCAGGCGCTCGAAATGGCGGCGCTCCAGCTCCAGGCGCTGGCTGGCGCTGGGCACCAGGGTCAAGGTCGAGCGGTTATGGAACCAGCGCAGATAGTGGGTCAGCATCCGGCTCAACATACCCAGGCCGTACTGGTTGGAGTACTGCTGGAAATTGGTATGGAAGCCACTCACCACGCTGATCCCCAGGCGCCGTGCCGCACGTAACGCCGACAAGCCCAGCGGCCCTTCAGTGGCGATATACAGCACATCCGGGCGCTGGCGGGTCCAGCGCCGCAGCAATTTGTGCATCGACGACTGGCCCCATTGCAGCCCCGGATAACCCGGCAAAGGCCAGCCGCGGCAAAGCATCAGGCCATCGTCACTGGGCCGGCTCTGGTCGCTGCCCTGGCGTGGGCGAACCAGTTCGACTTGATGCCCGCGCGCGCGCAAACCGTCACACAGGCGGCCAAGGGTATTGGCCACCCCGTTGATCTCTGGCGGGAAGGTTTCGGTGATCAGGGTGATGTGGAGCGAAGCTGTCGTCATGACCCACAGTGTCGGCGTGGGCCATGTCGTCATTGTGTCTTTTGGATGATGGATTTGTGACGGCTCAGGCCTTTTTAACGGCCATGGCCTCGGCGCCCTGTTCACGCACCCAGAACAACGTCGCCCCAGCGACCGCCGCCGGCATCATCAGCAGGTTCACCACCGGCACCAGCAGCACCAGGTAAACGATCCCGCCAAAACTCATGCTCTGCCAGCGCTTCTGGCGCAGCCAGGCGAGCATTTCGTTCCAGCCCAGCTTGTGGTTGTCCGCCGGGTAGTCGATGTACTGGATCGCCATCATCCACACGCCGAACAGCAGCCACAGCGGCGCGGCCACCAGGTTGACCACCGGGATAAACGACAGGATAAACAGGCCGATGGCCCGGGGCAGGAAGTAGCCCAGTTTGCGCATTTCCCGGGCCAGGGTGCGGGGGACCATGGCCGCGAGTTCGCCCCAGCTGAACGCCGGGAAATCATCGGTGCCGCGCACCACCACTTCGACCTTTTCCGACAGGAAGCCGTTGAACGGCGCGGCGATGATGTTGGCGAGCATGGTGAAGGTGAAAAACACCATCAGCACCACCAGCACCACGAATAAAGGCCACAACAGGTAATTGAGGAAGCTCAGCCAGCTCGGCAATGTCGGCATGAGTGTGTCGACCCACAGGCTGAACTGATGGCCGGCGAAGTAGATCAATCCGACGAACAGGATCAGGTTGATCGCCAGCGGCAGCAGCACGAACAGGCGCAAGCCAGGACTGAGTACCAGTTTGAGGCCTTCGCGCAGGTACTGTGGGCCTGAAAGAACGGGGGCGGGCATGAATGACTCCGGACAATGGGGGCGAACGCGCCGACCTTACCGGCTTTGGGAGTACCGGGAAAGCACGGCCCGCCTCGCGACATTAACGGTAACAAAGGTGTCGATTAATAGAGGGCACGGGATAGAGACCACCTATGAGCTGGATTGTTATTCCGTATTTCCTTAATCTTGCCTCCCTCTATACGCTGCACCCATTATTTTCAGGATCTGCGAGTTCAAGCCTTCCCCAAGTGCTTCGCGGTCCTTTTTTATTCCAGCCGTTCTGTAGTCCGGGCGGTCGATAGGAGTGAGTCATGTCTGATACCCGTCATTCGCGAGTGATTATTCTCGGTTCCGGCCCTGCCGGTTACAGCGCTGCCGTCTACGCTGCCCGGGCCAACCTCAAGCCGTTGCTGATCACCGGCATGCAAGCGGGCGGTCAGTTGACCACCACCACTGAAGTCGACAACTGGCCGGGCGACGTCCATGGCCTGACCGGCCCGGTGCTGATGGAGCGCATGAAAGAGCACGCCGAGCGTTTCGAAACCGAAATCGTGTTTGATCACATCAACGCGGTCGACTTCTCGAAAAAGCCTTACAGCCTGACCGGCGACAGCGGCGTGTACACCTGTGACGCGCTGATCATCGCCACCGGCGCCAGCGCCCGTTACCTGGGCCTGCCGTCGGAAGAAGCGTTCATGGGCAAGGGCGTTTCCGCCTGCGCGACCTGCGACGGTTTCTTCTACCGCAACAAGCCAGTGGCTGTGGTCGGTGGCGGCAACACCGCGGTGGAAGAGGCGCTGTACCTGGCCAACATCGCCAGCACCGTGACCCTGGTTCACCGCCGCGAGACCTTCCGCGCCGAGAAGATTCTGATCGACAAGCTGCATGCCCGCGTGGCCGAAGGCAAGATCATCCTCAAGCTCAACGCCACCCTGGACGAAGTCCTGGGCGACAACATGGGCGTGACTGGTGCTCGCCTGAAGAACAACGACGGCAGCTTCGACGAACTGAAAGTCGACGGCGTGTTCATCGCCATCGGCCACACCCCGAACACCTCGTTGTTCGAAGGCGTTCTGGATGCCAAAGATGGCTACCTGATCGTGCAGGGCGGCCGTGAAGGCAACGCGACGGCCACCAACATCGAAGGCATCTTCGCTGCCGGTGACGTGGCCGACCACGTCTACCGCCAGGCGATCACCTCCGCCGGCGCTGGCTGCATGGCGGCCCTGGATGCCGAGCGTTACCTCGACGGTTTGAAGGACGCTGCGTTCTAAACCGCTGAAACAAAAAAACCGGCTGCGAGGCCGGTTTTTTTACGTCTGCGATTTATGCAACACCGCAGCTCAGAAGTGTTAACCCAATCACTGTGGGAGCTGGCTTGCCTGCGATAGCGGCGTTGGCTGATACACCGCTATCGCAGGCAAGCCAGCTCCCACATTAAACCGGGTTATCAAATTGAATCAGCGGCGCGTCAATGGCTGCTGAGTGAACTTCACACCCGCCAACCCATGCTCGATCAGCGCACGAATGTTGCCATGGTCACTGCCTTCAGGCGTGGCCAGTACCGAACGGTAATGCTCGCCAAACGCCAACAGCGCTTCCTCATCACTCAAGCCTTCCAGCAGCGCCAGGCCCAGGGTCTTGCACGAACCTTCGTTCTGCCCGGCGGCGTTTTCCACGCTGCCGTTGGTGAAGGCTTGTGGCTGGTAGTCGTAACCGGCGGCAACAAACGCCAGGGTATCGGCAAACGCATGTTCGCCGCTGGTGAGGCTGGCGCGCAGGGTGTTCAGGTCAGTCATGGGTTTTTCCTTTGGCGAATGCCGCTTGCTGTTCGGCACTGGCTTCTTGCTGGTATTGGGCTTTCCACTCGGCGTACGGCATGCCGTACACCACTTCACGGGCGTCATCGAGGCTCAGCTCGATGTGGCGCTCGTCGGCCTCGGCCTTGTACCACTTGGACAAGCAGTTGCGGCAGAAGCCCGAGAGGTTCATCAGGTCGATGTTCTGCACATCCTTGCGGCTGTCCAGGTGGGCCACCAGCCGGCGGAAGGCGGCGGCTTCGAGTTCGAGGCGTTGTTGATCGTTCATGGTACTCACTGCAAAGGTAAGGGTTAGCGACTGGCCGCCAGGGTGATCGACACCGATTCGGCAAAACGCAACGCATGGGGTTTGTCGACTTCGACTTCGGCGTACAGCACCGACGTATTGCTCATCACCAGGTCGAGGATCTCCTGGGTCAGGCGCTCCAGCAGGGCAAAGCGGTTGCCTTCCACATGGGCGATGATCGCCTTGGTGATGGTGCGGTAGTTCAGCGCGTGGTCGATGTCGTTGTCGCGTACGGCTTCCTGGGCGGCATACAGGATGGTCAGGTTGATCAACACATCCTGCTTGTTGAGGATTTCATCCTCGTTGATTCCGATAAACGTGCGCAGGCACAGGTCTTTGACCCGGATGCGCGCCATGCCTGGCTGAAGTTGTGGCATTGCTACTTGCTCCGTCCAATCAGTTGCAGGAACTCCATGCGCGTGGTGTTCGACTCGCGGAAGGCGCCGAGCATCACCGAGGTGTTCATGGTTGAATTCTG
>NZ_JAAAFU010000092.1:0-8934 GCF_019352905.1 Pseudomonas sp. Xaverov 83 | reverse complement strand
CCACCGCCACACCGGATGCCTGGGTGACTTGCTGGATGGCGTCGGCGATTTCCCGCGTAAGGTTCTCCTGGATCTGCAAGCGCCTGGCGAACATGTCGACGATGCGCGCCAGCTTCGACAGGCCAAGGACCTTGCCGGTCGGAATATAGGCCACATGGGCCTTGCCGATAAAGGGCAGCAGGTGATGCTCGCACAGCGAATACAGCTCGATGTCCTTGAGGATCACCATCTCGTCGTTGTCGGAAGCGAACAGCGCACCGTTGACGATTTCCTCCAGGTTCTGCTCGTACCCATGACACAAATACTGCATGGCCTTGGCAGCGCGCTTTGGCGTGTCGAGCAAACCTTCGCGCTCGGGGTCTTCACCCAGGCCCTTGAGGATCTCGCGGTAGTGGTGGGGCAGGGATAGGGTCATACAACATCCTCGCAAACGGCTTACTTGATATGCCGCCCGCCGTTGACGGTCAGGGTGGTGCCGGTGACATACGGGTTATCCAGCAGGTAACGCACGCTCTGGTAAATCACCTCGGGGCCGGGTTCGATGCCCAGTGCCGCCTTGGCCAGGACCTTGGCGCGGTAGGCCGCGTCGTCGCCCTCGTTGAACATCACCATTGCCGGGGCAATGCCGTTCACTTTGATCGTTGGTGCAAGTTGTGCGGCAAACGATAAGGTCAGGCTGTCGAGCCCGGCCTTGGTGGCGCAGTAGGCAATGTGCTGGCGGCTGCCCTTGCGGGTCACGTCATCGCTGATGTGCACGATATCCGCAGGCGTGGAGCGTTGCAGCAGGTAAGCACAATGCAGGTTGATCAGGTACGGCGCAAGCATGTGCACACTGAACATGTCGGCAAACGCGCGGGTCTCGTCGCCGAGCGTTTCTGCCTCCCAGGCCGAAGCATTGTGGATGATCGCCCGCAGGCTCTGGGTGTGCGTCTTCAGCTCGTCGATGAAGGCGAGAATGCCCGCCTCGCAGGAAAAGTCGGCAAACACGCCAATCGCACCGCGCTCGCGCAGGGTCTGCACGCCGGGACGTTCGCTGCGGTAACTGAAAATCACCGGCTGCCCTTCGTCCAGCAGGCGCAGGGCGCAATGCAGGCCGACACGCTGGCCGGCACCGGTGATCAGGATCGGGGCGGGAGTTGAAGACATGGGAAGCTCGCGTCGCTGGCAGGCTAAAACTATACCAGCGCGCAGCCTCCCTTGTACTCAAACGGTGGCTTCGGTGGCCTTTACCCGAACCGGGGCTGGATGCAGCCAGCCGGCCAGGAGATGGGTCGATAACGGGATGAAGAAGTAAACCATCAATGGCGTGAGCGCGAGGGTGCTGACCAACACACGGCTCAACAACCCCAACTCGCTGAGCAGCGGCTCAAGACCGAAGTTGAAGAGCAGCGACACCGGGAAAAACGCCAGCCAGATGGCCACAGCCTGCTTCCAGCGCGGCGGACGTGCGGCGGCGGCGCCAAACCAGCCGTCGATACCGCGTACGCGATGCTCCGACGGCGCAGCAAACAGCTCACTGCCGCGCCCGAGCCATGCACCACGGGATGCGGAAAACTCCCACGCATGCAGGGTCTTTTCATCGGCGAAGCGGAAAATAATCTGGAATTCATCATCGTTGGGCGGCGGGGCTAGCACGCCGGAGCCCAGGTAACCGGGAAAGTCCGTGGCCAATTGCTCGCCTTCGCGCAGCCAGGCCATCAACTCTTCGTAACGACCCTTGGCCACGCGGCGCGCAACCATCAGGGTAACGGGGGAGGTAGACATCGTGTATCTCCATAAGGATCGGGTGCGCTGAACCGGGTAGGTGGCGCACGAACGAAGCTGCGGGTAAGCAGCTACGTTGAAAAAACAGGCAAGGATTATTCCTGTTTTGAAGAAATACACCAGCGGCATTGGTCGGCTGGCTGAAGACCTTGAAACGGACAGTCGTATCGGCGTTAAATGGGATCCAAGTTCCTCACAGTATATTAGTGCCCTGATGTCTGTAATGACTGCTCCATGCCCCGATATCGCCGTTGGCAAATCCGCCGATTCCGATGAGCTGTTCCCGATTCGTGAAGTGGCAAGATTGACAGGCATCAACCCTGTCACCCTGCGTGCCTGGGAGCGTCGTTATGGGCTGATACAGCCGGTTCGCACCGAAAGCGGGCATCGCCTGTATTCACGCACCGATATAGAGACCGTTCATCGCATTCTCGATTGGATCGAGCGTGGCGTGGCGGTGAGCAAAGTCGGGAAAATCCTCGCCCGCGATGATCAGCAAGCCGCTGTTGCGGCGGTTACGCCAGCAGGCGCCGAGCATGAATGGAGCCAGTGGCAGCAGCAATTGCGAACGGCCGTCGGTGCCTTCGACGACCGGCAACTGGACCGGTTGTATGGCCAGATTTTCGCGGCTTACCCGGTCGCAGTGGTTTTCCAGGACATCCTGATGCCCCTCTGGCAGCAGTTACTGCGTCACCAGGGACTCTTTGGCCAAACCAGCGAATGGCTGTTTTTTGATGGATTCTTGCGCAGCCGTACCTGGAAACGCCTGCAAATAGGCTGCGCCTCCCCGGCGCCCCGGGTACTACTGGCCGCGATCGCCGGAGAATGCCGAGAGCTTGAACTGTTGGTCGCAGGTTTGCTGCTGAGCAGTGACGAGTTGGCGGTCAAGGTCTTGAGCGTGGGCCAACCGATAGATGAATTGACGCTTATCTGCGAAAAAACCAAGCCACAAGCTCTTGTGGTGTTCTCCAATCACTCGCCCACCAGTGAGTTGTCCCGGCGCCTTGAGCGGCTGGCCTTGACCATCGACTGCCCGCTTTTGCTAGCCGGCGATGCGGCGGAATTGGCCCAGGAGGAACTGAAGGGGTCGCCCGTCGGCTGCCTGGGGAATGAAGGGCGATTGATGCAGCGCCGCTTGCAGCAGTTTCTGCGCGGCAGCCTGGATACCTGACGTCAGGCGTGGACTTCGGGATGGAACAGGCGGTGCTGCTGCAGGATAAACTGGCGCAGGCGCTCGGTTTCATCCACATCACTCTGGTTTAGGCGATAGGCGAACAACCCTCGGGACGTTTCCCGCTCGAGGGTGCCCCGCACCGAGATACGCTCGTACCCGGACGGACTGAACCACAGGGAAAAGGTTTTTGGCGCCTTGATCCTCCCGCGAATTTCCACCAGCAACCCCTTGAACGACACCTCATGCACCCAGAGTGCACCCGGCTGGCCCTTGATATTTTCCAGCGGCACCGGCTCTTCAAGCGCCAGACGCCACGGGCGAATCATCGGCCCGTCTTCGAAAATACTCGGTACACCCAGCCGCAAATGCACGGCATGAAACTCGTCTTCCACCAATTGCAGCGGAAAGGTCATTTGCTGGTTGTCGAATTGCGCCTGGAGGGTGACATGGTCATGGGCGGCCAGTCGGGTGAGCAAATCACGAATCTGCGCACCGCCATTGACCGTCAGGCTCGACGACGCGTCCCGCACGTTGAGTTGCGGGTTATGGTGCATGGTCTGAATAAAATCCAGCTCGTCCTGCGTCAAAAGCGCGTCGCGTTGCATTGATCTTGCTCAAGAAAAAGGTATTAAAACGCCATTATCTCTTTAAAGACCGCGTTTTCTAGTTTTTGTTAGATCCGCTCGTCGACTTGAGTGCCGCAAGCTCCGCCTTGAGGTCCGCCAATTGGGCTTCAAGTTGCGCGACACGCTGCTGGGCCTTGACCTGAACGGTCACATCCTTCTGCACACCGACAAAGTAGGTCTGCTTGTCGGCCGCGTTGTAAACCGTCGATAACGACAGCTCATTCCAGAAATGCGTGCCGTCCTTGCGGTAATTGCGCAGGATTTCCCGACAGGAGCCGCCACTCTCCAACGCTTCGCGAATCGCCATCAGGCCTGGCTGGTCGCGGTCACCCGATTGCAGGAAGCGGCAATCCTGATAGAGGATTTCGTCGAGGGTGTAGCCGGTTATGCGCTCGAACGCCGGGTTTACGTAAATCAGCGGCTTGTCCTTGCCTTCACGCTCGGCGACCACGATGCCGTCGTTGGAAGCGTTGATCACCAGTTGCATCAGCTTGGCGTTAATCATTTAGCGGTCCATGGCTTGTCTTGGGAATTTGCAGTTTAAGACATGCCAGCAGCCTGTCCACTTACCCTAGCTGTTAATATCCCAGGCTTTTAGTCAGCTACAGGATCAGATTGATGAAAGTCGCCATCCTTTCCGGCTCGGTGTACGGCACGGCTGAAGAAGTCGCCCGTCACGCTGCAAGCATCCTCAACGCTGCGGGTTTTGACGCCTGGCACAACCCGCGCGCCACCCTGGCCGATGTGCAGGGTTTTGCCCCCGAGGCCTTTTTAGCCGTGACCTCCACCACCGGCATGGGCGAACTGCCCGATAACCTGCAACCGCTGTATTCGACCATTCGCGACCAACTGCCGGCCGCCTGGCGCGGTCTGCCGGGCGCAGTGATCGGCCTGGGCGACGCCAGCTATGGCGACACCTTCTGTGGCGGCGGCGAGCAAATGCGCGAGCTGTTTGCCGAGTTGGGCGTGCACGAAGTGCTGCCGATGCTGCGCCTGGACGCCAGCGAAAGCGTGACCCCGGAAGCTGACGCCGAGCCATGGCTGGCCGAGTTGGTTACTGCACTGCGCGGTTGACCGGAAACTCGCGTAACAACGCCAGCCAGGCCTGGGCGGCTTTCGACAGATAGGCGCCCTCACGCCAGATAAAGGCAATGTCCCAGCGCAGGTATTCCGGCGCCTTGAGCGTCAGGCGCACCACCCCGGGCCGCACCAGGCCCCGGGCTACTACGCTGGGCAGCAACACCACGCCCTGGCCGGCGGCCACCAGGGCCGCGAGGAAATCCGCCTGGCCGCTGCGGCCACTTTCTTTCGGGGTAAAGCCCAGTTGCTGACAGGCCTGTAGCAGGCGGTCGTTCAATACAAAGCTGCGCTGGTACATCAGGAACGGCGTGTCGGCCAGTTCTTCCAGGCGGATGTGCGCGTTGTCGGCCAACGGATGGTCCATGGGCAGCAGGGCGTCCAGTGGCTCATCGCAGAATGCCTGCCAGGCGAACGCCGGATCGCTGGGCATCAGGCTGCCGCCCACCTCCAGTTCTCCACTCAGAATCGCCTGCTCGATATTGCGGCTGCCGCCTTCCAGCAACTGAATGGTGACATTCGGATAACGCCGTCGGTACTCGGCAAACAAGCCGGCAAACAGCGTGTCACCGCCTAACTGCGGCAAGCCCATGCGCAGTTCGCCACGGGTCAGTTGATTCAAGTCGTCCAGCTCACTGAGCAGCTCGGCTTGCTGGCGCAGCATCGCTTCTGCCCGCTGCAACACCACTTGGCCGGCCGCCGTCAGGCGAATCTGCGAACCCAGGCGATCCAGCAGGGGCGTGCCCAGGCTTTGCTCCAGTTGTGCCACCTGCTTGCTGACCGCGGACTGGCTGATGTGCAGGGTTTTGCCGGCTTGGGTAAAACCGCCCCGGTGGATCACTTCAACAAAACTGCGCAGCTGTTTGAATTCCATTCACATGATTCCAGTTTGGAATAGATTGCAGTCTAACAATTCGCTGTGGGGATGCCAGGGGCCTCTTTAAAATGGGCGCCCTGGGAGGACCCAAAGCTCATGAAACCTTTCACCTTCAAATTCGTTGGTCGGTTGCTGGCTGAACTGATCGTCCTGCTGGCCACTTACTTTCTGGGCTGCCAACTGGCGGCCTGGCTGAGCTGGCCTATTCCCGGTGGTGTGATCGGCCTGGGCCTGTTGCTGCTGACCTTCGCCACTGGCCTGGTCAAGCCGGCGGCCCTGCAATTGGGCGCCGGTGTGTTGATGGCGGAGATGCTGCTGTTCTTCATTCCTGCGTTGATGAGCCTCTTGGACTACGGCGGCCTGGTAAAGCACGACGGCTGGAGGATCATGCTGGTGATCGGTCTCAGCACTTTGTCGGTAATGCTGGTGACGGCGTTTACCGTGGAATTCGTCTGCCGCTGGAAGCTGCGCCATGAAGCTTGAGCTGATGCCTATGTTCTGGCTGGCGCTGACCCTGGGTGCCTACGGATTCAGCCGCTGGATCTACCGGCGCACCGGGCGTTACCTGTTGTCGCCGCTGATCCTGGTGCCTGCGCTGTTACTGGCGGTGGCGGTTCCGATGAAAACCGCCTACGCCGAATACTCCACCGACACCCACTGGCTGATGCTAGTGCTGGGCCCGGTGACCGTGGCGTTCGCCATTCCGATCTGGCAACAGCGCCAGCTGCTGATGCGCCATTGGTCAGCGTTGTTGCTGGGGATGGTGGCGGGCAGCGCAGCGTCCATCGCCACTTCGTATGGCCTGGCCAGGGCCCTCGCTCTCGACAGCTCGGTAACGATGTCCTTGGTGCCCCGTTCGATCACCACGCCGTTCGCCATGCCGGTGTCTTCCGACCTGGGTGGCGTGCCGGAGCTGACGGCCGTATTCGTGATGTTCACCGGAGTGTTCGGCGCCATGCTCGGCGGTGTACTGCTCAAGTGGCTGCCGTTGCGCACGCCATTGGCTCGCGGCGCGTTGTTCGGCGTGGGCGCTCATGGCGCGGGTGTCAGCCGGGCCCATGAGGTGGGTGGCGAGGAGGGCTCGGTGGCGGGCCTGGTGATGGTGCTGACTGGGTTGCTCAACCTGTTTGCCGCGCCTTTATTGGCGTCGCTTCTCTGACACGCATTGAGCAAATTCGAACTATTCTCAGGACTGACCCGCTCGGTCATCAAGGTGGCTGCCAATGCAACTACGGCAGCCTCGGCGTCTGACTAGACTGGCCCTTCACTCAAAAAAATAATAAGAAAACGCGCCAAGGAGGTCATTGCCGTGAGCCTAGCCACTGTTCAATCGACACACAGCGTAAAAGATCAGGTCAGCGTTGCCGAATGGCAGACCCGCGTCGACCTCGCCGCGTGCTACCGACTGGTGGCGATGCACGGTTGGGATGACCTGATTTTCACCCATATCTCGGCCAAGGTGCCGGGCACCGAAGACTTCCTGATCAACCCTTATGGGCTGATGTTCCACGAGATCACCGCGTCGAGCCTGGTGAAGGTCGACCAGGCCGGCAACAAGCTGATGGACAGCCCGTACGAGGTCAACCCGGCGGGCTACACCATCCACAGCGCGGTACACGAAGTTCGCCACGACGTGGTCTGCGTGCTGCACACCCACACCGCTTCCGGTATCGCTGTCTCCGCACAGAAGCAAGGCGTGTTGCCCATCAGCCAGCAATCCTTGTTTGTGCTGTCCAGCCTGGCCTACCACGTCTACGAAGGGGTGGCGCTGAACCACGAGGAAAAGGCCCGCTTGCAGGCTGACCTTGGCGAAAACAATTTCCTGATGCTGCACAACCACGGCCTGCTGACCTGTGGCGCCAGCATCGCCGACACTTTCCTGATGATGTTCATCTTCCAGCGCACCTGCGATATCCAGGTAATGGCGCAGAACGGTGGCGCAGAATTGATCACGATTGCACCACAGATATTGGCCGGTGCCCGGGCGATGATCGCCGGGGTCACCAAAAGCGCTCAGGGTATGGGTGGCGCGCTGGCCTGGCCGGCGTTGCTGCGCAAACTGGACGCACTCGACCCCGGGTATAAAAGCTGATGCCACTCGCCGAGATCCCGCTGCGCATCTGGCGCCAGCGCGCCCAGAGCTTTGAGTTTCGCGGCCGCACCATTCGGTACTGGGTGGCGGGGCAGGGCGAGCCGTTGCTGCTGATCCATGGTTTTCCCACCGCCAGTTGGGACTGGCATTACCTCTGGCAGCCGTTGGCCCAGCGCTATCAAGTGATTGCCTGCGACATGTTGGGGTTTGGCGATTCGGCCAAGCCGCTGGATCACACCTATTGCCTGCTGGAACAGGCGGATTTACAGCAGGCTTTGCTGGAGCATCTTTGGGTACAGCAGCCGGTGCATGTGCTGGCCCATGATTACGGTGACAGTGTTGCGCAGGAGCTGTTGGCGCGGCATTACGAAGGGCGCTTTCAGATGGCCAGCGGAGTGTTTCTCAACGGTGGGTTGTTTCCGGAGACGCATCGTCCGGCGTTGGTTCAGAAGCTGTTGCTGAGCCCGCTGGGGTGGATGATCGGACGGGCGTTTGGGCGTAATGCACTGGCCAACAGTTTCGGGCAGATTTTTGGGCCTTCGACCCGGCCCAGTGAAAGTGCGCTGGATGATTTTTGGAGCTTGATCGAGAGCCAGGATGGGCCGCGGATTTTGCACAAGTTGATTGCGTATATTCCTCAGCGTCGGCGGCAGCGGGACCGCTGGGTGGCGGCGATGCAGCGGGGGGAGGTGCCGTTGCGGGTGATCGATGGCGAAGTTGATCCCATTTCTGGTGGGCATATGGTTCAGCGCTATCGTGAACTGGTGCCGCATGCGGATACGGTGTTGCTCGCGAATATTGGGCACTATCCGCAGATTGAGGCGCCGGTGCAGGTGTTGAAGCATTATCTGGCGTTTCGGGAGGGGCTTGGGGTGGGGGCTTCTCGGGTGGCTTATTCTTGATTGGGGTTGAGTACATATCCGTTATTTAGGTAACGGCCGCTTACGGTTCCGCTCTTACAGCGGCTCACTTTGGAAAAGCCCCAAAGTAAGCAAAGGGCTCTGCCCCGCCTGTCGGCACCTCGCTTAGGCTCGGCGTTCCCTCACTCCGGCATTGCTCCGCGGGTCGCCGCGACGGGCCATCCATGGCCCGGCGCGGCTAAACCGGCGTCCTGCCGGTTTACCCGCTCCGCAATACCTGCGTTCGGCCTCGGGCTTATTGGGGCAGTCAGATCAAAATCAAAAGCACAGCGGCCTACCGGCCGGCTTGAGTGTTTAAAAGCAAAAGCAAAAGCAAAGACCAAAGCGAAAGCAAAGCTGCTTTTCTGTGGGAGCTGGCTTGCCTGCGATGCAGACACCTCGGTGCATCAGGTACACCCAGTTGA
>NZ_JAAAFU010000091.1:0-273 GCF_019352905.1 Pseudomonas sp. Xaverov 83 | reverse complement strand
GATCACTTGATCCACATTGCCCTCCAGCTCTGCCACCGGGTCGGCGCCATCGGTGCCCAGCACCAGCAACGCCGTGACCGCCGCCTGCACCGCATCGCTTGGCTTGCGGGTTCGCGGGCTGACCCAGACCTCGGGCAAAACACAGATCCAAATGTGGGAGTGGGCTTGCTCGCGAAGGCGTCGTGTCAGTCACTGTCTGTGTCGACTGTCACACCGCTTTCGCGAGCAAGCCCGCTCCCACATTTACTGTGTTTTGCCTGTGAGAGGCGCGTT
>NZ_JAAAFU010000090.1:6701-7860 GCF_019352905.1 Pseudomonas sp. Xaverov 83 | reverse complement strand
AGAGGTCTGGTATCGGATTTTCTAGGAAGCCCGGCGTGGGCTCAAATGCTTAAGTGAACAGCATTACGCTCGACGGCGGGGCTTGTTTCACTTCTTCAGATCACCGAGGGGATCATAGGCCGGCTTCTTGCCGGTTTTTTCTGGCTTGTCCAATGGGGCAATGGCAGGGCCTACCGGGTCGACCTGCGGGTCGGCGACGTCCGGGGAATCGGGATCGAAGCCCAATTCGTCCTTGCCGCTGGAGTGCTCCGATGAATGCGGGCCGCTTGTACTGTTAGTCATAACTGTCTCCTTGACGCGCCAGGTTTACAGCGGGCGGGCCTTGTCGTGCAGGTTTTCCAGGTCTTCTTCGACCTGCTCTTCGTCGTCTTGCCGTTCGGCGGGATCGTTGGGGCGCAGGGCGTCGTTGTCACGTTCCTCTTCGCCGGGGGTACGGTCGGGGTTGGGTGTGCCGGGCGGCTGTTGCTGGTACCGGGTCATGGTTCACCTCGCTTGGGGGTCGGTTGCCTACAGGGGTTAGAGAAATTGCGCTGATCCATCGTTCAACCTGATTACCGTCACTCCGACGGGCGAAGCATGAGAAGATGCCGGCCGACGCTATACCCTTACTCAGCCCATGGAGACTGCACCCGGATGTTTGAGCTCAAACCCTGCGACCCGATTACCTTTCGCCAGCAGACCCGCCGTAGCACGCTGATTGTCGCGGGGCTGTTTGTGGTGTTGGCGATGGTGCTTTCCAGCTTGGCGGTGATGGTGTTTGGTGAGCCTGGGGGGGATAACTTTCGCTTTAATGTGGGCGGGGTGTTTGCCGGGGTGTTGATTACCGTAGGGTTGGTGCGGGGGCCGTTCTGGAGCCAGGCGTGGCTGGCGCCGGCGGTGTATGGGTGGCAGCTCAAGCGCAGTTTGATGAGTGTGACGAACGTGATGCACAAGGTGACTGACGGGGTGAAGGCGAATGATCCGGTGGCGATCAAGTTGCTGCGGTTTTATCACCTTGGGTTGATGCAGATGCACGAACTGGACGCTAATTCGAGTTCTCAGGCGCAATTGGTGCGGGAGGTTGATGAGCATCTGGAGAAGATGCGGGGGTTGGGGATTGAGCCTGACCAGACGCGGTTGGATCCGGGGTGGGTTGAGGCTGTTAAGGCTCGCTGATTGG
>NZ_JAAAFU010000090.1:0-6448 GCF_019352905.1 Pseudomonas sp. Xaverov 83 | reverse complement strand
TGGTTTAACGGGGCGCCTAAGATCAAGATCAACAGCAAGAGCACAGCGGCCTACCGGCCGGCTTGAGTGTGGTGAAGCAAAATCAAAAGCTAAAGCGGGCACGGTCAAATGTGGGAGCTGGCTTGCCTGCGATGGAATCGCCTCGGTGTATCTGAAAAACCAAGTTGTCTGCATCGCAGGCAAGCCAGCTCCCACAGAAAAACAGAGCCATCCCGCCCGTAGCAGCTGTCGAGCGCCAGCGAGGCTGCGTGCTTTTGATCTGCTTTTGATTTTGAAGTGACCCGCTGTAAGAGCGGAACCATAAGTGGCCGTTACCGCAGCAACGGATATGTACACAGTCAATCACTCCGGCAACGGAATCACCCGCAACGGCCGCACCGACTTATAAGAAAAACTCGAATAAATCTCCTTAACACACGGCAAGCTCTGCAACACCTCCCGGGCAAACTCCCCAAACGACTCCAGATCCTTCGCCACCACTTCCAACAAAAAATCATACCGCCCCGAAACGTTATGACACGCCACAATCTCGGGAATCTCCAGCAACCGTTGCTCAAACGCCCGGGCAACTTCGCGGGAGTGCGTGTCCATCATGATGCTGACAAACGCCGTCACCCCATACCCCAGCGCCTTGGGTGACAGGATCGCCTGATAACCCCCAATCACCCCGCTGTCCTCGAGGTTCTTCACCCGCCGCCAACACGGCGAAGTGGTCAGCGACACCCGCTCCGCCAACTCCGCCACCGTCAACCGCGCATTGCCCTGCAATGCGTTTAAAAGTGCCTTGTCAGTCCGATCCAGATGAATGGGCATATCTTGCCTCAAAACGTCATTTTTATTGTTTTTCATCCCAATCTACCGGGTTTTCCCAGCAAACTATGGAACGTTCGGCCGCCGTTATAAGCATAGCATTGTAGGAAATAAGGAGCGTCCGACCATGAAAAATAAACACAATACGTTCGGCTTTTCCACCCGTGCCATCCACCACGGCTACGACCCACAGGACCACCACGGCGCCCTTGTGCCGCCGATATACCTGTCGGCCACCTTCGCCTTCCCCACCGCCGAATACGGTGCCGCCTGCTTTGCCGGTGAAGAGAACGGACACTTCTACACCCGCATCTCCAACCCCACCCTGGCCCTGCTGGAATCGCGCATGGCCACCCTGGAAAACGGCGAAGCCGCCGTGGCCTTCAGCTCCGGCATGGGCGCGATTGCCGCGACGTTCTGGACCCTGCTGCGCCCCGGTGACGAAATCATCGTCAGCCAGACTCTTTACGGCTGCACCTTCGCCCTGTTGCATCACGGCATCGGCGAGTTCGGCATCAAGGTGCGCCACGTCGACCTCACCGACCTGGCCGCCCTGCGCGAGGCCATCAACCCGGCCACACGCATGATCTATTTCGAGACCCCGGCCAACCCCAACCTGCAACTGGTGGATATCACCGCCGTCGCCGAAATCGCCCACCAACAACCCGGCATCACCGTGGTGGTGGACAACACCTACTGCACGCCCTACCTGCAACGCCCGCTGGAAATGGGCGCCGACGTGGTGGTGCACTCGGCCACCAAATACCTCAGCGGCCACGGCGATATCACCGCCGGCATCGCCGTCAGCAGCCAGGCCCTGGCCCAGCGCATTCGTCTGCAAGGGCTCAAGGACCTGACCGGCGCGGTGATGTCGCCCCAGGACGCGGCCCTGTTGATGCGCGGCCTCAAGACCCTGGCCCTGCGCATGGACCGTCATTGCAGCAACGCCCTGGCCATCGCCGAAGCCTTGCAGGCCCATCCCTTAGTGGAATGGGTGACCTACCCCGGCCTGAGCTCCTTCCCCCAATACAAATTGGCCGCCCGGCAGATGAAACAATCCGGCGGCATGATCGCGTTTGAACTCAAGGGCGGCATCGAGATGGGCCGGCGGTTCATGAACGCCCTCAAGCTGTTCACCCGGGCGGTGAGCCTGGGAGACGCCGAGTCACTGGCCCAGCACCCGGCCAGCATGACCCACTCCACCTACACCCCGGAACAACGCGCCCACCACGGGATTTCCGAAGGGTTGGTACGGCTCTCGGCGGGTCTTGAGGATGTCGCCGATCTGTTGGTGGACGTTGAGCAGGCACTGCACGCCTGTGCCCTGAAACCGAAATCCAGGGTTGTGCAGCAAAACGTTCATCACGCTTGAGGTAAATTCACACGCAGGCGCGACGTTTACCAATAGCCCGGCCTGAAAAGGTCGGGCTTTTCCCGTTGCGCCCCGCACTGCAAAAAATTTGATCCATTCATTGGCCCGTTTGCGAAAGCCTGTACTAGCATACGAGGCGGCAGTCATGGAGATCACTGCCCTGTACGCCGCCCTCCTTGAAACTCATGGATGAAATGATGAACTCACACCTGTTCCCCCACATTGGCAAAGTCATCGCCAGCACCGGCAGCCGACATTTCCCGCGCATGCTGCATGACCTGATCCTCACCCAACTGGCAGTCGACGCCACGCACATCACCCAAATGCCCGTGAGTCCAAGGGAACACGCCCCGCGCAAGGCCGGCAGTTCGCGAATGATGGGGATCAGCCCGGTGTACACCGACACGGTGCCCGGACTCGACGAAGCCCAGGCCGCCGCACAGTTGCACCTGACCCGGCGCAAGGATGACGTCAGCTACGTGCTGTCGGTGTATCGCTCGAACCCCTCGGAAAGCTTTTCCCAGCAGGAACGGATCATCCTGCAAGACTTCTCCTCGTTGCTGCTGCCGATGGTTGAAAAGCACATCAGCGCGCTGCAACCCTGCGGCCCCGACAGTGAAGTGCCGCAGCAACCAGGCATCGACACCTTGCGCCGGCGCTTTGAAGAACGCCTCGCGCAATCGGGGCTGGCCCTGTCCAGCCGTGAGCTGGAGGTGTGCGTGGGGTTGCTGGCCGGGCGTACCGCCCCGGAACTGGCGGAGCAGTTGGCGCTGAAGGTCAACACCATCGAGAGCTACCTCAAGCGGGCGGCGATCAAGATGGGCATCAGTGGACGGCATTCGTTGATGCGGTGGATGTACGCCACAGAAGAAAACGCAACGCTCTAGAACACCGCAGGACAAATGTGGGAGCGGGCTTGCCCGCGATGGCGGTGTGTCAGCCAGCATATCTATAAGCTGACATACCGCCATCGCAGGCAAGCCAGCTCCCACATTTTGATTATCTATCCAGATTAATCCCGGGCCAGGGCTTCAATCGGATCCAGCCGCGCCGCATTCCGCGCCGGCACAAACCCGAACACAATCCCGATCAGCGTCGAACACGCAAACGCCGTCACCACAGACCCCAGGGAAAACACCATTTCCCACTCTTTCACAAACAACGAAAACAGATAGCCAATGGCGAATGACAGCGAGATGCCGATCATCCCGCCAATCAGGCAGACCATCACCGCTTCCACCAGGAACTGCTGGCGAATATCCGATTGCCGTGCGCCCACTGCCATGCGAATCCCGATCTCACGGGTGCGCTCGGTCACCGACACCAGCATGATATTCATCACCCCGATGCCCCCCACCAACAACGAAATCACCGCGATCAACGACAGCAGCAACGCCAGGGAACGGCTGGTTTTCTGCACCGTCTGCATGATGCTGTCGAGGTTGTTGGTAAAGAAATCCTTGGTGCCGTGGCGCTGCAACATCAGCTTGGTGACGTTCTCTTCCACCACCTTGCTCGGCTGGCCGTCCTTGATGCGCACGGTGATGCTGTCCAGATGACGCTGGCCCAACAGCCGCCCCGCTGCCGTCTCATACGGCACCCACACGTTCAACGCCTTGCTGGCGGCGAACATGTTTTTGTTGTCCGCCGTCACCCCGATCACCGTGCACGGCAGGCTGCCCACCAGGATCACCTGGCCCAACGGATCCACCCCGGGCCCGAACAACCGATGGCGCGTGTTGTGGTCGATCACCACCACCTGGGCCTGGCGCCGGGCGTCGCTTTCGCTGAAGGTAATCCCGGCTTCGAGCTTCAGGCCCTTGACCTGGAAGTAGCGGTCGCTGACGCCATTGACCTGGGCATCCAGGTCGATGTTGCCGTAGCGCAACAACAGGTTGCGCCCCACCACCGGCGTGGCGCTGTCAACGTAATACAGCTGGTTCAGCGCCTCCACATCCGACGGCAACAATGTCTCGATGGCCGAGGCGCGGCTGTCACCGAAACTCTTGCCGGGAAAGATGTCGATGGTGTTGCTGCCAATGGCCTGGATGTCCTTGAGCACATAGCGCTTGGCACCTTCACCGATGGCCGAGATCGACACCACCGAGGTGATGCCGATGACGATGCCAAGCATAGTCAGCAAGGTGCGCATGCGATGGGAAATCAGCGCCACCCAGGCCATGTTGAAGGCCTCTTTGAACAGCCCGAGGCTCGCCACCAACTTGCGCGCACCGCTGCGCTTGGGCTCGATGGGGGCTTCGATGGGCAGGTCGAGGCCGACGCTCTCATTGGCGCGGTCACTGACGATCTCGCCATCGCGCACCTCAATGATCCGCTGGGCATTGGCCGCAACTTTCGGGTCATGGGTGACGATGATCACCGTGTGCCCGGCGGCATGCAGCTCGGCCAGGATGCGCATCACCTCCTTGCCGCTATGGGTGTCGAGGGCGCCGGTGGGTTCGTCGGCGAGGATCACTTCCCCGCCATTCATCAAGGCCCTGGCGATACTCACCCGCTGTTGCTGGCCGCCGGATAGCTGGCTCGGCCGATGGGTCAAATGCCCCGACAAACCCAGTCGCGCCAGCAATTCTCCTGCCCGACTATGCCTGGCGGTTTCCGGCGTACCGGCATAAATCGCCGGCATTTCCACGTTGTGCAACGCGCTCAAGTGCGCCAGCAAGTGGTAACGCTGAAAGATAAAACCGAAGTAGTCGCGGCGCAGTTCGGCCAGTTGCTCATCCCCCAGGGTGCGGGTTTCGATGCCATTGATCTTGTAGCTGCCGGCGGTGGCGTAGTCGAGGCCACCGAGGATGTTCATCAGGGTGGATTTACCCGAACCCGAGGCCCCGGTGATCGCCACCATTTCCCCGGCATGGATAGTCAGGTCGATGCCCTTGAGGGCAATGAATTCGCGGTCACCGGCCATGAAACTGCGCACGATGCCTTTAAGCTCCAGCAGTGGCTGAGTCATCAATCAGCCCCCCGCCACGGCGGGCGATGGATCGCCGATCACCACCTTGTCGCCTTCGGCCAGGCCATCGAGGATCTGCACCTTGACGTTGTTGTTGATGCCGGTCTGCACCTGCCGCGTGTTGGCCTTGCCCTTAGCGTCCAGCACCCGTACCGGGAAGCTGCCGTCGGCATTACGCGGGCCGAGTGCGGCCACCGGCACGGTCAGTGCGGCCTTGGCGGTGTCGAGCACGATGCGCACCTGGGCGGTCATGGCGATGCGCAGGCGGTGGTCGGGGTTGGGTACGTCGAACAGCGCGTTATAGAACACCGCGGTGTTTTGTTTGGGGGTGCCGGCGGTCTGAGTTTCAAGGAAGTTTTGCGGGGCGGGTTCAGTGCCGCGCAGTTTGGCGTAGTAGCGCTTGTCGGCCTCGCCGAGGATGGTGAAATACACCTGTTGGCCGGGGCTGATGTGGATCACGTCGGCCTCGGAGACCTGGGCCTTGACGGTCATGGTGTCGAGGTCGGCGAGCTTGAGCAGGACCGGCGCCAGTTGGCTGGCGATCACGGTCTGGCCTTCCTGGGTGACGATGCCCACCACGTCGCCGTCGATTGGCGCGACGATGCGGGTGTAGGCCAGGTTGATCTTGGCGGTGTCGATCTGGATGTGGGCGCTTTTGATCTGGGCGTCGAGGGACATCAGGTTGGCGCGTTGCACTTCGTAGTTGGATTCGGCGGTTTCGAAGTCCTGGCGGGACACGGATTCGTCCTCTTGCAGGCCCTGGTAGCGCTCGTAGACGGATTTGGTTTCCTTGAGTTGAGCCGCGGTGGCGCGGCGTTGGGCCTGGAGGTTTTCTTCGTCGACCTCGGCTTTGCGCAGGGTGTTTTGCAGGATCAACGGGTCGATTTCGGCGAGCCATTGGCCTTTCTTGACCTTGTCGCCGACCTTTACCTTCAAGGACTTGAGCTGGCCGGAGACCTGGGCGCCGACGTCGACCTGTTTGACGCCTTCGAGCAAGCCGGTGGCCAGGACGGCGTTTTCGATGTCACTGCGTTCGGCGGTGGCGGTCAGGTATTGCGGCGCGTCTGCCGGGGCCTGCACGGTGTAGATGGTCAGGGCGGCGGCGATTGCCAGGGCCAGGGCCATTCCTGTTTTGCGAAGCTTTGACTTTTCCATAAGTGACCACAGAAGACGTTGAAGTTGGTCCGGCTTTTGGCTCGGAGTACATATCCGTTTTTTTGGTAACGGCTGATATTGGTTCCGCTCTTACAGCGGCTCACTTTTGAAAAGCGCAAAAGTAAGCAAAACGCTCTTGC
>NZ_JAAAFU010000089.1:0-326 GCF_019352905.1 Pseudomonas sp. Xaverov 83 | reverse complement strand
TCGGCCTTGTGCCTGGGGGAGTCGGTGACTAGTCTTCGGTCCGTCGCTGGTTTTCAGTGATCGGGTTTAGCAGCCTGAACTCAATAGGCACACGCGTTACGCCCCAGTTTATGGTGGCTGTGCGTGGGGCACCTTCGGGTGCGCCGGTTTTCCTATTGACTGGTCTGCTAACCCGCGTACAGCCGCCACCCTTCTCGTTTAGCAGCGACGGTGGCAGCTTCTTCAGGTCAATAGGAGCTACACCATGTTCAAGATCGTCCCCGATCCACCCCGTGACCAAGCCAAAGACCGCGCCGCCTTCAACCGAGCGCTCGACCACTACCTGC
>NZ_JAAAFU010000088.1:0-10700 GCF_019352905.1 Pseudomonas sp. Xaverov 83 | reverse complement strand
GCAAGAGCGTTTTGCTTACTTTTGCGCTTTTCAAAAGTGAGCCGCTGTAAGAGCGGAACCAATAGCGGCCGTTACCGAAGAAACGGATATGTACCCGACCCGACCCGACCCGATCAGAAATCCTGCCCCATAACATTGCCCACACCCGAGAACACGCAAGTGCGTACCGAATAGCGATCACCTACCGATGCTGAAACCGGGGCAACGAAGCAATCCGCATCTTCGGCTCCTGCAACCTGGCCAGGTCACTGGCAATCTGCGCCCGCCAAAAGTGCGCCCCGGCCAATTGCGCATCCACCCACGCCTGGCGCAGCAACACCTTGGCCTTGTCCACCGACCCATACTGGGCCTGGCGCAAAATCAGCTGTGCCTTGATCCGCAACATCTGCGGCACGAACCAATGCTCATGCCGCCCCAGCGCCAATTGCAAGGTGTCTTCCAACACCTCCAGCGCCAGCTTCTCCAGCCCCAGCCGCGCCAGACCCAAGGCGTATTCACAGCGCAGCAAGCTATACAGCTGGCTGTCTCCCTGCCCACTCAAGTGATGCAACGCCTCACCCAACAGCGGCACACCTTCCTCAGGCGAGCCCTGGCGAATCAGCAGGATGCTCTCGAAACACAACCGAAACTGGCGCCAGATATGCAGGTCTTGTTGCGTGGTGCTGCCCTGCAGCAAGCCCAGGTAATAACGCACCTTGGGCAGGTTGGACGCCAACAGCGCCAGGGGAATCGCCCCCAGGCACAGGGTGTACCAGAGGGTCGCGGGGTGATCGAGGGTGATGGCTTCATCGACGCAACTGCCGATCAGGCGTAGCGCCGGGTCAACATCGCCTTCCAGCAATTGCACCTTCGCCTTGAGGCAGCGAGCGGCGATGCGCTGGTCGAAATGCACGTCGATAATGTGCGAACGCGGGGCCGACGGTGACCCCAGCGCCTCGTCGATATTCTGTCGGGCGCCGGCCAGGTCGCCCATGTGAAACAACGCCACCGCACGCATGCGTTTACCCAGCAGTTGCTGGTTGCCGCTGTGGCTCAGGCTGATGTAGCGCTCGGCCAGTTCCAGCGCTTCGGCGTACTGGTTGCAGCCGCAGCGGTCACTCCACAGGCCCCACAGCGCCCGCAGTTTGTGCTCGGCATCGCCCAGGTCGCGAGCGTCTTCACGCACCTGGCGCCAGGCTTCGCGCATCGGCCCGCCGGTGCCGTAGGTGAGCATCAGCACACTGGCCAGGGCGGTTTGCAACAGCATGCGCTGGCGCAGCGGCAGCGGGGTGGTGTCGGCGCTGGCCAGGCCTTTGTCGACCCAGGTACGGCACTCGCTGACCAGCGACAGGCGCAGCCACAACGGTACGCCGCCGAGGGTCAGTTCGATGCCGGTGGGCAGGTCGCCCGAGGCTGAAAAAGCCCACTCCAGTGCGGCGCGGACGGTGTTGATTTCCGGGCCGTAGAGGCCGACCCAAATCTCCGGGGAAAGACTGTCGAGGGTCTGCCCGGCTTCCTGCAAAACCTCGAGGGCATACCGTGCATGACGCTGGCGGGTAGCATCGGCTTCGCCGTGTTCGTTGAGTTTCTCCAGGGCGTAGGCGCGGGTGGTTTCCAGCAGGCGGTAGCGCTTGAGCAACTGCGATTCACCGGCGATCAGCAGCGACTTGTCCATCAGGCTTTCCAGCAGGGGCAGGGCGTTGCGGGCATCGAGGGCGCTGCTGGCGGTCATGGCTTTGACTGCATCCAGAGTGAAGGAACCGGTGAACACTGCCAGTTGGCGCAGCATGGCCTGTTCGTCGCCGGTGAGCATCGAGTAGGTCCAGTCCAGGGTCGCGCTCAGTGAACGGTGACGGGCGAGGGCGGTGCGTCGGCCGGTCATTTGCAGGCGGAAACTGCCGTCGAGCAAACCCACCAGGTCCTGGATGCCGAAGGTGCGCACCCGCGCCGCGGCAATTTCGATGGCCAGGGCATTGCTGTCGAGCTTGCGGCAGATGGCGCTGGCGGCGGCGACGTCAGTGTCCTTGAACACGAAGCCAGGATCGAGGGCCTTGACCCGTTCGATGAACAACGCGATGCCCGACCAGGCCATGGCTTGCTCGGCACTCAAGCTTAAGTCTTCGTCCGGCACCAGCAGCGGTGCCAGGTCGTGCACCCGTTCGCCTTCGGCCCGCAGCGGCTCGCGGCTGGTGGTCAGCACGCAACACTGGGGCGCGCAGCGCAGCAGCACTTCGACGGCGTCGGCGGTGGCTTGCAGCACGTGCTCGCAGTTGTCGAGCACCAGCAGCAACGGGCTGTTGGCGAGCAGCGAGGCCACGCTTTGCAAGGGGTCGTCACTCACGCTCTGGATGCCCAGGGCGTTGGCGAGCATGCCGGCCACCCATTGGCCGCTGGTGGCGGGAGCCAGGTCGACGAAGCACATGCCTTGGTGAAAGCGGCCCTGCAGCAGTTGCGCCACGGCCAGGGCGACCGTGGTCTTGCCGATGCCGCCGGGGCCGGTGATGGTCAGGAAGCGCTGGCTCAGGAGTTGGTCAGCGAGGCTCAGGATCAGCTGTTCACGGCCAATCACCGTGCCTGGCGGCGGTTGCAGGTTCGGTGCCTCCACGGTTGGGGCGGGCAGCAGGGCCTGGGTCATTGCGCCGTCACTCACCGCCTGCATTGTCACCGGCGCGACAAACCGGTAACCCCGGCCCGGCACGGTGACGATGTAGCTGAAGTTGCCGTCATCCCCCAACGCCCGGCGCAGGGCAACGATCTGAGCGCGCAGGTTGCATTCCTCCACCACCACCTTGGGCCAGGCGAAGGAGATCAGTTCGGACTTTTCCAGCAACTCGCCAGCCCGGCTGGCGAGGGCGATCAGCAAGTACAAGGCGCGGCTGCCGAGGGTCACCGGCTCGCCGTTGCGCAGCAATACATGCTGGCGCGCCAACAAGAGAAAGGGGCCAAAACCGATAGCATTCTCGGTGTGGTCCGGGGCCTGGGGGACAAGGTCCGTGAAGGACACTGCGGGGTATTTGCTCGAACTCATCAATTTGTCCTTTTTTGTAGTCGGGCTTGTTATTGGCGATCAGGCCATTCGCCCTTTTGGGTGCTTACGTGCGGCAGCAGGCTTGGAGAGTTGAAGTCGATCAAAAAGGTGAGAGTTGCCGCCCTCCTTTGGGGCATGGACGTTGTTATAAGGCGCGGGGCCGTTGGGGTTCAGGCGATGAGACTGTTTCAATTTAGAAACATTTTATTACTAGAAAACCTGATGTAGCAGAATGTATGCCAGTTGGCATGTAACAAAGATGACAACAACCGTATGAAATTTATGGTGATTTTTAAGGTCGTCGGAGGCGGTGAGAGGGGAGTGTTCGGAAAGGCGAATATTTCTAATTGTGTCGTTCGGGATGCCGAATAAAACGGCGGTGGTTTGGCGCGGTTTTTTTGGCTGTGTATCAGACTGTGTATCAGCACCCATCTGATACAGCGACATGATTAGCAGGAGGGAACGCGACACAGACGGGATACACGCCTGGCTTTAAATCTGTCTACCAGATGGCGCAAGTGGTCACGCACCGCACAAGCGCCCTGGCCACATTCAGTCAAGCCAGGAGATTCAACCATGAAGCGCCACTACGCGGCCCTTGCCGCCACCCTCGCACTGTCCCTCGGTGCCTTCGCCGCCACCGCCCATGCCGAGGATGCCAAGCCTCAGGAAAAATGCTTCGGCGTGTCCCTCGCCGGTGCCAATGATTGCGCCGCCGGTGCCGGTACTTCCTGCGCCGGTACCGCCAAGGCGGATTACCAGGGCAACGCCTGGGTGCTGGTGGACAAAGGAACGTGCACCCAGATCAAAACCCCCAAAGGCTTCGGCAGCCTGACGGAACAACCATGATTGCCCTGGCCCCTGCGGTGCTCAAGCGCGTGCTGCCTGAGGCGCTGCTGTTGCTGGTGGCTCGTGTCGGTATCGCTTCGGTGTTTTTCCTCTCGGGCCGCACCAAGGTGACCGGTTTTCTGCAACTCAAGCCGTCGACCTACACCTTGTTTCGCTCGGAATACGCCTTGCCGCTGGTGCCGCCGGACTGGGCGGCACACCTGGCGACCTACGCCGAGCATCTGTTCCCGCTGTTGCTGGTGCTGGGCCTGCTGACCCGCCCGGCGGCCGCCGCGCTGTTGGGCATGACCCTGGTGATCGAGGTGTTCGTGTACCCCGATGCCTGGCCGACCCACCTGACCTGGGCCGGGCTGTTGTTGCCGCTGCTGGCGTATGGCGGCGGGGCCTGGTCACTGGACCGCGTGTTGTCCGGCCAACGCCGTTAACCCTTTCACAACAATGATCAGGCCCCAAGGCCTGTGGAGAGTCGCATGCGTATTCTTTCTTCCCTGGCGATCGCCATGGCACTCGCTGCACCGTTAGTGGCCTCGGCCGCCGATGCAGCCAAGCCCCAGCCGGGCACCGGTAAAAGCGTGGTGATCGTGCCCGGTTCCTTCGTCGACGGCTCCGGCTGGCGAGTGGTGCACGACATCCTGATTCACAAGGGCTACAAGGTCACCGTGGTGCATCAGGGCCATGAAAGCCTCGCCGCCGACGTGGCCGAGGCCCGCGAAGTGCTGGAGCAGCAAGTCGGCCCGGTGGTGCTGGTGGGGCACAGCTCCGGCGGTGGGGTGATCTCGATTGCCGGTGACCGCGACAAGGTCAAGTCGATGGTCTATATCTCGGCCCTGCAACCGGAAGTCGGCGAAAACATGAGCCAACTGCTGTCTTCGATGCCGGCTCCGAGCAATGACGTGATGCAGACCCGCGACGGGCATCTGTTCTTTGACCGCACCAAGTTCAACGCCGACTTTGCTGCCGACCTGACCACCAACCGCACCGACTTCATGGCCGCCTCTCAGGTACCGGCCACCACCGCTTTGTTCGGCGGCACCGTGTGGGCCGCGGCCTGGCACAAGAAGCCGACCTACGCCGTGGTGTCCACCGAAGACCGTGCCCTGAGCCCCGATCTGCAGCGCTGGATGTACAAGCGCGCCGGCTCGAAAGTCACTGAAATCAAGGCCAGCCACTCGGTGTACATCTCCCAGCCCGAGGCTGTGGCGAAGGTCATCGAAGACGCTGCATCCGTCATCAAATAAACCCCACCCCGAGGAGTAACACCCATGAGCACGTCCATTAAATCCCGCTTGAGCCTTGCTACTGCTGCCGCCCTGATCGCCATGGCGTCCGCCTCTTTCGCGGCTGCCGCCAGCGCCGCCGACCAGCCGGAACAGCCGGGTCGTTGCTACGGCGTGAACAACTGCAAGGGCGAAAGCTTGTGCGCTACGGCCAAGAACGATTGCAAGGGCCTCAACAGCTGCAAGGGCCAGGGCGTTGTCGTCAAGACTCCGTCCGAATGCTTGAAGCTGGGCGGCACCACGACTGAGCCGAAGTAAGACCGTTAACGATAGCGCGGGGTGCCTGGCACCTCGCGTTGTTCTCGGGTTTTTCGCGAGCAAGCTCGCTCCTACAGTTTTTTAACGGAGACCATGTGATGCCGACACCCAATCCGCGTTTTCCGGGCTACGGCCTGGGGCTGCGCAAGGAGCACTACAGCGAGTTCCTGGAGACCCCGGTGGCGGTGGATTTCGTTGAAGTGATCTCCGAGAATTTCATGGTCGCGGGCGGCCAGCCCCGGCATATCCTGCGCCAGATTCGTGAGCGGTACCCGGTGGCGCTGCATGGGGTGTCGATGTCGATCGGCACCGCCGAGGGGCTGGATCTCGACTATCTGAAGCGCCTCAAGTCGCTGGTGGACGAGATCGAACCGCTGTTTGTGTCCGACCACCTGAGCTGGTCCCGCAGTGGAGGCTTCAACTCCCATGACTTGCTGCCAGTGCCTTATACCGATGAGGCACTGGACCGGGTCTGCGCCAATATCGACATGGCTCAGGACGTGCTGGGCCGCGCGATGCTGTTTGAAAACCCGTCCAGCTACCTGGCCTTTGATGGCGCATCCATGAGCGAGTGGGAATTCATCGCCGCCATGTCCCGGCGCACCGGCTGCGAGCTGTTGCTGGACGTCAATAATGTGTTTGTCAACGCCAGCAACCATGGCTTCGACGCCCTGGCGTTTCTCGACGGGATTCCGGCCGAGCGGGTGCGGCAGATTCACCTGGCCGGCCACAGCCAGGGCCGCGATTTGCTGATCGACAGCCATGACAGCCCGGTATGTGACGGTGTCTGGGATTTGTATGCCAAGGCCGTTGCGTTGCTCGGCCCGGTCGCCACGATGATCGAGCGCGATGACGAGATTCCGCCCTTGGCAGAGCTGCTGGAGGAACTGTCCATCGCCCGCATGCTGGGGGCTTCCGAGGCCTACAAGCGAGCGCAGGTGCGCTCATGAATCTCGCCCAATGGCAGCAGGCGTTTCACACCTGGCTGGTGAGTGCCTCGGACGAGTCGGCCCAGTTGTTGGGTAACAAGGCCGCAGGCCTGGCGGTTTACCAGAACAACTACCGCGCGCAGTTGGTGGGTTGCCTGGAGCAGGCGTTTCCCAACCTGCGGCGCTGGCTGGGGGATGAGGCGTTTCTGGCCGCGTGCGTCAGCCATATCGACCGGTATCCGCCCCATGCCTGGACCCTGGACATCTATCCCGAGGGCTTTCACCTGACCCTGGGTGAACTGTTCCCCAACAATCCCGACGTGCATGAACTGGCCTGGATCGAGTCGTCGCTCAACGAGGCATTTGTCGCCGCCGATGCCAGCCCGTTGCCCATGGACGCTCTCGCGGCGGTGGATTGGGACACCGCGAGCCTGCAACTCACGCCGTCGCTGCGTTGCCACGGGCTGACCACCAACGCCGAGGCGATCTGGTCGGCGTTGTGGCAGCAAACCCCGGCGCCCGAGGCGGTGATGCTGGCCGAGGCCGGTGGATTGCTGGTGTGGCGTCGGCAGTTCACCTCGCGCTTGCGGCAAGTCGAGGCTTTGGAGTTCCAGGCGTTGGTGCACCTGCAAGGCGACGGCAGTTTTGCCGGGCTGTGCGAGTTTCTGGTGGAGCGCCTGGGGGAAGAGGAGGGCGTGGCAAAAGCCGGTGAGTGGCTGGCCGGCTGGATCGGCAGCGAGTTGATTGTGGGGGTCGTTGACGACCTTCCAGTGTCAAATTTTTTGGAGCTATAACCCATGTCTTTTTTCAATCGCCGTCGCTTTCTGATTTCCAGCGCCATTGCTTCAGTCGCGCTGTCACTGCCGGTATGGGCGGCGCCTGCGCCCTGGACGATCCGCCAGGTCAGCACCGACCTGCTGGATATCGGCTACTACGAAGCCGGCCCGGAAGACGGCCGGCCGATCATTTTGCTGCATGGTGCTGACGGCGACCTTGAGCGTTTCGCCGAGGTTGCGCCGCATCTGGTGTCCCAGGGTTTTCGGGTAGTCATCCCGTACCTGCGAGGCCATGGCAGCACCACGCAACTGGACAAGGCTGCACCTGCCAGCACCCAGGAAGTGGTGCTCGGCCAGGATGTGCTGGACCTGATGAACGCCTTGCACATTCCCGAGGCTGTGCTGGGTGGGTTCGATCTCGGCGGTCGTGCCGTCACGGCAGCGGCCACCTTGCGGCCAAGCCGTTGCGTGGCGCTGGTCACCGTCAACAGCCCGCCGCAGCCCGCCCTCGCCGAGGTGCTGGTGCAGATGGCCCGGATGGGCAAATGGCGCACCTGAACATGAATATTTGGACAGCCGCGCATTTGCCCGCTGAAAAAAAAGGCCGCTGCCCGTAATCTAGAGGCCTTTGCCACGTGTGCGGATTGTCCATGTCTTCAGTAGCTGATGGGTTGCCCAGTGATAAACGTCTTGCGGCGGTTGTCGCCATTTCCCTGGGGATCGGCATGGCGACCCTCGACACGGCCATCGTCAACACCGCGTTGCCCACACTGGCCGAAGGCATTGGTACCGACTCCGCTTCGGTGATCTGGGTGGTCAACGCCTACCAACTGGCGACCATCGCCGCCGTACTGCCCTTTGCTTCCCTGAGTGACGTGGTCGGCCACCGCCGGGTGTTCCTCGGTGGCTTGCTGGTGTTTGTAGTGGCCTCGCTGTTTTGCGGGCTGGCCTGGTCGCTGCCGACGCTGACCGCTGCCCGGGTGGTGCAGGGCCTGGGCGCGGCGGCGATCATGAGCGTGAACATTGCGCTGTTGCGGCATATCTACCCGGCAAAAATATTGGGCCGGGGGCTGGGGTATAACTCGCTGGTGGTGGGGCTGGCCTTTACCCTGGGGCCCACGGCGGCGTCGGCGATTCTGTCGGTGGCCACCTGGCACTGGTTGTACCTGATCAACCTGCCCCTGGGGGCATTGGCCTTGTGGCTCGGGGTGCGTGCAATTCCGGTGATCCCGATCACCGGCCATGCCTTCGACCGGCTCGCGGCGATTCTTTGTGCCGGGCTGTTCGCCCTGCTGGTGCTGGGGCTGGGCTCGGCGGTGCACGGTGCGCAAGCGGTGTTGACCCTGGGGCTGATCGCCGTGGCCCTGCTGTGCGGGCTGTTGCTGATCCGCCGTCAGGCCGGGCACCCGGCGCCGATGCTCGCGGTGGACCTGTTCAAGCGCCCGCTGTTCACCTTGTCGGCCCTCACCGCGATTTGCGCGTTCAGCGCCCAGGGCCTGGCGTTTGTGTCGCTGCCATTCCTGCTGCAAACAGTGCTGGGTCACAGCCAGGTGGCCACCGGTTTCCTGATGACCCCGTGGCCTGCGGTGGTGGCGGTGATGGCGCTGATTGCCGGGCGCCTGGCGGACCGTATCTCCCTGGCGTTGCTGTGTGGCATCGGCCTGGTGATGTTGAGTGCGGGCATGGCCTCGTTGGCAACCCTGGGCAACGACGCTTCGACCTTCGACATCGGCTGGCGCATGGCCCTGTGCGGCGCCGGGTTCGGTTTCTTCCAGTCGCCCAATCTCAAGGCGATCATGACCAGCGCGCCCATCGCCCGCAGTGGGGGGGCCAGCGGGATCGTTGCCACGTCGCGATTGATGGGGCAGACGCTCGGCGCTTCGCTGGTGGCGTTGTGTTTCCACCTGTCCTCGAGCAGCGGCCCGCAGTACGCGTTGTGGCTGGGGTGCGGGTTTGCTTTGGTGGGCGCGGTGGCCAGCGGGTTGCGCCTGATGCAGGACGGCGCCAAGGTTTAATTATTTGGGCCTTGTAAAACATTGAGGGAGACGGCTACCGTGGCTGTCTAAATAATTCTGAATGTTTCAGCCTTTATGTCTGATCTGGCCCAACGCAGTGCTGATTCCCACTCCCGCCGTGCCGCGCTGACCCTTGGCCTGTGCCTGCCCAGTGACGTGTTGCTGTACCTGGTACTGCCGATGGAGTCCCAGGCGTTCGGAATCACCTTGGCCCAGGCCGGGGTGCTGCTGGCGGCCAACCGCCTGGTGCGGATCTTCGGCTACAAGCATGTACTGAATTTCTACGCCCGCAACGGTGATCGGCTGACGTGCTCCATCGCCGCCGGCGCGGCGGCGGTGTGTGCACTCGGCAACTCGATGTTGTCCGGGTTTGCTGCCTTGCTTGGCCTGCGGTTGATCTGGGGCCTGTGTTTTGCGGCGTTGAACCTTTCCACTCAGGTATTGGCCACTTCTGAACCGCTGGGTGCAGCGCGGCGGGCGGGGCGTTCGCGGGCGTTGATTGCCCTGGGGCCGATGCTGGCCTTGCCGTTGGGTGGGTGGCTGACGTTACAGGTGGGGCCGCGGCCGATCTTCTGGATTCTGGCGGTGTGTTGCCTGGTGGGGTTGTGGATGGCGCGGGGGTTGCCGACTGCGGGTCACAATTTGCATGGCACGCCGGGGCGGCGGTTCAAGTTGCCTGACAGTGTGGCGACCTGGTCGTTTATCGAAGGGGTGGCGCTGGATGGGCTGTTTATCTTTGGTCTGTCGATTCAGGCGCAGAAGCTGTTGGGTGGGAATGCGGTATTGATTGCCGGTGGGTTGATGGCGCTGCGATATGTTTCGGAGTTGCTTCTGAGTCCGTTGGGGGGGCGCGCGGCGCAGCAGTTTGGTGCGACTTCGATGTTGTTGCTGTTTTCGTTTCTCAGTGCGTTGGCGTTGGGGGCGTTTGGCAGTCACTGGGTGATTGTCGGTGCGGCGGCGGTGTTGGTGTTGCGGGCGTTGCAGTTGCCGCTGGTGACGACGTTGGTGGCGGAGCGTAATCCGGGGGCGATGCGGGTTTCGGCGTTGGCGTCGAATGCGGTGTGGCGGGATGTGGGCGCGGGGCTTGGGCCTTTGCTGGCGGGGTTGTTGTTGCCGGTGGCGTCGGCGCCTTGGGTGTTTGGCGTGGCGGGGGCGGCGATTGCGGTCAGTGCGGTGTTTTGCTGGCGGGCCAGGGTTTTAGCATGAGATGGGGGGAGCGGGAGCGGGGTACATATCCGTTATTTAGGTAACGGCGACTTATGGTTCCGCTCTTACAGCGGGTCACTTTTGGCAAACGCCCCAAAAGTAACCAAAAGGTCTTTGCCCCACCACTCGGTGCCTCGCCTAGGCTCGGCATGCCCGCACTCCGGCCCGATTCCGCGGGTCGCCGCGACGGGCCATCCATGGCCCGGCGCGGCTAAATCGGCATCCTTGCCGATTTACCCGCTCCACCGTGCCTGCTTGCGGCCATCGTGGTTGACGGGGCCCCCAGATCAAGATCAAAAGCAGATCAAAAGCCAGAGCACAGCGGCCTACCGGCCGGCTTGAGTGTTAGAAGCCAGATCAAAGGCCAGAGCGAAAGCAGAGCT
>NZ_JAAAFU010000087.1:18945-36090 GCF_019352905.1 Pseudomonas sp. Xaverov 83 | reverse complement strand
CTTCAAAAGTGAGCCGCTGTAAGAGCGGAACCATAGGCGGCCGTTACCTAAATAACGGATATACCCCCAAACAGCAGAACTTGCACCCCCCGCGCTCCCATGAAATAGTCCACCCAAGCAAGTGCTTGGTTGGCGATCATCGGAACACAAAGGAGCGCGTCCATGTCTGTCGCTTTTCGTTTGCCGTTGCAGGTCTTCTTCGAACGTGAAGCGCGACACCCGCGCCAACGGTTTCTGGTCCAACCCATCAAAGGCGGCGAGGTCCAAACCCTCACCTGGGCCGAAGCCGGCCACCAAGCCCGCTGTGCCGCCCACTGGCTGCGAGCCCGCGACCTGCCCCAGGGCTCCCACATCGCCCTGATCTCGAAAAACTGCGCCCACTGGATCATCGCCGACCTCGCCATCTGGATGGCCGGCCACGTCTCGGTCCCGCTCTACCCCAACCTCACCGCCGACTCCGTCGCCCACGTACTCGAGCACTCCGAAGCCGCGCTGGCGTTCATTGGCAAACTGGACGACTGGCCCGCCATGTCCGCCGGAGTAAAGGCCGACCTGCCCACCATCAGCCTGCCGCTGTGCCCCGAGGGCGAATTCGATTTCACCTGGGCCGACCTGCAAGCTTGCTCCCCCATCCAGGACAACCCCGCGCCCGCAGCGTCCGATCTCGCCACTATCATCTACACCTCCGGCACCACCGGCCTGCCCAAGGGTGTGATGCACAGCTTCGGCGCCCTGGCCTTCGCGGCCATCCGCGGCACTGAACTGTTCGGCCTGGGGGAGGGCGACCGCCTGCTGTCTTACCTGCCGCTGTGCCACGTCGCCGAACGCATGTTCGTGGAGATGGCGTCGATCTACACGGGGCAAACCGTATTTTTCGCCGAGAGCCTCGACACGTTTCTGGCAGACCTCAAGCGGGCCAGGCCGACAGCACTGTTCGGCGTACCGCGCATCTGGACCAAATTCCAGATGGGCGTCTACGGCAAAATCCCCGCAAGCCGCCTCGACACCTTGCTACGCTTGCCCTTCATCGGCAAACGAGTCGGCCACAAAGTGCTCGCCGGGTTGGGTCTGGACGCTGTGCGCGTGGCGCTCTCCGGCGCAGCCCCCGTGCCCGAAGCCCTGTTGGTCTGGTACCGCAGGCTTGGCCTGGATGTGCTGGAGGTCTACGGCATGACTGAAAGCTGCGGCTATTCCCACGTGTGCCGCCCCGGCGAGCAGAAAATCGGCTGGATCGGCCCGCCATGCCCGGACGTTGAAGTGCGCATCGGTGACGACGGCGAAGTCCAGGTGCGCAGCGGCGCGACCATGCTCGGTTATTTCAAGGACCCGGTGAAAACCGCAGAAACCATCACCGCCGACGGCTTCCTGCGCACGGGCGACAAGGGCGAGCAGGGCGCCGATGGCCGACTGCGGCTGACTGGACGGCTCAAGGAAATTTTCAAGACCAGCAAAGGCAAATACGTGGCCCCGGCGCCGATTGAGAACCGCCTGGCCGAACATGCGCGTATCGAACAGGTGTGCGTGGTGGGCGATGGCTTGAGCGCGCCCATGGGCCTGTGCGTGTTATCGGTGGTGGGCCTGCAAGATGCCGATGGACAGGGGCGGCAGGCATTGCAGGGCAGCCTCGAGCGCCTGCTGGAAGAGGTCAACCAGGCGCTGGATAAACATGAGCGCTTGCGCCAGCTGGTGGTGGTAAAAGACAGTTGGGCGGTGGAAAACGGTTTCCTCACGCCCACCTTGAAGATCAAGCGTAACGTGATTGAAGCCGTCTACGGGCCACAGTTCCTGGACTGGAGCGCGCGCTCCGAAGCCGTGCTGTGGCAGGATTGAGCACTGACATAAAACCAATAAGGACCGATCAATGAGCCTGTGGCGCACCCAACCCAACATCGAACAACTCAATGCGAGCCAGAAAAACACCATCGGTGAAGTGCTGGATATCCGCTTCGAAAGCTTTGACGACGAGTCCCTGACCGCCAGCATGGTGATCGACCACCGCACCCATCAACCCTACGGCCTGCTGCACGGCGGAGCGTCGGTGGTACTCGCGGAAACCGTGGGCTCCATGGCGAGTTACCTGTGCATCGACGCCAGCAAGTTCTATTGCGTGGGCCTGGAAATCAACGCCAACCACCTGCGCGGTTTGCGCAGCGGGCGGGTGACGGCGGTGGCCAAGCCGATTCATATCGGACGCACCACCCACGTATGGGACATCCGCCTGACCAGCGATGAAGGCAAGGCCAGCTGCATATCGCGACTGACCATGGCCGTGGTGCCGCTGGGCGAGAACCCGCCGGCCCGATAGGCGTGGCGTGAGTGTCATCATTCCTGGCAGTTACAGTCATTGCCGTGACTGCCCGGTCTGGGGAGAATCAACACTCTGTTTACGGTGATGGATCTGGTATGTCGCAGCACGTGTTTTTCGCTCACGCCAATGGCTTTCCTTCGGCGACCTACGGCAAATTGTTTGCCGCCCTGGCCCCGGAGTACGCCGTCGCGCATTTGCCGCAACACGGCCATGACCCCCGATTTCCGGTGGATGACAACTGGCAGAACCTGGTGGACGAACTGATCCACCACCTTGAGCAACAACCCGAGCCGGTGTGGGGCGTGGGCCATTCGTTGGGTGGCGTGTTGCACTTGCACGCGGCCATGCGTTGCCCGCAGTTGTATCGGGGGGTGGTGATGCTCGACTCCCCGGTGCTGACCCTGGCGGATCGCTGGGTGATTCGTGCGGCCAAGCGCTTCGGCTTTATCGACCGACTGACCCCGGCGGGTCGCACCCTGGGCCGACGTGAAGAGTTCGCCGACCTGGCGGCAGCGCGTCAGTACTTCGCCGGCAAGACCCTGTTTCGCGGCTTTGATCCCGAGTGTTTCGACGCTTACCTGCAACACGGCCTGGAGCAGGTGGGCGACCGCCTGCGTCTGCGCTTTGATCCGGCCACCGAGATCAGCATCTACCGTGGCGTGCCCCACACCAGCCCCGGCCAGGCCCGGCAACTGAAGGTGCCACTGGCGGTGGTGCGTGGTCGGCAGAGCCGGGTAGTGATGCGTCACCATGCCAGCGGTGTGGGGCGCATGCCCATGGGCGAAATGCTGACCATGCCCGGCGGCCACATGTTTCCCCTTGAGCGCCCCCAGGACACCGCCACCTTGATCAAAAACCTGTTTGCCCGCTGGGAAGCTCGCCAGCGCGAGCGCAGTTGCGCATGACTGCGCCTGTCGAAGAAGTCCGCCTGGCGCTGCCGCACATCGAGTTGGCGGCGCATCTGTTCGGCCCTGAAGACGGCCTGCCGGTCATCGCCCTGCATGGCTGGCTGGACAACGCCAACAGCTTTGCGCGCCTGGCGCCGAAACTCCATGGCCTGCGCATCGTCGCGCTGGACATGGCCGGCCATGGTCATTCGGCCCATCGCCCCGTCGGTGCCGGTTACTCCCTGTGGGATTACATCCACGATGTGCTGCAAGTCGCCGAACAACTGGGATGGAAACGTTTTGCATTACTTGGCCACTCCCTCGGCGCCATCGTTTCCCTGGTGTTGGCCGGTGCCTTGCCGGAGCGCGTAACGCACCTGGGATTGATTGATGGCGTGATCCCGCCGACCGGCACCGCAGACAACGCCGCCGAGCGCCTTGGGATGGCGTTGCAGGCGCAATTGAACCTGCAGGACAAGCGCAAACCGGTGTACAGCACCCTCGATCGTGCGGTGGAAGCGCGGATGAAAGGCGTAGTGGCGGTCAGCCGCGAAGCAGCCGAACTGCTGGCCCAGCGCGGCCTTATGCCAGTTCCGGGCGGTTACACCTGGCGCAGCGACAGTCGTCTGACCCTGGCTTCCCCCATGCGTCTGACAGAGGAGCAGGCGATGGCTTTCGTCCGTCGAGTCGGCTGTCCGACACAGCTGGTGGTCGCTGAAGACGGCATGCTGGCGAAACATTCCGAATTGCTTTCCGGGCTTCCGTTCCAGGTGACCACCTTGCCCGGTGGCCATCATTTGCACCTGAACGACGAGTCAGGGGCTACCCTTGTTGCAGACTGTTTCAATCGGTTCTTCTCCACGCCTTGACTTGGCGGGGTCAACTGCCGAGGCTGGGCGGATCGAAAGGGAGTCAACCATGAACGATCTCAACACCGCAGCGCACCCCAATGGCCAGGGCGCGCTCATCCGATGAGTATGCCGAAGGGATTTATCCGTATTCTGGGGCTGTGCTGTTTCAGCCCGCTGGTGTTTGCCGCCGACGTGCCGGGTAGCCAGGACTTGCCCGCTGTGGCCCGTCAGGTCGACGCGCAGATCGTCGACTACCGCCCCGCCGAAGATAAAGAACGCATCTACCCGCTGGGCTCGATCCGCAAGATCAGCGGCCAGTTGCGCTATGAAGCCCAGGCCACCGCCCGTGGGCTAAACACCGCCATCACCTACGAACTGCCCGCTGAACACACCTCCAGTGCCGCCTTTACCGCCACCCGCGAAGCCTTGCAGGCCCAGGGCGCGCAGTTGCTGTTCTGGTGCCAGGCCCGCGATTGCGGCGAAAGCAGCCTGTGGGCCAATGAAGTCTTTGGCAACGCCAAGCTGGTGGGCGCCGACGGCCAACAGGAATACCTGTTGCTACGTCTGGCAGCACCTCAGGACAACTCCCTGGTCGCGCTTTACGGTATCACCCGGGGCAATCGCCGGGCGTATCTGCATGTAGAGCAACTAGACGCCAGCGCACCGCTGGGCGACTTGCTGCCGACTTCCGCCACGCTGCTGCGGGAGCTGAAAAGCACCGGCGAGCTGGACTTCCCCAAGCTGGGCGCCGAACCTGACGCCACCTGGCTCACGCTTATTTCCCGTGGATTGAACCTGGATGCCACCCTGCGGGTCAGTTTGACCGGGCCCACTGCCGAGGCATGGCGCCAGGGCTTGATCGATCAGGGCGTACGTGCGGCCCGCCTGGAAACCGGCACCGCCGAGGCGAAGGGTTTGCACCTGCATCTGATACGCTGACCGTTCCAGGGCGAACGGACCCGCGCCGTTCGCCTAAGCTCTTCCTCTTACAGACTTCTTTTCGAGAAACCACATGCTCAATAACGATCGCCTGCTGGTGCAGATCCTGCTGCTGGTGTTGTTTGGTGCCAGCTTCTGGGTGATGGCGCCGTTCTGGTCGGCGCTGTTCTGGGGCGCGGTACTGGCGTTTGCCAGTTGGCCGGTGATGCGCCTGCTCACCCGCTGGCTGGGTGGGCGCGAATCCCTGGCGGCCGGAATCCTCACCCTGGTCTGGATGCTGTTGGTGGCGTTACCGCTGGTATGGTTGGGATTCAACCTGGCTGACCATGTACGCGACGCCGTGGGCCTGATCAAGGATATTCAGGTGGATGGTTTGCCTGCGGCGCCGACCTGGCTGGGCTCCATTCCGTTTGTCGGCGAGCGGTTGGTGGCGATGTGGGACAGCATCGACCAGCAGGGCGCGGCGCTGATGGTCACGTTGAAACCCTATTTGGGCCAGGTGGGCAACTGGTTACTGGCTCGCAGTGCGCAGATCGGTGGCGGCATCCTGGAACTGACCCTGAGCCTGGTGTTCGTGTTCTTTTTCTACCGGGACGGGCCGCGCCTGGCGATGTTTGTCCATCGCCTGCTGGAGCGGTTGATCGGCGACCGGGCGGGCTACTACATCGAACTGGTCGCGGGTACGGTGCAGCGGGTGGTCAACGGTGTGATCGGCACCGCTGCCGCCCAAGCGCTGCTGGCGCTGATCGGCTTCTGGATTGCCGGGGTGCCGGGAGCATTGGTGCTGGGCATCGTCACGTTCCTGCTGAGCCTGATTCCCATGGGGCCGCCGCTGATCTGGATACCGGCCACCGCCTGGCTGGCGTGGAAGGGCGACTACACCTATGCGGTATTTCTGGGTGTGTGGGGCACATTCATCATCAGTGGCGTGGACAACGTGCTCAAACCCTACCTGATCAGCCGTGGCGGCAACCTGCCGCTGGTGATCGTGCTGCTGGGGGTGTTTGGCGGGTTGATTGCGTTCGGTTTCATCGGCCTGTTCATCGGCCCGACGCTGCTGGCCGTAGCCTATAGCTTGCTGACGGACTGGAGCGCTAGCCAGGCTCAGGTACGGCGGGAAGATAAAGCCGGGCAGTAATGTTTCAAACAGGGCGTAGGAATAACTCCTACGCCCTCGGCAACCACATTACCGCTGTCAGGCCGCCGCCCGGCGTTTCTTCCAGGCTCAACCTTCCGCCCAGGCGTTCCACCGCTTCCTTGGAAATCGTCATCCCCAAGCCCACGCCGCCGGAGTTCCGGTTGCGCGAGCCTTCCAGCCGATAAAACGGCTCAAATACCGCCTCGCGTTTATCCGCTGCAATCCCCGGCCCATGGTCGATCACCTTGACCACCAGCGCCTGTGGGCTGTCCGCCAGCTCGATACGCGCCGTGCCGGCATAGCGCAGGGCGTTGTCGATCAGGTTGTTCAGGCACGAGCGCAGGGCCATCGGTTGCACTTGCAGCGGCGCGCATTCACCACTGCATTGCACGTCGGAGCCGCGGTCCTGGGCGTTTTCACTCAGGGATTCCACCAGCGCCTGCACGTCCAGCCAATGCCGGGTTTCGCTGGTGCGCTGTTCGTGCAGGTAGCTCAGGGTGGCGTCGAGCATGCCGATCATGTCGTCCAGGTCCTGGCGCATCTGGCCCTGCAGCTTGGTGTCTTCGATCTGTTCCAGGCGCAGCTTGAGCCGTGACAGCGGCGTGCGCAGGTCGTGGGACACCGCGCCCAGCATGCGGGCACGCTGGGTGACTTGCTCGCGGATACGCTTTTGCATCAGGTTGAAAGTCGACGCCGCTTGCCGCGCCTCCCGTGGGCCGGACTCGTTCAACGGCGGGCTGTCGAGGTCCAGGCTCAGTCGTTCGGCCGCAGCGCTCAGGCGTTGGATCGGCCGGCTGAGCAGCTTGGCACCGTACCAGGCGGCGATGATCAGCGAGATAAACTGGAAGGTCAGCGGCACCACAGGCCCGCCGAACCAGGGACGACGATGCTCCTTGGGCATTGGCGTCAGGGTGCCGTCTGGCTGCTCGATGAAGGTCTCGTGGGGCGGTGGCGGCGGCGGGCCATAATGGTGAAACCAGAAGAATGCCAGCACGTGGGCCAGCACAATCGCCACCAGCAACACACCGAACAGCCGCCCGAACAGGGTGTTGAAGGCGTTGCGCATCAGCCGATATCCCGGGCGTCGAACAGGTAGCCTTCACCGCGCACGGTCTTGATCAGTTGCGGGGCCTTCGGGTCGTCACCGAGTTTTTGGCGCAGGCGCGAGACCAGTAGGTCAATGCTGCGATCAAAGGCTTCGATGGAGCGACCCCGGGCCGCATCCAGCAATTGCTCGCGGCTCAACACCCGGCGCGGGCGCTCGATAAACACCCACAGCAAACGGAATTCGGCGTTGGACAGCGGCACCACCAGGCCATCGTCGGCCACCAGCTGGCGCAGTACGCTGTTGAGGCGCCAGTTGTCGAAGCGGATATTCGCCCGTTGCTCGGTGCGGTCATCCCGCACGCGACGCAGGATGGTCTGGATGCGGGCCACCAGTTCGCGGGGCTCGAAGGGCTTGGACATGTAATCGTCGGCCCCCAGTTCCAGGCCGATGATGCGGTCGGTGGGTTCGCAGCGGGCGGTGAGCATCAGGATCGGGATGTCCGATTCAGCCCGCAGCCAGCGGCACAGCGACAGGCCATCTTCGCCCGGCAGCATCAGGTCGAGCACCACCACGTCGAAGGTTTCGGCTTGCATGGCGTGGCGCATGGCGGCGCCATCGGTCACGCCGCTGGCGAGGATATTGAAGCGCGCCAGGTAATCGATCAGCAGTTCGCGGATCGGCACGTCGTCGTCGACGATCAGCGCGCGGGTGTTCCAGCGCTTGTCTTCACCCACAAGCGAGCCTTTTTGATCGTCATTCAGCACAGGAGTCAGGGTTTGCATGGTGCGATCATCTACCTGGTGGGCCGCCGGGCCGAGGATCGGCGGCGAGGTTGTTGCGTTCAGCATAGGCGCCCAGCACCGGGGCTGGAAGTTCTGTACGGTGGTTCACGTGTGCGAGGCTAATCTTCGGGGGTATTGCAGGCATGTCGGGAATGTATCTGTTTCGACACAATTGCTCGGGAGCCCGCAATCTGGCGGCTAAATCGCGAATTACCGATCATCGGATCCCGCAAACGCGCTGCTTGCGCTACAATCCGCGCCGATTTCGACTTGCCTGAGAGCCCATTCCAATGTCCGTCTGCCAGACTCCTATCATCGTCGCCCTGGATTACCCCACCCGTGACGCCGCACTGAAACTGGCTGACCAGTTGGACCCCAAGCTTTGCCGGGTCAAGGTCGGTAAGGAACTGTTCACCAGTTGCGCCGCGGAAATTGTCGGCACCTTGCGTGACAAAGGCTTCGAGGTGTTCCTCGACCTGAAATTCCACGATATCCCCAACACCACCGCGATGGCGGTCAAGGCTGCCGCCGAGATGGGCGTGTGGATGGTCAATGTGCACTGCTCCGGCGGTTTACGCATGATGGCAGCGTGCCGTGAAGTGCTCGATCAACGCAGCGGCCCCCAGCCATTGTTGATTGGCGTGACCGTGCTGACGAGCATGGAACGTGAAGACCTGGCCGGCATCGGCCTGGACATCGAGCCACAGGAACAAGTGCTGCGCCTCGCCGCCCTGGCGCAAAAGGCTGGCCTGGATGGCCTGGTGTGCTCGGCGCTGGAAGCCCAGGCATTGAAGACCGCCCACCCGTCGCTGCAACTGGTAACCCCGGGGATTCGCCCGGCGGGCAGCGCCCAGGACGACCAACGTCGCATCCTGACCCCGCGCCAGGCCCTGGACGCCGGTTCCGATTACCTGGTGATCGGTCGCCCGATCAGCCAGGCGGCCGATCCGGCCAAGGCGCTGGCAGCGGTGGTTGCCGAGATCGCCTGACTAAAGCGGCCACGGTCTCTGTGGGAGCTGGCTTGCCTGCGATAGCATCGACTCGGTATCACTGAAACACCGAGTCGCCTGCATCGCGGGCAAGCCCGGCTCCCACATTAACCGTGTGTGCAGAACGATCTGCGGTGCGTCAGCTGACTTTCAGTACCAACTTCCCAAAGTTCTCACCGTTGAACAGCTTCATCAGTGTCTCCGGGAACGTCTCCAGTCCTTCGACGATATCTTCCTTGCTCTTGAGCTTGCCCTGAGCCATCCAGCCGGCCATTTCCTGCCCGGCAGCGGCAAAGTTCGCCGCGTGGTCCATCACCACAAACCCTTCCATACGCGCACGATTGACCAACAATGACAGGTAATTGGCCGGCCCTTTGACGGCTTCCTTGTTGTTGTATTGGCTGATGGCACCGCAGATCACCACGCGCGCTTTCAACGCCAGGCGGCTGAGCACGGCGTCAAGAATGTCCCCGCCGACGTTATCGAAATACACGTCCACACCTTTTGGGCACTCGCGCTTGAGGCCGGCGTGCACGTCTTCGTTCTTGTAGTCGATGGCCGCATCAAAACCCAGCTCATCCACCAGGAACTTGCATTTGTCGGCCCCGCCGGCGATGCCCACCACGCGGCAGCCTTTGATCTTGGCGATCTGCCCGGCAATGCTGCCCACCGCACCGGCCGCGCCAGAAATCACCACGGTGTCCCCGGCCTTGGGCGCGCCGGTATCCAGCAGGGCGAAATAGGCGGTCATGCCGGTCATCCCCAGTGCCGATAGGTAGCGCGGCAAAGGTGCAAGTTTCGGATCGACCTTGTAGAAACCCCGGGGCTCGCCGACGAAGTAATCCTGCACGCCCAAGGCACCGTTGACGTAGTCCCCCACGGCAAATTTCGGGTTGTTCGAGGCGATGACCTTGCCCACGCCCAGGGCGCGCATGACTTCGCCGATACCTACCGGCGGAATGTAGGATTTGCCCTCGTTCATCCAGCCACGCATGGCCGGGTCCAGGGACAGGTATTCGTTATGCACCAGCACCTGCCCGTCCTGGGGCGTGCCCACTGGTACTTCCTGGTAGGTGAAGGTGTCCCGCGTGGCAGCGCCGACCGGACGTTTGGCGAGCAGGAATTGGCGGTTGGTCTGGGCAGTCATGGCTGGGACTCTTGAGAAGTGGACCTTGAGTGATAGACCCTTCGAGCCGCACCGGCAAGGTGCGCGGCACCTGCGAATGCCCGTCGATCCACTGCAATGATAATGACGCCGGTGCCCTTATCACTGCCGCTCATGGTCCGCCAACCGGGCGTTTGATAGTGCTGACGTGCCCATGGCCGCTCTGGCTAGACTGGGGTCATCCAGCATCCCCATCGAAGGACATCACCATGAGCATGACATTTTCCGGCCAGGTCGCCCTGGTGACCGGCGCGGCCGCGGGCATTGGCCGCGCCACTGCGCTGGCGTTTGCTGCTGAAGGCTTGAAGGTTGTAGTTGCTGACCTGGACGCGGCGGGCGGCGAGGGCACTGTGGCGCTGATTCATCAGGCCGGTGGCGAAGCGGTGTTTGTACGCTGCAATGTCACCCTCGAAGCGGACGTACAGCAGTTGATGCAGCAGACCGTGGCCACCTATGGTCGGTTGGACTATGCGTTCAACAACGCCGGGATCGAGATCGAGAAGGGCAAGTTGGCCGACGGCAGCCTGGATGAGTTCGACGCCATCATGGGCGTCAACGTCAAGGGCGTGTGGCTGTGCATGAAGTATCAACTGCCGTTGCTGCTGGCCCAGGGCGGTGGTGCCATCGTCAACACGGCCTCGGTGGCCGGGCTTGGGGCGGCGCCGAAGATGAGCATCTATGCCGCGTCCAAGCACGCGGTGATCGGCCTGACCAAGTCGGCGGCGATCGAGTATGCGAAGAAGAAAATCCGCGTCAACGCGGTATGCCCGGCGGTGATCGACACCGATATGTTCCGCCGTGCCTATGAGGCCGACCCGCGCAAAGCTGAATTTGCTGCCGCCATGCACCCGGTCGGGCGTATTGGCAAAGTCGAGGAAATCGCCAGTGCGGTGCTTTATCTGTGCAGTGACGGCGCTGCCTTTACCACAGGCCAGGCATTGGCGGTGGACGGTGGTGCGACCGCGATTTAGGAACTGATGCTGATGCCATTCAGAAAAGCGTTGGCGGCGCTGTGAGGCTTTTCTGCAGGTGGCCAGGTGCCCTGGCCGAATGTGTATCAGTAGGTAAATAATCCAATTAAATCAATGATTTAATAAATCTTCACCACGGCTGTCATTGGGCTTCTGTGCTTAACTGGTTTGGGTTAAATGACAACAGTTTAAGTGAGTGGCTCATGGATTTAGGGATCGATCGACAAGCCCTTGTACCGGTAGTGCAGCAAATCGTCAGCGCGTTGGCCGCCTGGATTCGCGAGAGCGGAGCCAGTCCCGGGACGCGGTTGCCTTCGGTTCGGCAACTGGCCCACGAGAACCTGCTCAGCCAGTCCAGCGTGATCGAGGCGTTCGAACGGATGGTTGCCCAAGGCGTGCTGTCCTCAAGGCAAGGCGCGGGTTTCTGTGTGGCCCAGCCACCCGCCGAGCGTGGCCTTCGCTGCGAAAACCAATGGTATGAGGGCGCCGAGTCCGGGTGGGGCGCCTTTGTCGACAATCAGCTGGGTGAACTGAAACTGGGATGCGGCTGGCTGCCGGACACCTGGCGCGAAAGCGACGACATCAGCTACGCGATTCGTGAGGTCACCCGCACCGATACCGCTGCCGTCTTCAATTACAGCACGCCGCTGGGCCTGCCGGCGCTGCGGGAACAGTTGCTCAAGCGCCTGGCCCACATTCATGTGGCGGCCCGGGTCGACCATATCCTTATCACCCAAGGTGCTAGCCATGCCCAGGACCTGTTGATCCGCACACTGCTCAAGGCCGGCGACACCGTGGTGGTGGAAAGCCCGGGCTACGGCAACCTGTACCGCCAGTTGGCCTTTCACGGTATCAAACTGCTGGAAGTGCCGCGCACACGCAGCGGTCCGGACCTGCCTGCACTGGAAGCGCTGTTGCGCGGGCATCGGCCCAAGTGCCTGTTCATCAACAGCCTGTATCACAACCCCACCGGCACCAGCCTGTCCCAGGGAGTGGCTGAGCGCTTGTTGCAACTGGCCCATTCCCAGGACTTCTTTATTGTCGAGGAAGACGTCTACGGCGATCTGCAACATGCCACCTGCACCCGGCTGTCGGCGTTGCCCCACGAGGACCGGGTGATCTATATCTCGAGTTTTTCCAAGACCCTCAGCAGCGCTTTGCGCGTGGGCTATCTCACGGCCAGCGGGGCGATCATCGCGCAGTTGTCCAAGGTCAAGACCATGACCGGTATCGGCACCTCGCGGTTCGCCGAGGCGGTGGTGGCGACGTTGCTGGCTAATGGTACCTACCGCAAGTGGGTGCAACGTCTGCGTCGGCGCTTGAATACCGAAATGGCCATCACCCTGCAAGTGCTGGAAGACGAGGAGTGGGAGGTTTTCGCGGTGCCTGCGGGTGGCATGTTTGTGTGGGCGCGCCCTGGTGTCGGTGATGGTTCGACGTTGTACGCGCAGGCTCGCCGGCTTGGGGTGTTGCTGACGCCGGGCGCGCTTTTCAGCCCGACGGGCGAACACAGTGACTGGCTGCGCATCAATGTGGCCTATGCTTCAGATCAGCGCGCCCTCGCGCTGTTCAAGGCCATGGGCCCGGCAGGATCGACCTCTACCATTCTGAAAACGACGAGGATGTAGCTTTTTGCCATTATTGTGGCGCCAAACGCTTGTGTTCAGGGCCCCGGGGTTGCGAATCTCGCTGCATTGAAACCGGGCTTGATGGCATTCGCCATTGCAAGAGGACTCAAGTGCAATGATTTCTGCCGTGCAACGACGTTTTGCCAACCTCGGTATGGCAAAGAAACTGGGCTTGGGCTTCGCCTTGGTGTTGCTGTTGACGGCGCTGGTGGCCGCGATCGGCGTGTGGTCGCTGCAAACCGTCGGTCAGCGCTTCGAGGGCCTGAAAGCCATGTCGGCGCTCAACAGTGGCCTGCTCAAGGTGCGCTTGATCGAGCAGGACTACGCGTTGCATGCCGACCCCAAGTCGGTGGACGCCTTGCACGAAAGCGTCGACGCATTGGCCGCCCAGGCCACGATTCTCAAGGGCCAGTCGCCCGCCAACGTCCCGGTGATGACCGACGTTGAGCAGGCGCTGGCGGCCTATCGCAAGGCGTTCGATGAGTTTGTCGAACTGACCCAGACCAAGGACCTGGCCCTGGAAATGGCCAGTTGGTCGGTCTCCAGTGTCGCCAACAACCTCGATGTGTTGCAGGCCGGGCTGGCGGACGACGGCGCCTATGGCCTCAAGGAAAGCCAGGGCAAGGAAGGCGCCGAATTTATCGAGCAGGCGGGGCAGGTCAGCCAGGTCTCGCGCCTGATGCTGCAAGCCATGAACGAAGCGCATGTGCGTCTGGATCAAAGCCGCAAGGGCGATGACGAGAACGCCGAGCAAGGCAAGATCGAGCAGGCTGACCAGGCCCTGGCCCAGGTCGAACAGCTGAAAACCACGGTCAAGGATCCCGGTTATCAAACTGTGCTTAACGAGGTATCCGGGCATATCGCGGCCTTCAGTGAAAAACTCGGTGAGTACACCGGCCTGCTGGCCCAGGAAAAGGTGGTCTATAAGCAACTCCACGAGCGTGCTGCCGAGGTGGTCACCCGGGTCAATCAGGCCTATGACGCAGAAGACGTGTCGATGCAGGCGCAGTTGAAGAAAAGCGCGTTACTGATCATTGGCTCTTCAGCCTTGGCCTTGCTGGTCGGGCTGATTGCGGCGTGGATCATCACCCGGTTGATCGTCGCCCCGCTGCGCAGCGTGATTGCGGTGGCCCAGCAGATTGCCGCCGGTGATCTCAGTGGCCGCATGGACGTCAGCCGTCGGGATGAAATGGGCCAGTTGATGCTGGCGATGCAGCAGATGAGCAGTGGCCTGAGCAATATGGTCAGTGGGTTGCAGGCGGGTATCGAGCAACTGGCCAGCTCGGCCCATTCGCTGTCCAGCGTGACTGAGCAGACCAACGTCGAGGTCAGCTGCCAGAAGGAAGAGACCGAACAGGTCGCCACGGCAATGAACCAAATGACTGCCACCGTGCACGACGTGGCGCGTAACGCCGAACAAGCGGCCCAGGCTGCGCAGACCGCGGATGACAAGGTCGACAGCGGCCAGCAGGTCGTGCGCCAGAGCTTGCAACGTATCGAGTTGCTGGCCAGTTCCGCGACCTCTGCCAGTACCAGCATCGAAAGCCTCAGTGCGGAAATCCAGAATATCGGCACGGTACTCGAGGTGATCAAAAGCGTGGCCGAACAAACCAACTTGCTCGCCCTGAATGCGGCCATCGAAGCGGCCCGGGCGGGCGAGCAGGGCCGTGGTTTTGCGGTAGTGGCCGATGAGGTAAGGGCACTGGCCAAGCGTACCCAGCAATCGACCGAGGAAATCGAGCGACTGGTGAGCACCTTGCGCAGCGCGGCACAGTCTTCGGTGCAGCAGATCAAACAGAGTGGCGAATTGGTGAAGCTGGCGGTCAGTGATGCCCTGGAAACTGAAAGTGCCCTGGGCAGCATTGCAGCGGCGGTGTCGCTGATCCAGCAAATGAACCAGCAGATTGCCGCGGCGGCCGAAGAGCAAAGCTCGGTGGCCGAGGAAATCAATCGCAGCGTCACCAGCATCCGTGCCAGTGCCGATCAATCGGCGTTGAGCATGCAGGGCAACGCGGCGTCGAGCATCGAGCTGGCGCAGTTGGGCACGGAGCTTAAAGGGATGGTCGGGCACTTCCGACTTTGATCACCGCAGGCCTGCGGTGATCAAAGGGCAGGGTCGTCAGGCGTTGTTGACCAGGAAGGTCAGCAGCGCTTCGTTGACGAAGTCGGGGTTTTCGCGGCTGGAGATATGCCCGGCGTCCGGAATCAACGTCAGTGTGCAGCCGATCAAGGTCGCCATTTCTTCTGATTCGGCCGGTGGGCGTGGCTTGTCTTGCTCCCCGCACATCACCAGGGTGGTATCGGTGTCGAGGCGCGAAAGCTGCTCCAGCACATCGGTGCGGCTGAAGATAATCCGGCCCAGGGGCACGATGCTTTGCAGCAGGCGTTCTTTCGGAAAGGCCTTCAGTGCGTTGCGAAAATCCTGATACAAGGCAGATTCCCGGTCGATGCCGGGGCGGAAGAAGATCGGCGCCACCACATCCAGCAGCGGCTCCGGAATGGCGCCGGCATCTTCGATCATCTTGAACAGCGAAAAATAGTACTGGCGAGTGGCTTCCGGCTCGGCACCCAGGTGCGTGTCCATCAGTACCAGGCTGTTGACCCGCTCGGGTGCCAGCAGCGCCAGGCGTGCGCCCCACATGCCGCCGACCGACAAACCCACGAGGTTGACCTGGGCAATGTCCAGGTGATCCAGCAGGGCCAGGTGCTGGCGTGCGAGGTCGTCCAGGGACACGGTGCTTGCAGGCAGTGGGCCGGACTCGCCGTGGCCCCATAGCTCGGGGACGATCACTCGGTATTGTTGGGAAAGGGCTTCTATCTGCGGTGCCCACATCTGGCTGTCCCACAGGTAGCTGGAACCGAGGAGAACGGCCGGGCCGGTGCCCTGGTCGAGGTAGTGCAGCGGTTGTCCATCGATGATCACGACAGGCATGGCGAGGCCCTTTTCGTTAACGGAGAGAGGGGCCTTTTTTACGCTATTCGGGGGGAAGGGGATAGGTGCAGAGTGATGGCATGTGGCGAGCGGGTTTACCGCCCACCACAATGGCAGGGAATCAGTCGTAGATGGCTTTCTTCTTCCAGTCCGCGTCCGCATCCACCTCTTTCAAGCCTTGGGTCAATTCGTTGACCTCGTCTTCAGCCGGCTCGAGGTTGGTCAGCACCATGGAGTTGGCGCGCGCCAGTTGTTTCTCCAGCAATTGCAGTTGCTGGCTGTACACCACGGGCTCCGGCTGTTTGCGCAGGTACTGCACGCCGCGTTCGAACGCCAGGCGTGCCTGGCCAGGCTGGCCTTGTTGCAGCGCGTGCTGGCCCAGGTTGTTGAAGAACTCGATGTGCAGCAACACCAGGATGTGGCGGATTTCCTTGATCCAGTGCTTGGCTTCATTGGTCGGCAGGAAACCGTCCTGGGCCGCGCGAGTGACCTGGCCATGCAGGGCTTCCAGCAGGAACCGTACATCCTTGGCCTTGGCTTCGGTCTGGATCGGGCCGGGCGGGTTGTTCACCGGAATCGATTCGCCCTGGGCCACCAGTGCGTTGAGTTCGGTGATGCGTGCCTTGAGCGCCGCATTCGACTTGTCCAGATTCAACAGGCGCTGGTTGACGTTGAGCTCCAGGCGGGTCAGCAGCAACTTGAGTCGCGGCGTCATCAATTGGCCTGGAAAGGTCTCGGTGATTTCACCGCAGCGACGCAGCCGGTCATTGAGTTCGATCCGGGTCCGGTTCTTTTCCAGCTTATTGTTTTCCACCACGTGGTTCATGTAGCCAATGGCGATCAGTATTACGATCCCGGCTATTACCAGCAGGGTGATCATGAGTGGTGTCACCGGTGTGACCTCTTTATGGGGTTTGCGTTGAAGTGTAGTGACTGGTGCAGTGGCCGGATAGGACTGAGCGACCAGTTGCGTCAGTAGTTTCTTCTATATAGCTGGGCAGTCCCTGCGTAGATGCACATTGCCATCATTTGCTGTGGCCAACTATAGCGTCTTGTGGAACGCCAGAATATAGGCGCCAAAGCCTGGACGGCGAGAAACCCTTGCAACCCCCGTAAACCACGGCGAAGTCATTGATTTAAATAAATTTATCCTTGGGGGTTGACGACCTCCCAATCCATCCATAGAATGCGCGCCACTTACAGCGTAAAGCACACAGCGAAACGCGGTAGGGAGTGAATGTTGTACGTGTGTCCCCTTCGTCTAGTGGCCTAGGACACCGCCCTTTCACGGCGGTAACAGGGGTTCGAGTCCCCTAGGGGACGCCATTTGCGGGAATAGCTCAGTTGGTAGAGCACGACCTTGCCAAGGTCGGGGTCGCGAGTTCGAGTCTCGTTTCCCGCTCCAAATTTAAGCAGTGTTGCTCTCGGGCGGCACTGAGTGAAACCAGGGCATAATCTTCGGATTTAATCTCTGGGCACTGAAATACACACCATGTGTTTCAGTAGC
>NZ_JAAAFU010000087.1:0-18935 GCF_019352905.1 Pseudomonas sp. Xaverov 83 | reverse complement strand
ATAGCTCAGTTGGTAGAGCACGACCTTGCCAAGGTCGGGGTCGCGAGTTCGAGTCTCGTTTCCCGCTCCATATTTAACGAAAACGCCGATCAGCAATGATCGGCGTTTTTGTGTGCGCGGCTTTTTATCCGCCGAATCTAGTTCGGCGCGTAAGCGTCTTGCTTCGGTATAAAAAAGCGTGAGAACAGTTCGGACTGCGACTTGATGTTCAACTTGTTGTAAATGTTGCGCCGGTGCACCTTGATTGTTTCGGTAGACAGGGACAATTTGCCGGCGATCTCTTTGTTCGAAAAGCCGCTGAGCAGCAATTTGAGTACATCCTTTTCACGCGCGGTTATCTGCGTGCCGAGTTGAACGATGGCTTCCGACCACGGTGGTGGCTCACTGAGATTTTTTTCCAGGTCCGTCTCAAAGCACATGCGTTGATGCATCAATGCCATGACCCAAGGCTTGATGATCTCCAGTGTGGTGATCTGCTCCGGGCTGAAGCGCACGTTACTGCCGAAGGAAATACACAGCGTTCTGTTCGCGTCGAGCTGCACGTTGTACTGCACCTCATCCACAGAGACATACGGGGCGAAATACTGGTGGTAATACTCGGTAGTCAGGAAATGCTCCGGCGCGATGTCTGACAAATGGAAAAAGCCACTCTGTGGGTTTTCACGGTTGGCTATGTAAAAAGGGTCGAGCAAATAAAGCCCTTTTACGTAGCGTTGTGTCAGTGCATCCACTTCCTCGGCGTCGGCAACTTCGGGCACGGAGATCACAGTGACGTGTTGATCGCTGAACACCAATACAACCCAGTTATCGATCTGTACGTATTCTTTTAATACGCGAACCAGAGAGCTCCAGAAAGCCGGGCGGTTCAGCTCCATGATCAGCTTGCCGGCCGACCGGTGCCAGGCCAAGTCATGAAGGTCGAGTGACATTTACTACCCCTTTAGGGTTAGGGATTCATAGGTCTGAGCTAAGTACTTGTAGGTATTTACTAATCGACGACGGCGGGTATATTCACCCACCAGTGGTGATGGCCATGAAGGCCATTCGTTATGACAAGGATAGTTATATGAATAAATCACATTTGCGCGCCATTTTTTTGGCCTCGCTTGTCTGTGTTGGCGCAAGCACGCCGGCAGCGGCGGCAGAGCCACGGGTCAATCTGTACAACTGGTTCGGGTTGATCGCCCCTGAGACGCCGAAAGAATTCGAGCAGAAAACTGGCGCCAAGATGCACGTGGATACCTTTGACAGTGCCGAGGTCATGCAAAGCAAAGCCATGGCTGGGCGCACCGGGTACGACGTCGTCGTTGCCACGTCCAACGTCTTGCCAAGCCTGATTCAGGCTGGCGTCCTGGCGCCGCTGGACCGCAGCCAACTGAGCAACTACTCCCATCTCGACCCCGAGATGATGGCGTTGCTTGCGATAAATGATCCCGGCAATCTCTACGCCGTGCCTTACTTGTGGGGCACCACCGGCATTGGCTACGACGTGGATAAAGTCAAAGCGGCCCTGGGTGATAACGCCCCGGTGGACAGTTGGGACTTGATCTTCAAAGAAGAAAACATCAGCAAGCTCAAGTCGTGCGGCGTGGCGATGCTCGACTCTCCGAGTGAAATCATCTCCATCGCTCTGCATTACCTCGGGCTGCCGAGTAACAGCCAGAACCCAGAGGATTACCTGAAGGCACAGGCGCTGCTATTGAAAATCCGCCCTTACGTCCTCTACTTCGACTCTTCCAGAACCGATGCCGACTTTGCTGATGGCAACATATGCGTGGTCGTGGGTTGGGCGAGCGGGGCACTGACGGCGCAGGCCATCAACGAGAAAAACAACACCGGGCGCAAGATTGCCTACAGCCTGCCGCGCGAAGGTGGGCTGGTCTGGTCGGAAAATTTTGTGCTGCTTAAAGATGCGCCCCATGCCAAGGAAGGTCTGGCTTTCATCAATTACATGCTTGAACCACAAGTGATTGCCAAAAGCTCGAACCACACGCTTTACCCGAACGCTAACAAGGACGCCACTGAGTTCGTCGAGCAGAAGCTGCGCGACAACCCTTGGATTTATCCTGACAAGAATACGGTTGCCACACTTGTTCCGCTTGAACCACTACCGTTGAAGTTAGAACGAATCCGCACGCGTGTGTGGACCAAGGTCAAGAGCGGTACATAACCCGCTTGGCATTCATCTTTATTGGCAGAGGGTTACATGGCTATTTGCAAAGAAACCAAAGCCGACAGTCATCAATTAGTGACGCTGATAAAGATGGTTGAGGCCTATGAGGCGCAAACAACCCATGGCCTCGCGTCACTGGGTAATGATGAACGACTGCTGAACCGCATCAAGGCATTGCTCCATAAACATGATGGGAGGAGTCGCTCGACGAAAGTCGATCAGCGCAGGCGTATGAATGGGGCCATAACGGCCCCGCTTTATCCGTCGGCAGACTAAGGGGCTGTCGCAGCGTTTCCAGGGAGGAGAAAAATCATGCGCCATGCGGCTAACCCATACTTTCTGAAGCCGGACGAATACCAGGCCTACAAGGAAATCGAAGAACAGATCGGCCATTGCACGCCCGAACAAGCCTGGGCGATGTATTGCGTCTCGAGCGGGATGGTGCGCGAGTTCATCACGCTGGCGGTGATGGAGCATATCGGTCGGGGCAATCGGGCGCTGTTGCTCGAGTGTCCCGACCTTGCTCGGCTCCAAAACAGCGGCCATGGCGCGCTCTAGCTTTTGTCGATGCATGCGTGTCATCAACGCCTGCTCATCACCCGCGCCAAACGCAGTATGGCTTCCCGGATCTCATCCCGGTCAAGCGGGACAAACCCCAGGCTCAGGGCATTTTCCGGCATATTCAGCGGTGAGAACTGACGCGCGCTGCGCACCACCACGCCCCGACTTCTGAGGGGCAGGCTGCTGCCGTGTTACGGCAGCGCCTTCGCGAGCAAGCCCGCTCCCACTGGATTTTTCGGTGAAGTTTGAAATGGGTTATCAAGGCTTGCCAGGATGCGGTTCCGGGTACTGCGCCGCTACATCCAGTGCCTTGGCATACGGCCCATCCCACAATTGCGCATGCAGCTCGCCCACACGCTTGGCCATCACCGCGTCATGCATCACCACTTCCAGGTTGCGCGAGTTATCGAAGTAACCACCCAGCCAGTTACTGGTCCCCACCCAGGCCACTTGCCCGTCGATTTCCATGGTCTTGCTGTGGATCACCCGCGCGTAAGGAATAAATCCCTGCTTGGCCTCGGGCAGCGTAACGATCTTGACCTCGATATTCGGCAGCACGGCCAGGCTTTTCAGGTACGGCAATTCCAGGGCTTCGGTGTTCCAGTTGGACACCATCAGCTTCACCGACACACCACGCGCTGCGGCGGCGCGCACGGCGTTGTCGATCACCGCGTAGTACGGCCGGGTTCGGTCCGGCCCGTAGGACAGCGGCGCGTAGTCGAGCAGTTGCACGCGCACTTCTTTCTTGGCCTCGCTCAACAGGCGCGGCAGTTCCAATTGTGAATCGCCCACGCCGGGCGGATTGTAGCGTTGTGGGCTGGCCACCAGATAGTTGCCGGTGCGTCCCTGCTCCTGGCCCGCAGCCGGCAGCGGCACGGGTTGTTTATCTGTAAGGGCGGCCTGGGCTTGCCAGTCCTGATTGAAGATCGCCTGCACCTGGCTGACCACGGTTGTATCGCTGATGCGCAAACCGGTTTCGTGGATATGCTCCAGCGAACGCCAGTCGAAGTTCTGGCTGCCGATAAACGCCTGCTTGCCGTCCACCACCATGTATTTCGCGTGGATGATTCCGCCACTCAGTTGCCCGTACGAAAGCACGCGGAAGGTCAGGTTGGGAATCGCGCGCAAGCGCTCCAGGGTCGACGCTTCCGACAGCCGGATACCTTTTTCTTCCAACAGAAAGCGGATTTTCACCCCGCGCTTGCCGGCGGCTTCCAAGTGTTCGATGACCGTGTCCATCACCGAGCCGGGATGGTCGGCCGCGTAGAACTGGCCGATATCAATGCTGTTTTTTGCACCGTCAAACAATTCGATCCACACCGGGCCCGGCTGACGCAAATCGGCCGTGCCCAACGTGGTATCCACCGGCACGGTGTGCACCAGTTCAAACCCCGGAATTGAAAAGTCCGCCTGGGCAAGCGGACTGAGGAGCAAGCCGGTCAGGCCTGCGATACGCAACTTCATCGAGAGGGACATAGGCGTCTCATCGGGCAAAAAGAAAGGCGGGCGCATCATGCGCCCGCCTTGAAGGTCATGCTGTGCGGGTATGCAGCGGTGTCGGCACCAGGTGCGGCACTTCACCCTGTACGCGGGCACCGGTCGCAGCGCGGATCAGCAGGATTTTCAGCTGGTCGTTGATGCGCTCTAGGCTGTCCTGGAAGAAGTTGTGGAACACCACGCAGAACAGCGCGATGGCGATACCCAAACCCGTGGCGAACAGGGCCGTACCGATACCACCGGAAATCTGGCCCGGGTCGGACACGCCGGCAGTGGCCAGCGCTTTGAAGGTGTCGATGATGCCGAGAATGGTGCCCAGCAGGCCGAGCAGCGGCGCGGCGGTGGTGATGGTTTCGATGATCCACAGGCTGCGGGACAGCGGCGCGCGGGTCTTGAGGTACTGGGTTTCGATCTCGTCGTCCAGGTCCTTGCGCGAACCATGGGAAGCCTTCTGCGCCAGGATCGGCAGCACCATGCTCAGTGGCAGGCTGTCGCGGCGGGTCAGGTTTTCCGGCAGGTCACGCTCGCTGTGCACATTGGCGCCCAGCACTTCAGTCAGCGCACGGGCCTGACGGCGCACGTAGGCGAAGTAGATGCCACGTTCGATGGTGATGAAGATCGCAATCGCCAGGGCGGCGTACATCACATAAAAGGTGATTTGGTGAAGCAGGTTCATGTCCATGATGCTGAGCCTCGCAGTTAGAAATTGGCTTCCAGGGATACGGTGACGGTGCGGTCAAGCCCAACGATGTAAGCCGGGTCGCCGTCGCGGAAACCGCTGTAGCTCGCCGAGTTGGTCTTGGTGGTGTACACGCCGTCCAGGTACTTCTTGTCGAACAGGTTGTCGACGTTCAGGCGCAGGGTTGCGTCCTTGACGACTTTCTTGTCCACCGGCAGGTAGATACCGGCGCCGAGGTTGAAAACGGTGCGGGCGGAGATGGCTTCGTCGTTGGTCAGGTCGCCATAGAGCTTGCTGGTGAACTTGCCGCCGAAGGTGCCGTAGAAGCGCCCGTCGTCATAGCCGACGTTGGCTGCGAGCATGTTGGTCGGCACGTTGGCGAATTGCTTGCCGCTGGTGGGCAGCACGATCGGCTTGCCGGCGCTGTAGACGGTCAGGTCATCCTGCTGCTTGGAGCTGGTGTAGGTGTAGGAGGTGTAGTAGTTGAAGTTGTGCGGCAGCTTGCCGCTCCACTCCAGTTCCAGGCCTTTGTTGATGACGGTGCCGGCGTTGATGTCGGCGGAATCACCATTGCTGTCCAGGGAGGTGAGCTGGCGATTCTTGAACTGCATGTAGAACAAGGTGGCGGCGAGGGTGCTGTCTTCGCCGGTGTAGCGCCAGCCCAGTTCCTGGTTCCAGCTGAGCTCCGGCTTGGAGTCGAGGGAGCCGACGCCTTTGTCGTACAGCACGTAGTTCTGCGGAATCCGCATGTTGCGCGACAGGCTATAGAACAACTGGTCACGCTCGTCGATCTGGTACTTCAGGCCGGCGTTGGGCAGCAGTTTGTTGTAGGTCTGGCTGGCCTTGCCCGGTTGCTCGGTGAGGCTGCCGTGGTTGGTGCCGTCACGCTCGACGTTCATGTAGGCGATGCCGGCGATCAGTGTCCAGTCCGAGTTGATGTACCAGGTGTCCTGGGTCCAGACCTTCTGCGCCGGCGTCACGGTGTAGCGGTCGCGCCCCTGCACGGTGTTGCCGTTGGCGTCGACCACGGAGTTGCCGTCGGGCCAGGTGTCGCTCGGCTTGCCGTTGTTCTTCAGGGCAATGAACGGCTGGGTCTGGCTTTGGCGGGCGCGTTCGTACCAGTAGCCGAATTGCAGGCTGTGATCGCCCAGGTCCCAGTTCAGCTTGGTGGTGATGCCCGGGCGCCAGGTCTGGGTGCGCGAAGGGCGGTAGTAGACGCCGGTGGTCGCGGAACCGTCGGCGTTGTATTGAGCCTGTGTCGGCAGGTTGCCGAGGTCGAAAACGCCGCCCTTGTTCGAGCCACTGTTCAGCGCATAGGCCGAAGAGCCCACGCCACTGCCGTTGCCGTAGTAGTAATACGGGATCACCGAGAGGGACAGATTGTCGCTCAGTTTGTACTGGGTGTTGAGCACGGCGGTGAAGGTCTGGAACGGGTTCTGCGCCAGGTCGTAGTAGCTGCTGATCTTGCCGTTGGCGCCCACCGCCGGTGTCGCCGGATACGGGTCGTACTTGCGGCCGTACTGCTGGAACTGTGACTTGGTCAGTTGGCTGTAGCTGTTGTTGTCCTGCTCGTGGTACTTGAGGATCAGGTTGGCGGTGTTGCCGTTGCCGGCGTCGAAGAAGCTGTTCCACTCCACCTTGTCCGCACGCACGGCACCCGAGCCGCGCCACATCTGGCCTTCGGTGTGGGAGGCCGACAGCCAGTTGCTCAGGCCGTTGACTTCACCGGTGTTGAGGCGGGCAAAGGTCTTGCGGGTGGCGTTGCTGCCGACCACTTGCTTGACGAAGGCACCGGTTTCCTTGGTGGGGCGAATGGTCACGATGCCGATGTTGCCGCCGCTGGAACCGATGTGCGGGCCGTCGGCTTCCGACGAGCCCTGGGTGACGAAAATCTGGTCGATGTTTTCCGGGTCGCCCAACAGGTTGGAGTACAAGGCGTAGTTGCCGGAGTCGTTGATCGGCATGCCGTCCACCGACATACCGACCTGGTCGGAGTTCATGCCGCGCATGGTGAAGCGGAAACCCGAGAGGCCGGTGTTGTCTTCACTGGAGATGTTCAGGCCCGGGGTGTACTTGAGCTTGTCGATGGCGTTGCCGGTGGCCGTCTGTTTGTCCAGCGCTTCCTTGGTGATGGTCGAGCGGCCCTTGGCGCTCTCTTCCTGGACCATGTAACCGCCCCCCGCGGTTGCCTTGCCCTGTACCCCAATAGTCCCGACGTCACTGTCGCTGGTGTCTGCCATGACCACTCCATGGGTCATGCTCGTCGCGGCAACGAGTGCCAGATGAATCCGGGTGAACTTCATCACTGTCGTCCTGGTGGTGTGTGCTTATTGCACGCTGTAGTTGAAGGTGGCGGTGAAGCGCTGCTCGTTACGTCCACCGAAGGCTTGTTCGGGGAACGGTTTCACCTGCTTGATACGGCGCAGGCTGTTGGTGGCGGCCCGGTTGAGCAGCATGCTCGGCGCCGGGGTCTGGATCCCGGAGTCGAGGACGCGGCCTTGGCGGTCCACCATTAACCAGACCACCACCTCGCCACTGGGGCGTTCGAGGGACGCCTGGCGCCCGGTGGGGTATTGCTTGTAGGTGTCCAACTCGTTGCGCAAGCCCTTGAGGTAGCCGCCTTCCAGCGCCTGACCGTCGACTTTCGGCGGCGCCGGTGGCGCGGCGGGTGCTGGCGTGGGTGCGGGAGCGGCTTGCACCGGTTTGGCGGCCACCGGAGCTGGCGCAGGCACAGGCACAGGCGTTGGCTTGGCGACCACGGGCTTGGGCACCGGTTTTGGCTTGGGCTCAGGTTTTGGCAGAGGCTTGGGCACCGGTTTGGGTGGCGGAGGCGGCGGGGCGGGTTCGGCCTCTTCGTCTTCGATCACCGGCGGCGGTGGCTCTTGCTCCACCACGGGCTCGGGGACCACTTCCGGCTCGGGCTCCACCAGGGCAAGTTCAACCGCCGACTCGTCGTACTGCGGCTGGATCTTCAGGGGTTGGGACTGGATACCCAGTGCAATCAGCACCAGGGCGATCAGGGCCGGGACACTGCCCAGCAGCCGACGCGCACGAAACAAGGCATACATGATCAGGACTTTTTCGTGGCGATGGAGACAGAGGTAAAGCCACCCACGCGCAGGGTGTCCATCACCTCGACCAGGCGCGACACTTCCACGCCTTTGTCGCTGTTGACGATGATCGTCGACTTGGTGTCAGGCTTCTCGGCGGCCTTGAGAGCAGGCACCAGTGCCTCGACGCTCATGTCCTTGCCATCGAGCTGCAATTGGCCTTCCAGGCCCAGGGTCAGGATGAATTTATTCTGCGGCTTGAGCTGTTGTGAACTGCTGGCGCTCGGCAGCTGAGTCTTCATGCCCAGGGCCGGAATCACGTTCAAACTCACCAGTACAAAAAACACCAACAGGAACATCATCACGTCGATCATCGGGATCAGTTCGATGTGTGCCTTGCGCTTTTTGGGTTCATCCCAAGTTCTCATTCCGCTACCCCACCGTTGATTAGGGGCGACACGCTAGCAACCAAAAATGACCGAATGGTTAACTTTAATTTAAGCTTTTAAGGCTCTAGGACGCGTCTTACAGACGACTCGTGGGTCTATTTATCTACGTAATGAAACTGACACGACGCGGGTACATTCTTGGAGAATTTATTTCGCGAGTCCCTCTGCATGAGCATTGCACTGCCCCATTTATCTACCCCGCGCCTGCTGTTGAAACCTCTGCAAAAGGAGCAGGCCGAGACGTTGTCGGTGCTGGCCAACGATACCGATATTGCGAACAACACGGCTGCGATTCCATCGCCTTACACCTTGGAAACCGCACACGTCTTTATTGATGGCCAGGCAGAGAATTACCGCTCGGGGCATTCACTGGGGCTGGGTATTCATCTGCGGGAAACGGGCGAATTGATCGGCGTGATCAGCCTCAGGTTGTCTGCGGCTCATCGAAGTGGGCATCTCGGGTATTGGGTGGCCGCCCATTGTCGAAGCCAGGGTTATGCCGCCGAAGCAGCGGCGCAGATCATGGCGTTTGGGTTTAGCGAATTGGCGCTGCAGCGTGTGGGCAGCCAGTGCTTTGCCCGTAACAAAGGGTCCGCTCGGGTCATGGAAAAAATCGGCTTGGCTTACGAAGGGTGCATGAAGGGCGCCTTCCTCAAGAATGGGGTGCAGGAGGACATGTTGTTGTATGGCCTGGTGCGTGCGGATTGGAAGGAGCACGGTTGATGAGTGTCGATCACGGCCGCCGTCGAGTACTGGGCGGGCTGGCGATTGCCACCGCGTTTTCGATCCTCAGTCCTTTTGCCCGCAGTGCAGGCATCGACTATCCCTTCACCCTCGGCGTGGCTTCAGGCGATCCGTTGCCCGATGGTTTCGTGATCTGGACGCGCCTCGCGCCGTTGTTCAATGCCGCAGACGGTCGCGGCGGATTGAACCGAGCAGTGCCGGTGCGCTGGAAGGTGGCCAGTGATGCGGCGATGACGCGGGTTGTGCGCCAGGGCGAGGTGATGGCCAGCGAGTGTTTCGCCCATTCGGTGCATGTGGAAGTCGCCGGGCTGGAAGCGGGTCGACCGTACTGGTACCAGTTCGAAGGCCTCGGCGCGCAAAGCCCGGTGGGGCAGTCGCGTACGGCCCCGGCGGTGCATGCCGTGGCATCGGCGCAGTTGGGTTTTGTCTCCTGCTCCCATTGGGAGCGAGGCTACTTCAGCGCCTATCGTCACTTGGCGGCCGAGCAGCCTGACCTGGTGTTTTTCCTCGGTGATTACATCTATGACAGTTCCTACGCGGCCGACTCCGGCAAGATCATTCGCCCCCACGGCAGCGGCAATGCGCTGAACCTGGTGGATTACCGCAACCGTTACGCCCTGTACAAGACCGATCCGGATCTGCAGGCACTGCATGCCGCGGCGCCCAGTGTGGTCACCTGGGACGATCACGAAGTGCAAAATGACTATGCCAATGAATGGTCCCAGGACCCGAACATCCCGGTGGCGAGTTTTCTCAAGCAGCGGGCGGCGGCCTACCAGGCGTTCTACGAGCATATGCCGCTGCGGGCGAGCAGCCTGCCGCGCGGGCCGGACATGCGCATTTATCGGCGTTTGGACTACGGCCGACTGGCGCGTTTCCATGTGCTGGATGGGCGTCAGTACCGCTCCGAGCAGCCATGCATCCTGGCCAATGGCAGCCACAAGGGGCATGTGGCCGCGAATACCTGTGCCGACCTGCGCGATCCCCGTCGCACCATGCTCGGCTGGGAGCAGGAAGCGTGGCTGGATCAGGGCTTTGCCGAGTCCCGGGCGCAATGGAACGTGATCGCCCAGGACCTGTTGGTCGCGCCGCTCACACAACGAGACCTGACCAATCACAAGCCTGGCCGCTGGACCGATGGTTGGGATGGTTACATGGCCAACCGTGAACGGATGCTCGCTTCGATGGTGCGCAGGAAGGTGAATAACCCGGTGTTCTGGGGTGGCGATATTCACTCGTTCTGGGCGACGGACCTGCACGCTGACGGAGGGAACCTGGATTCGCCGGTGGTCGCTACCGAGTTTGTCGGCACCTCGGTGACCTCTGACGGGCCGCCGTTTGAGGCGTTCAGTGCGATCCTGCCGCTCAATCCCCATGTAAAGTTTTTCGACAGCCGCCAGCGCGGCTATGTGTCGGTAGCGCTTGAGGAGAAGAGCATGCTGACGCACTTCCGGGTGATTTCCGATCCGAAGGATCCAAATGCCAGTGTCTCAACCCTCAAGTCGTTTGTGGTGGAGCCGGGCAGGGCGGGAGCGATTGCGGTTTAGTCAGTCCAGGGTATAGCGCACCGACAACGCACCCTTTTTCTCGGAGAGGGCCAGGATCGTCACTTGGCCCACGTCCCCCAATGCCTGCACATGCGTACCGCCGCAGGCATAGGCCGGCAGCTCGCCAAAACCCACTTCCCGCGTGCCCTCATCCAGTGCCATATGGCGCGGCAGGTTGGCGGCGATCCATTGGTCGACTTGCCGCTGAATCGCCTCGGCGTCCATGGGTTGAGCCGAAGTACCGCGAATAAAGGTGATCTTGCCTTCGCCCGGCCAGTGATGGGCCTTGATCGGCATCCAGCCCAGGGTTTCGCCGGCATTGCCGATCAGATGCCCGGCTGAATGCAGGCGCGTGTGCAGGTTACGGCGGTCTTCATCGACGCGTGCCTGTATCGCGCCGGGTGCTACGGGGCGGTCGACGTAATGCACGATGCGATCGCCTTCCTGCACGACCTTCAACACCTGGCTTTCTCCCAGCCAGCCGGTGTCGCATGGCTGGCCGCCACCTTGGGGGTGGAAGATCGTCGACTGCAGGACTACCGCAAATTGGTTATCAAAAGGTGTGCATCCCAGCACTTCAAGTTCGGCATTCAGGTGGTCATGGGTAAAAAACAGGCGCTGGGTCATCATCTACATCCGCATCAGGGTTTCTATCCGGCAGTATAAGAAGTGCGCCAATGGGTGATAATCCGTTCAAATCTCAATGGACTTGTGCGTCATGAGCATCAATCTTCCCTTGCCTCTGCTCGGCGAAATGGCGATTTTCGTCAAGGTGGTGGAAACCGGCAGCTTTTCCGAGGCCGCACGGCAATTGGGTGCATCGCCGTCCTCTGTGAGCCGCAGCATCTCGCGCCTGGAAAAAGCCCTGGCGACCCGCCTGCTGCAACGCACCACGCGCAAGTTGCGCCTCAGCGAAGGAGGCGAAGAGGTGTTCAAGCGCTGCCAGGAGATGGTCAGCGCCGCGCGTTCTGTAATGGAAATCAGCGGGCAGTACACCCATGAAGCCGAAGGGTTGGTGCGGGTCAGCGTGCCCAAGGCGGTGGGGCGTTTTGTGGTGCATCCCCATATGCCGGAATTTCTGCGGCGTTATCCCAAGGTCGATGTGCAATTGATCCTTGAGGACCGGCATGTTGACCTGATTGATGACAATGTCGACCTGAGCATCCGCATCACCGACAGCCCGCCGCCGGGCTTGGTGGGGCGCCAATTACTACCTATCGAACACTTGATCTGCGCCACGCCGCATTACCTGGCGGAGCACGGTGCGCCGCAGGATCCCCATGATTTGTTGGAGCACAGTTGCATCTACCTGGGCGAGACGCCTGGGGATGCGCGCTGGAAGTTTCGCCAGGGCAGCAAGGCGGTGACGGTCGGGGTGCGCGGGCGGTATGCGGCGAATCACACCGGGGTGCGGCTGGATGCGGTGTTGCAGCATGTGGGAATTGGCAGCTTGCCGTATTTCACGGCGCGGCATGCGCTGGAAGCGGGGGAGGTGGTGCAGGTGTTGCCGGGGTGGGATTTTATTGCGTCGTACCACGGGGATGCCTGGTTGCTGCATTCGCCGACGCGATATCTGCCGCCGAAGTTGCGGGTGTTTATTGATTATCTGGTGGAGTGCATGGCCAAAGAGCCGACGCTGAAGAAACGGTAGGAATGCGATCGAAATGTGGGAGCGGGCTTGCTCGCGAATGCGGCGTATCAGTCACCTAAAATATTGACTGACACACCGCATTCGCGAGCAAGCCCGCTCCCACATTGGATTTTCGTGAGCCCTGAAATCAGTGCTTGGGCTGGTCATTGGACATGGCCAACAACTGCTTTTCCTGGTTCCAGTCGAATGGTTCGTCGTTCTGTTCCGCTTCGAAGCGACGCTCTTCCAGAGCCTGGTACAGGTCCAGTTCGTCGTCGGGCATGAAGTGCAGGCAGTCGCCACCGAAGAACCACAGCAAGTCACGCGGCACCAGGTGAGCAATTTGCGGGTAGCGCAGGATGACCTGGCTCATCATGTCCTGGCCCAGGTACTGGCTTTCGATCGGGTCGATGGGCAGCAGGGCGCGCAGTTCATCGAAGCGCTCCAGGAACAGGAGGTGGCTTTCCTCGGGCACCTGTTCGGCTTCGCCGACGGCAACCAGGATGCTGCGCAGGTGGTCGAGCAAGACGAGATGATCGGCAACGACATTGGACACGAGATAAGTCCTCAAGAGCAAAACGGGCGCGAGAGTATATAGCTCAAGCGCCCGTTTTTATATGACCGCTGGGATCAGCGGACTTTTCCCTCAGCCTGGGTCAGCTCTTCCTTGCTGAAATCATCCACGTCGATCACCTTGCGTCGTGCCGCTTCGGCGTCACGCAGGGTCTGCGCCTCGGCTGGTTGCAGCACGCCGGCATGCAGCGCGGCGTCGATGGCGTGTTCGCCGGCGGTCGGTTTGACCTGGCCGCTCTTGAGGCCTTCGTGGAGTTTTTTCTGCAATGGATGGCTGTCGGCCAACAGGTCGTAGGCGTGTTGCAGGGCACCCACCGGATCTTCGGCGGACTGTGGGCGATAGCAGCCCGCTAGCACTGCTTCCAGGGTCGGGTCACCCTTGGCGCGACCAAGCACTGCGGCCACCTCGGCATCCAGTGCATCGGACGGGCCTTTATGACGGCGGCCGAACGGGAACACGATCACCCGCAACAGACAACCCAACACCTTGCTCGGGAAGTTGGTCAGCAATTCATCCAGTGCCCGCTCGGAGTGGCCAAGGCTTTCTTCCATGGCCCAGGCGAAGAGCGGTTCCAGATGGTCTGGCGAATCCAGGTCGTGATAACGCTTGAGCGCCGCCGACGCCAGGTACATATGGCTCAGCACATCACCGAGACGTGCCGACAGGCGTTCGCGACGTTTCAACTCGCCGCCCAGCAGCATCATGCTCAGGTCCGCCAGCATCGCAAACGCAGCAGCCTGACGGTTGAGTGCGCGGAAGTAGCCCTGGCTCAAGCGATTGCCCGGGGCTTTCTCGAAGTGGCCGAAACCGAGGTTCAGCACCAGGGTGCTGGCGGCGTTGCTCACGGCAAACCCGATGTGCTGCAGCAGCAGTCCGTCGAATTCCTTTAGGGCCTGGTCATGGTCTTCACGACCAGCCAGGGCCATTTCCTTGAGTACGAACGGATGGCAGCGGATCGCACCCTGGCCAAAGATCATCAGGTTGCGCGAGAGGATATTCGCGCCTTCCACGGTGATGAAGATCGGCGCGCCTTGCCAGCTGCGGCCCAGGTAGTTGTTGGGCCCCATGATGATGCCCTTGCCGCCGTGCACGTCCATTGCATGGCTGATGCACTCGCGGCCGCGTTCGGTCAGGTGGTACTTGAGAATCGCCGACAGCACCGAGGGTTTTTCTCCCAGGTCGACGGCATTGGCGGTGAGCATTCGCGCGCTGTCCATCAGCCACGCGTTACCGCCGATGCGGGCCAAGGCTTCCTGGATGCCTTCAAAGGCCGCCAGTGGTACGTTGAACTGCTCACGCACCTGGGCATATTGGCCGGTCACCAGGCTGGTGAACTTGGCCGCGCCGGTGCCAACCGCTGGCAGGGAAATCGAACGGCCTACCGACAGGCAGTTCATCAGCATCATCCAGCCCTTGCCGAGCATTTCCTGGCCACCGATCAGGAACTCCAGGGGAATGAACACGTCCTTGCCGGAGTTGGGGCCGTTCATGAACGCGGCACCCAGTGGCAGGTGACGGCGGCCGATTTCAACGCCCGGTGTGTCGGTGGGGATCAGCGCGAGGCTGATGCCGAGGTCTTCTTTGTCGCCCAGCAGGTGGTCCGGGTCGTGGGCCTTGAAGGCCAGGCCAAGCAGGGTCGCCACCGGGCCGAGGGTGATGTAGCGTTTTTCCCAGTTCAGGCGCAGGCCGAGGGTTTCCTTGCCTTCCCATTCGCCTTTGCAGATCACCCCGGTGTCGGGCATGGAGCCGGCATCGGAGCCCGCCAGTGGACCGGTCAGGGCAAAACACGGGATATCGTCGCCACGGGCGAGGCGGGGCAGGTAATGGTTGCGTTGTTCATCGGTGCCGTAGTGCAGCAGCAATTCGGCCGGGCCCAGGGAGTTGGGGACCATGACCGTGGAGGCGAGGTCGCCGCTGCGGGTTGCCAGCTTCATCGCGACCTGGGAGTGGGCGTAGGCGGAGAAGCCTTTGCCACCGAATTCCTTTGGGATGATCAGGGCAAAAAAACCGTGCTGCTTGATGTGCTCCCAGGCGGCGGGCGGCAGGTCCATGGCCTGGCCGATTTCCCAGTCGGTGACCATGGCGCACAGTTCCTCAGTAGGACCGTCGATGAAGGCTTGTTCTTCTTCGGTCAGTTGCGCCTTGGGATAAGCCAGCAGCTTGTCCCAGTCGGGGCGGCCGCTGAACAGCTCGCCGTCCCACCACACGGTGCCGGCGTCGATGGCGTCGCGCTCAGTCTCGGACATCGGCGGCAGGACTTTCTGGAACCAGTTGAACAGCGGCGCGGTGAAGTACTTGCGACGCAGGTCCGGCAGCAGCAGCGGGGCGGCCACCACGGCGATCAGCACCCAGAAGATCAACAGCAACCAGCCTGGAGCATGGCTGAAGGCGCCCATCGCCAAGAGGTAGACGGCGACCACGCCGATGGCGGGCAGGGGCGCGATGCGCCGGTGCGCCAGGTAGGCAATGCCCACCACCAGAACCAGTATCCACAACAACAGCATATTCAATCCTCCGTGAAACCAGGTGCGAAATCACCTCTGAGCTTAGTCGGCATCCGAAAAAGCGCGGTGACGAGGGTGTTACGTGGTGTGCCGGCAAAGATCAGCACCAAGCGCCGACATTTGGCCGAATCGTCGTTATCCCAGGTGCAGGCCTGTGGTTAGACTCAACGCTTGCCTCGGAGATTAACCTCATGAATGCGTACTTGAATCCCGGCCGCTTCATCGATAGTGACCACCCTGCGGTGGTGGAGTTCGCCGAAAAACATCGCGGTTCGAGTGCCGCGCTCAGTGACCAGGCAGTCAGTCTTTACTATGCTGTGCGCGAGGCGGTGCGCTACAACCCTTACACCTTCAGCCGTGACCCGCAAACCCTCAGCGGCAGCTTCGCCCTGGCGGCCGGCGAGAGTTATTGCGTGCCCAAGGCGACGCTATTGGCGGCGTGCGCAAGGCACTGCGGGATTCCGGCACGCATCGGCCTGGCCGACGTGCGCAACCACCTCTCGACGCCCCGTTTGATCGAGCTGCTCAGAAGTGACGTATTTGCCATGCACGGCTACACCGAGCTGTATCTGGATGGCCGTTGGGTCAAGGCCACGCCCGCATTCAACCAGCAACTGTGTGAACTGTTCGACGTGCCACCCCTGGAGTTCGACGGCATCCACGACAGTGTTTTCCACGCCTTCAACCGCAAGGGCCAGCGTTCCATGGAGTACGTGGTGGACCATGGGCAATTTGCCGAGGTACCCGAGGAATTCTTCTTCGCCCACATTCAGAAATGTTACCCGCACCTGTTTGGCGAGCAGATGCCGATCCTGTTGGGCGACATGCAGAGTGATTTAAGCCGGGCGTGATCCGGCGTATGCTGCCTCGGCATTCATCCAACCATCTTTTTCAAAATCGGGGCGGTCATGCTGAAAATCTGGGGTCGTAAAAATTCGTCAAACGTCAGGAAAGCACTGTGGTGCGCCGAGGAGCTCGGCCTGGACTATGAGGCAATTGATGCGGGCGGGGCTTTTGGTGTGGTCGACACGCCGCAATACCGCGCGCTGAACCCCAATGGCCGCGTGCCGATGATTGAAGATGGCGACTTTGTGCTCTGGGAGTCCAACACCATCGTGCGCTATCTGGCCGCCAAGCATGCGCCGGATTCGAACTGGTACCCGAGCGACCTGCAAGCCCGCGCCAACGCCGAAAAGTGGATGGACTGGACCACCTCGACCCTCGCCGACCCTTTCAGGACCGTGTTCTGGGGCGTACTTCGCACCCCTGCCGAAAAGCAGAACTGGGACACCATCAACGCCGGTCGCCAGGCTTGCATCGACGTATTGCAGACGGTGGATCAGGCCTTGGCGACGCAACCTTACCTCTCCGGCAAAGAGATCGGCATGGGTGATATTCCCTTGGGCTGTTTCATCTATGCCTGGTTCGAGATGCCCATCGAACGCCCGTCGATGCCGAACCTGGAGGCCTGGTACCAGCGCCTGCGCCAGCGTCCGGCCTATCAAAAAGCGGTCATGACCGCGTTGACCTGATACCCACTATTAATACGGGTGACTGTACTTGTGCGGCGCGGACAAGCACCATGCTTGTCACGCGCAGCCGTTGTATTCCGTGCGGTCCGCCCTCATGTAACAATTCTATTCCTCTTCTTTGGTGCGTAATCCGATATGAGTTCCGCTCTGTCCATCCGGCAGCTAACCAAAACCTACGGCAACGGTTTCCAGGCCCTGAGTGGTATCGATCTGGACGTTGCCGAAGGTGATTTCTTCGCCTTGCTCGGCCCTAACGGCGCTGGCAAATCCACCACCATCGGCATTCTCTCGACCCTGGTCAACAAGACCACCGGTACAGTGAACATCTTTGGCCACGACCTGGATAAATCCCCGGCGGCGCTCAAGCGCAGCATTGGCGTGGTGCCCCAGGAGTTCAACTTCAACCAGTTTGAAAAGACCTTCGACATCGTTGTGACCCAAGCCGGTTACTACGGCATCCCGCCGAAGATCGCCAAGGAACGTGCCGAGCAATACCTCACCCAACTGGGGTTGTGGGACAAGCGCGACGTGCCTTCACGCTCCCTGTCTGGCGGCATGAAGCGCCGCCTGATGATCGCCCGCGCCCTGGTTCACGAACCGCGCCTGCTGATCCTCGACGAACCGACGGCGGGTGTGGACATCGAACTGCGTCGCTCGATGTGGACCTTCCTCACCGAGCTGAACCAGAAAGGCATCACCATCATCCTCACCACCCACTACCTGGAAGAGGCTGAGCAGCTGTGCCGCAACATCGGCATCATCGACCACGGCACCATCGTCGAAAACACCAGCATGCGTAACTTACTGAGCCAGTTGCATGTGGAGACCTTCCTGCTCGACCTGAAAAACGACATGACGGTTGCGCCCCAGTTGATCGGCTACCCGAATCGCCTGGTGGACAGCCACACACTGGAAGTCCAGGTGGATAAAGCCGTGGGCATCACCGCGTTGTTCGGCCAGTTGGCCACCCAGAACATCGAAGTGCTGAGCCTGCGTAACAAAACCAATCGCCTTGAGGAGTTGTTCGTGTCCCTGGTGGAGAAAAATCTGGCGAAGGTGGCGGTATGAGTTCGGAACTGCAACCCAACCTCGTCGCGCTGCAGACCATCGTCTACCGCGAAGTGAAACGCTTCACCCGGATCTGGCCGCAAACCCTGCTGCCGCCGGCGATCACCATGGTTTTGTACTTTGTGATCTTCGGCAACCTGATTGGTCGGCAGATCGGTGATATGGGTGGCTTCACCTATATGGAGTACATCGTGCCGGGGTTGATCATGATGTCGGTGATTACCAACTCCTATGGCAACGTGGTGTCGAGCTTTTTTGGTAGCAAGTTCCAGCGGTCCATCGAGGAATTGATGGTGTCGCCGGTGTCGCCCCATACGATTCTGATCGGCTACACCCTGGGCGGTGTGCTGCGCGGGTTGATGGTCGGGGTGATTGTGACGTTGCTGTCGTTGTTCTTTACCCATTTGCAGGTGCATCACCTCGGGATCACCCTGCTGGTGGTGGTGCTGACGGCGACGATCTTTTCGTTGCTGGGGTTCATCAACGCGGTGTTTGCGCGCAACTTTGACGATATTTCGATTATTCCGACCTTTGTGCTGACGCCGTTGACGTACCTGGGTGGTGTGTTTTATTCGATCACCTTGCTGCCGCCGTTCTGGCAGACGGTGTCGTTGGCTAACCCGGTTTTGCATATGGTTAACGCGTTTCGCTATGGCATCTTGGGCGTTTCGGATATCAAGATCAGTGTGGCGATCACGTTTATGCTGGTGGCGACTGTGGTGCTGTATGTGGGGTGTGCGCGGTTGTTGGTGAGTGGGCGTGGGATGCGCACCTAAGCGTTTAGATGTAATGAGAAACGGCCTCCAGATGAGGCCGTTTTTTTGGGATTTTGGGGGGGAGTACATATCCGTTATTTAGGTAACGGCTGCTTATGGTTCCGCTCTTACAGCGGGTCACTTTTGGCAAACGCCCCAAAAGTAACCAAAA
>NZ_JAAAFU010000086.1:4397-13648 GCF_019352905.1 Pseudomonas sp. Xaverov 83 | reverse complement strand
AGTGGTGGGGCAAGAGCGTTTTGCTTACTTTTGCGCTCTTCAAAAGTGAGCCGCTGTAAGAGCGGAACCAATATCAGCCCCAACCCAAATAACGGATATACACCCCACCCCAGCAACAACAAAGCCTACGCCGTCTTCCCGGTATGGTTATTCAGCGAAATAACCTTGGTCTTCCCAATCCGGTGACGATAAATCTCACGCAGGTACTTGATCGCCTTCTTCACACAATCCCGCGACAGCCGAATATCGTTGATCGACACAAACTTGTCCTTGTCGTTGATCAACTCACGATACTTCTTCTCATACATAGGCTTGATGGCATACCAGTTGGTATCCAGAATCTTGGCCGGGTTCTCAAACTCATTGAGCAGCTCATCAATCCGGTCTTCATCAAAATCCTCATGGATGATGAAATCCAGAATCGAGTTATCCAGCGTGTCATCAAACCGATACGGATTCCTCGCAAAGCAGCGCTTGATAAACGCCACGATCAACGTCAAAAAGTCATCCGACAGGCATGGGCTTTTAGCGATCAAGGTCGTGAGTGACAAGTTGGCCGACGCCCCGATCACCAGCGCATACCGCTTGAGCGTCGTGTTGGGAAACAGACTGTTGAGGTGCGTCTTGAGCCGATTCAGGTCCATATAGGACAGCTTGTAATCCTTGGGCAACGACACAATCGACACCACCGACGAGCAGTTCTTGAAGAAGTGCAGGTCATGCAACGCCGCGGCGTCATACCCGGAATTCTTGTACTGCTCCAAGGAGGCCTTGTAGCGCTTGGACTCAATCGGCAACAGGCTGATGCCTTCGATCGCCTGGGTCACCTTGTTGAAATGCGGCAGGTCAATGGAGCGGAAAAACAAGTCATCGATATTCAGCCGCTGCGGCTCTTTTTCGAACACCTTGAACTTGTCACTCGAAGGCGCGGGCGTTTCCGGCACCACCGATTCGGCATAGGCAATCGCCACCGGGCCGGCCAGGCTCATAAACAGGTCGTTGGCATCCAGGCGGATGGTCTCGCCGATGTCGATCCCGGCCCGACGGAAGTAGTTCTGGTCGTAGTCGGTGGTAACCGCTTGGGCCGTCAGAATGTTGAAGATCTGTTGTGAGATGTACTGGTTGGCGTGCTTCTCCATGGCATTGACATCAATGTTCTGGATGTTGCCGTCATCGCTTTCTTCGGCATACCGCATGATGTCGTTGGAGATCAGCATCATCGCGTTCCACGGCCGGATGCGGCCTTTCACGCTGGCCTCGCTGCTGTCCTCATTGTCGAAGTTGTACGAGAAATCCCATTCTTCCGAGAGGTATTTGCACAGCAGCCGCCCGGCGTTGATGTGCAGCGCCTCGGACATTTCACTGCGGTGATCGGAGATGTTCGGCAGCACACAAATGCCGCTGGTGAAGATCGGCTCGAACACAAAGGCGTGGCCGCTTTTGCTGTCATGTTCGTCGGCGGGCTTGGTGTCGAACGTCTTGTTCATGTACGAGTGCTGCTGGGCCAGGCCGAATTCCGAGGCCATGCCCGAGCCGGTACCGCCGCCGGCGCTGAGGATCGAGAAGTACAGGCGTGACTGGTTGGCCTTAATGCCGCAGGAGTCGATCAGGTACGAGTGGATCATCTTCCAGTCGGGGCTGGAAAAGCGCTGGGTGTCTTTGTTGAGGATGATTTTGGCCAGGTACTGGCCAAGGATCGGCGCGTTACCGGCGCCACCGGCATGGACTTCCGAGAGGTCCATGATTTTCATCTTGCTGTAGTCCCGCAGGAAGCCGCTTTTCTCTCCCTTGCGCGAGAAACGGATGCGCCCGGCGATGTCCTTGTCCAGGTCGCCCAGCATCACCAGCGGCTCGACCAGGAACACCGGCTTGGTGCCTTTGTTCGATCCCAGGCGCAGGTTGTTGCGAATCCACTGGGCGGGGCGGTAGCCCTTGTCGGTGGTTTTGTCTTCGTTGCTGAATTCGTTGAGGTAGAACTTGCGGGCGTTGTACACCAGCTCTGCCACATCCAGGGCAATGTTCGAGCCGCAGCGGCCCAGGCCGATCAGGCACACCGAGGGGAATTCCTGCTCGTTGCGCAGTTCGCTGTCGACTTCCAGGTGCGGTGCGCGCGGGAACACCATGTCGCGCAGGCCGTCGAGGTTGTCGAGGATGCGGTCGGTGTTGGTCTCGGTGAAGTACAGGTACTGCTGGGTGGCCAGTGGGCGGGCGGTGCTCAATGACTTTGAGCCTGAGGGTTTTTCCGCAGGGGCTGTCAGCAACACGTCGGATACCGCGGTGGCAGAGTTATTTTTAGAAGTCATTGTGCGCCATGTGCCTGGACGGATGGCTGAAGAGGTATCAAGTGGCCATCACGGAATGAGAGATCGCGACTTTACAGTGCGTCCTGGTCCTGGGCGGGAGGGTTTAACCCTAGGGTTTTAAGGGGAAATCCTGGCCGGACTCTGATGAATCGGCCGTTCGTCGGGATTCTTTAGTGAAGTGATGGCGATTTGCCAAATTTTCGGCGTCAGCGAATTGGCCTGACGATGGAGGCGGGGCCCGTACGGCCCGAAGGCGGGTCTTTGGGGGCGGGTTCACTGCCTGTAAGGCCCAGCAGGCTGAACATGTTGTGCTGGTCGAGGCCTTTGATCACTGCGCTGATGTCACTCATCGGTACCGCAGCGCTGAGCAAGTAACCCTGAACGAAATCACAGCCGTGTTTTTGTACCACTTCCAATTGTTGCAGGGTCTCTACGCCTTCGGTCACGACTTGCAGATGCAGGGTGTGGGCCATGCCGATAATGGCCTGGACGATATCGATGTCGGTGGCGGATTTGGGAATGTCCTGGATAAACGAGCGGTCGATTTTCAAGGTATTCAGCGGCAGGCGCTTGAGGTAGGCGAGGGACGAATAGCCGGTGCCGAAGTCGTCGATGGACAGCGACACGCCCAATGCGCGGATTTGCCGCAGCAGTGCCAGGGTGCTGCTGATATTGCCCATCAGGGCGTTTTCGGTCACTTCCAGTTCCAGGCGATTGGCGGCGATCCCGCCGAAGCGCAGGGCGTTTTCGATTTCATCGGCCAGTTCGTCACGAGTCAGGTTCAAGGCCGAACAATTGACCGCCATGATCAATTCCGTATGACCCTGCTCCGACAGCAGGCTGAGGTCGTGGCAGGCCTGGCGCAGGACCCAGTGATCCAGTTCGGCAATCAGGCCATTGTTTTCAGCAATGCCAATGAACCGGTCAGGGGTCAGCAAGCCGTGTTGGGGATGTTGCCAGCGCACCAGGGCTTCGAGGCGTGTGATCCGGCCTTTTTTCAGGTCAAGAATCGGTTGATAAAACAGCACCAGCTCGTTTTTGCCCCGCAGCGCGGCGCGCAGTTCTTCCTCCAGTTGCAGTTCCAGGAAAGCCCGGGTTTTCAGGTTGGAGCTGAAGAAGTTCAGGTTGTTACGCCCGGTATCCTTGGACTGATACAACGCCAGGTCGGCGGTTTTGAGTAGCTCCTCGCTGGTTTTGCCGTCTTCGGGGAACAGGCTGATGCCGATGCTGGTGGTCATCACCATGCGCCGGCCAGCCAACTCGATGGGGTCTTTCATTTTCTGCATGATGCGTTGGGCCATGTGCCGCGCTTCATCGCGATGGTGAATGCTGATCAGGATGCAGAACTCGTCACCGCCAAACCGCGCGACCACGTCGTCGTGGCTGCGTACCGAGCTTTTGATATGGCCCGCCAGCACCGTGAGCAATTCGTCGCCGGCGTCATGGCCGAGGCTGTCGTTGATGCGCTTGAAGTGGTCGATATCCAGGAAGATCACCGCCAGCATGCCGTCGGTGGCGGTTTTTTCTGCGAGCTTTTCGGCGAAGATCTGGTTGAAGCCACGGCGGTTGAGCAGGCTGGTCAAGGCGTCGTAGTGCGCCACCTGTTGCAGCGAGGCGCGGGCCTGGTCGAGTTCGGTGAGCAGTGCATTGACCCGGCGCAGGTCGGTTTCCTTGTGTTGCAGCTTCTTGTCTGCCAGCGCAGCGCTGATGCTGCTGCCGATCACCAGCAAGGCGATGACCGCTACCAGCAGGCCCAGTTGGATGGGGTTGTTGTCCACGGGCAGCGCCGACGGAACAAGGTCCTCGGGCACCAGCAGTTGCATGGCCGCCATGCCGGTGAAGTGCATGCTGATAATGCCGGCGCCGAGCACCAGGCTGGCGGCGTACTTAAGTAATTGATGAAACATGCCGGTGCCGTTGCGCAAGTACAACGACAGCAGCAACGCCGCGAGGCTGGCGCCGATGGCGATCAACACCGAGGCCAGGAACAGCCCGGTCTCGAAATACACGCCCGCCTCGGAGCGCATGGCCGACATGCCCACGTAGTGCATCAACGCAATGCCCAGCCCCATCCACACCGATGCCAGCACATATTGGTGCAGGCGCAGCCTGGGGTGACTGAGGGTTTGCATGGCGAACAGCGACGCGATCAGGGCGATCAGCAGCGAGGCGAACGTCATGATCAATTCGTAGTGAATTGCGATAGGCGCCTGGAAGGCCAGCATGCTGATGAAGTGGGTCGACCAGATTCCGCCTGCCAGGCAGCCCGCACCTACCCAGCGCCAGTGCCGTTGAGCCTTGGGGTTGTCGACATGGCCGACCCGCTCGGCCATGTCCAGGGTGCCGAAGCCCGCTGCACAGGCCACCACGTAAGCCAGAAGCACCAGAAAGGGGTTATGACTGCAATTGAGTAATAAGTGCCCGCTGTCCGGAAGGTCGGTAAAAAAATGCAAACCAAGCCATTCCATAGCATGTCCCGTCACAGAGTTTTAGTCTGACTGCGTCTTTCAGTATAGAGAGCGTGAGCGGGTTACAAGGGCTGATGGCAGATTGCTTCTAATCATTTGGCGATGAGTTTATAAATAACTAGAACTAAATGATTAGGGATAACAGCCCGAGTCGCCCGATGGAGTGACATCAGACTTACGAATCATTACAGACAATCCCCACGGGGCTGACTAGATTGCAGGTTCCGGGCTCAGGATGCGTCTGGCATCGCGGCTCACATAACAATAAAAGAGACGGACCCATGCAGAACTCGACCCAAGCGGCGAATGCCTGGCGCATTCTGTTCCTGTTGTTCCTGGCCAACCTGTTCAACTTTTTCGACCGCACCATCCCCGCGATCATCATCGAACCGATCCGCATGGAGTGGCACCTCAGCGACTTCCAGCTCGGCATCATCGGCACTGCGTTCACCATTGTTTATGCGATTGCCGGCTTGCCCCTCGGGCGCATGGCCGATACGGGCTCGCGCAGTAAACTCATGGGCTGGGGCCTGGCGGCGTGGAGCGGCCTGACGGCGGTCAACGGTCTGGTGGGAAGCTTCTGGACGTTTTTGCTGGTGCGCATGGGCATCGGCATCGGCGAGGCCAGTTATGCACCAGCGGCCAATTCGCTGATCGGTGACCTGTTTCCGGCTCACCGCCGGGCGCGGGCCATGGGGATCTTCATGCTGGGCCTGCCCTTGGGCCTGTTGCTGGCGTTCTTTACCATTGGTGCGATGGTCAAGGCGTTCGACAGCTGGCGTGCGCCGTTCTTTATTGCCGCGGTGCCGGGGCTGATTCTTGCGGTGTTCATGTTCTACATCAAGGAGCCCAAGCGCGGCGCCGCAGAAACCGTGCAAGTCTCCCAGGAGAAAGTCGACCGGCCGATTCGCCGGGTGCTGGCGGTGCCGACATTTCTATGGCTGGTGCTGGCAGGCTTGTGCTTCAACTTCGCCACCTACGCCTGTAACTCGTTCCTGGTACCGATGCTGCAGCGCTATTTCCTGCTGCCGTTGCAGGACGCGGCAGTCGCCACCGGTGTTATCGTTGGTATTACCGGCCTGGTGGGCCTGACCCTGGGCGGCTGGATTGCCGACAAGATCCATCAACGCATCGCGAATGGCCGGTTGTTGTTCGCGGCGTGCAGCTTGATCATCTCTACCGTCACCACTGCTTGGGCGTTGCACGCCGGGCGGATCGAGATTGGTGTGTTTGTGGCGTTGTTCAGTGTGGGCTGGCTGTTTGCCTATAACTTCTACACCTGCGTGTACACGGCGATCCAGGACGTGGTCGAGCCGCGCCTGCGGGCCACGGCGATGGCGTTGTTCTTCGCCGGCTTGTATTTGCTGGGCGGTGGCATGGGGCCGATTGTGGTGGGCGGGTTGTCGGATCATTTTGCCCATTCGGCGATGTATGCGGCAGGGGCGGAGCAGATGACCGAGGCTTATAAAGCCATAGGCTTGCACGATGCCATGTACCTGATTCCGGTGGCGCTGTTTCTGACCATGCTGTTTCTGTTCCAGGCGTCCCGCAGTTTTGTGCGCGATGCCAAGCGGATGAAGGATGGGTTGGGGGTGGTGGAGGTGCCGGCTACGGCGGTTACTGCCTGAGACCGAGGTAAGGCCATCGCAGGCAAGCCAGCTCCCACAGTTGACCGAGTTGTCGCTGATGTACACGGTCATTGTGGGAGCCGGGCTTGCCCGCGATGAGGGCATCAGGGTCACCGATGAAACCCAGTGAATAAAAAAGGCCCGCATTACGCGGGCCTTTTTGTTTGGCAGGGTAGGGCGGCGAAGTTAGCCCGCGACCAACACCCGAATCGCTTCCAGTCGCAGCGCCGCCTTGTCGAGCATGGCCAGGCCTTGCTCGCGCTGTTGGCGCAGGGCAACCAGTTCGCTGTCACGCACGGTCGGGTTGACCGCTTGCAACGCGGTCAGGCGCGCCAGTTCTTCGTCGGTGTCCGCCGCCAGGCGACGTTGAGCCTCGGCCACACGCTCGGCGTGACGCGGGGCGATCTTCTCTTCGCCGGCGTTGATCCGTGGCGTCAACTGGTCGCGCTGGGCCTGGACGAACTTGTTGGCGCTGGCTCGGGGCACGCTTTCGAGCTGGTCGTTCAAGGTCAGGAATGACACGCGGCCCGACAGGTCATTGCCGTTGGCATCCAGCAGGCAACGCAGCGCAGCCGGCGGCAGGTAACGGCCCAATTGCAGCGAACGCGGGGCAACCACTTCGCTGACGTAGAGCAGTTCCAGCAACACGGTGCCCGGCTTGAGCGCCTTGTTCTTGATCAGCGCCACGGCGGTGTTGCCCATGGAACCGGACAGCACCAGGTCCATGCCGCCCTGCACCATCGGGTGTTCCCAGGTGATGAACTGCATGTCTTCGCGGGACAGCGCCTGGTTGCGATCGTAGGTGATGGTCACGCCTTCGTCGTCGCCCAGGGGGAAGCTGGCGTCGAGCATTTTTTCGCTGGGCTTGAGGATCAGCGCGTTTTCCGAATGGTCTTCGCTGTCGATGCCGAAGGCGTCGAACAGGGTTTCCATGTAGATCGGCAGGGTGAACTGGTCGTCTTGCTCGAGGATGGCTTCCACCAGCGCATCACCTTCACCGGCACCACCGGAGTTGAGCTCCAGCAAACGGTCGCGGCCGGTGTGCAGTTCGGCTTCGAGGCGCTCGCGCTCGGCACGGGCTTCGTCGATCAGCGCTTGCCACTCGCCGTCGTCGGCGTTTTCCAGCAGCGGCAGCAGGCGCGGGCCGAACTGGTGCTGCAAGGCGTTGCCCGTCGGGCAGGTGTTGAGGAACGCGTTCAGCGCTTCGTGGTACCACTGGAATAGCCGCTCTTGCGGGCTGGTTTCCAGGTACGGCACATGCAGTTCGATCACATGCTTCTGGCCGATCCGGTCCAGACGGCCGATCCGCTGTTCCAGCAGATCCGGGTGGGACGGCAGGTCGAACAGCACCAAGTGGTGGGAGAACTGGAAGTTGCGGCCTTCACTGCCGATTTCCGAGCAGATCAGCACCTGGGCGCCAAACTCTTCATCCGCAAAGTAAGCAGCGGCGCGGTCGCGCTCGAGGATGTTCATGCCCTCGTGGAACACCGTGGCCGGGATACCGGAACGCACGCGCAGGGCGTCTTCCAGGTCCATGGCGGTTTCGGCGTGGGCGCAGATCACCAGGACTTTGGTGCGCTTGAGCATTTTCAGCTGGTCGATCAGCCACTCGACGCGCGGGTCGAAACGCCACCAGCGTTGTTCTTCATCCACATCCGGCTGGGACTGGAAGCTGACTTCCGGGTACAGCTCGGCGTGTTCGCCCAGGGGCAGTTCGAGGTATTCGTCCGGGCACGGCAGCGGGTAGGCGTGCAGCTTGCGCTCCGGGAAGCCTTGTACGGCGGCGCGGGTGTTGCGGAACAGCACGCGGCCGGTGCCGTGGCGGTCCAGCAGTTCGCGTACCAAACGGGCGCTGGCTTCGGCATCGCCATCGTTGACGGCGGTCAGCAGCGCTTCACCTTCGTCGCCGAGGAAACCCTGGATGGTCTTGTGGGCGGCGGGCGAGAGGCGGCCCTTGTCTAGCAGCTCCTGGACGGCTTCGGCCACCGGGCGATAGTTTTCGCTCTCGGCGCGGAAGGCGTGCAGGTCGTGGAAACGATTCGGGTCCAGCAGGCGCAGGCGCGCGAAGTGGCTGTCCTGGCCCAATTGCTCAGGGGTTGCAGTGAGCAGCAGTACGCCGGGAATCACTTCGGCCAGTTGTTCCACCAGCGAGTATTCGGGGCTGGCTTTTTCTTCGTGCCAGACCAGGTGGTGAGCTTCGTCGACCACCAGCAGGTCCCAGCCGGCGGCGAACAACGCGTCCTGGGCTTTCTCGTCGTCCACCAGCCATTCCAGGGCCACCAGCGCAAGCTGGGTGTCTTCGAACGGGTTGGTGGCATCGCTTTCGATAAAGCGCTCTTCGTCGAACAGCGCCACCTGCAGGTTGAAGCGGCGGCGCATTTCCACCAGCCACTGGTGCTGGAGGTTTTCCGGCACCAGGATCAGCACGCGGTTGGCGCGACCGGACAGCAACTGGCGATGGATCACCAGGCCAGCTTCGATGGTCTTGCCCAGGCCCACCTCGTCCGCCAGCAGAACACGCGGCGCGATGCGGTCGGCAACTTCACGGGCGATGTGCAGCTGGTGCGCGATCGGTTGCGCACGCACGCCGCCCAGACCCCAAAGCGAGGACTGCAACTGGCGGCTGGTGTGTTCCAGGGTGTGATAGCGCAGGGAGAACCAGGGCAGCGGGTCGATCTGGCCGGCGAACAGACGGTCGCTGGCCAGACGGAACTGGATGAAGTTCGAGAGTTGGGTTTCCGGCAGGGTGACCTGCTCGTTCTGCCCATTGAGGCCGTGGTAGACCAGCAGGCCGTCGACATCGTCGACCTCTTGCACGGTCATTTTCCAGCCTTCGAAATGGGTGATGGTGT
>NZ_JAAAFU010000086.1:0-4234 GCF_019352905.1 Pseudomonas sp. Xaverov 83 | reverse complement strand
CCCCAGCTCTGCTTCGCTGTCACTAATCCAGCGTTGCCCCGGTTGATACTGCTGCGCCATGCTGCCTGACTCCCGCCGTGAAAAAGCCGACTATTCTAACGGAACACGGCTTCCAGACCAAAAGGAATAGGTGCAGCTTCAAGCTTTAAGCTACAAGCGGCAAGAAAAAGGGCTGTATGTTCGTCGGATAGATGACGATTGGTTCACAAGTTGGCGGCTTGACGCTCAAGTCGTCACCCACGCAGCCGACAGTCTGCTGAACAGGAGACTATTAATATGCTGCCACCCATGCTGCCCTTGAGTGTTGTGCCGGTCACGTCGCAGCTTGATCCGGTGCGCCAGAAACCGGATATCCCGCCTGTGGCGCCGGTTCAACCAGGCTCCAACGAAAGCACCATCGACCTGCAAAAGCGCGACCCCGAGGAAGCAGCCCTGTTGCTGCGCGAGGAACAGCGACGCCAGCAGGAACAGCAAAAGCGCCGCCGCGAAGCCGATGAGGATTCGGAGCAGCACCTGGCCATTCCCGGCGACGAACTCAACGCCGACAACACCGTGCCGGTGGTGCCGCTGATTGAAGATGCGCCACGGCAAGGCCTGTGGGTGGACGTCGAGGTTTAATCCCGCAGTTCGTGCAGGGCGGCTACCAGTTGCTCGATATCGTGCGCGGTGTTGAGGTAGCTCACGGAGATTCGCGCCACGCTGTCCAGCTCGCGCGCCTGCATGTCCAGCGGGGTGTAGGGCACGCCGTTGGCACCGATGTTGATCCGCTTGAGCCCCATGCGCCGCTTGAGCTCAAAGGCGTCCCAGCCGGCCAGGTTGAAGGCGATCAGGCCTGACTGGTTTCCGGCAATGCCCAAATCATGCAGGGTAATGCCCTCGATCCCGCTAAGTTCTTCGCGGATCGTGTCACTTAGAAGCCGAACCGTCCGGCGAATCCGCTCAACGCCCAGTCGATTGACCTCCTGCAGTGCATTGCCCAGGCCTGCCAGCAACGCGAATGACACTTCGCTGGTTTCAAAGCGCCGGGCGTCGTTGCGCAAGTCAAAACCCGCAGGGCTCCAGGGCGCAGAAAACACATCGCGCTGGGCTGGGTTCAAACGTTCAAGAAAATCCGGACGCACATACAGCAATGCGGTTCCGCGTGGGCCGCGCAGATGCTTGCGCCCGGCGCCCTTGAGCACATCGCAGTGCAGCGTTTGCACATCCACCGGCACCTGGCCGATGGCTTGTCCGGCGTCGATGAAGTAGGCGATGCCATGACGCTTGGCCAGCGCGCCGATGGCCTCGGCAGGGTTGATCAAGCCGCTGTTGGCGGGGAGCCAGGTCAGGTCGATCAACCGCACCCGGTCGTCGAGCATGGCTTCCAGGCCAGCGACGGACACTGCACCGGTTTCATCGCAAGGGATTACCTCCACGTGCGCACCCGCTTGCACGGCCGTTTGCATGCTCGCCAGGTTGCCGCCCCATTCGTGGCGGCCCACCAGAATGCGGTCGCCCGGGTGCCATGGGCCCAGCGCCTGAAACGCCATGCTCCAGGCGGTCGAGCCGCTGCTGGCGAAGGCAATCGATGACACGGGGGCGTTGAGCAATTGGGCCGCCGCGCGACGGGCTTTCTCCGCCAGCAGCGACCCGTGCTCGCCGGCCTCCATCGGGCCGTCACGGGCTTCGCGTTGCAACTGGTCAATGATTGCGTCGAGCGTCCCCTGGCTTGGCAAGGAGGCCCCGGCGTGGTTGAAGTGGACGATGCCGGACTGGCAGCCCGGCGTTTCGTCCCGCAGCTCCCGGACCTCGGTCAGGGACAGCGCGGTCATGGCTGCAGCTCGAAAATGGCATCAACCTCCACTGCCACGCCGCCTGGCAAACTGGCGACCCCCACGGCAGTACGGACATGGCGACCTTTGTCGCCAAGGGCGTTCACCAGCAGGTTCGAGGCGCCATTGGCCACTGCGCCCTGGCGCTGGAAATCACCGCTGCTGGCGATAAACACGCCCAACCGAATGATGCGCACCAGCCGCGACAGGTCATCGCCCAAGGCATCGCTCAATTGTGCCAACAGGCCCAGTGCGGCGAGTTCGGCGGCCTTGGCGCCTTCGTCTTCGCTGATGGACTCGCCGAGTCGGCCAATGTACGTCGGCTTGCCGTCCAGCAGCGGAATTTGGCCGGAGATAAACAGTTGGTTCTGGCTGATCACGTAATTGACGTAGTTGGCGATCGGCTGGCTGGGATTGGGCAGGCTCAGGCCGAGGGCTTGTACGCGTTGCGAGATGGAGTGGCTCATGTTGAATCCTCTTGGGAAGAGTCTTCAGCATGGGCGGCGTGGTTTGGGTCGACAAACGGATAGATCTCACTCGACGTATCGAAATAACTCATGCGTCAGCACAGATTTCCCGCAGCCATTCACTGAAACAGTTGGCCGCTTGGCTGGTATCGCCTTGCGAGGTGATCAGCCAGTAACCGATCTCGCTGTGGTAGGGCGGCTGGTCGAAGGCTTCCACCAATGTGCCGTCCTTCAACCTGCGCTCGATCAGGCGGTGGCGGCCCATGGCGATGCCCTGGCCGGCGACGGCAGCTTCCACCACGATGTTGTAGTCGTGTAACAGTGCCTTGGGGTAGTGCTCCACATCCACTTGGTAATGCCGGGACCAGTCGGTCCACTCGAAAGGGCGGTGCGAGGTGGCCATCAGCAGGGGGCCGTTCTCCAGTTGGCTGGCCTTGAACGCTGGGCTGCACACCGGTGACAGGGTTTCGCTCATCAAGCGGGTGGCCTGCACGTCGGCCCAGTCGCCCTTGCCGTAGCGAATCGCCAGGTCGACCTCGGCGGCGGCGACATCTGCCAGTTGAATCGCGGGTACCAACTCCACCTGGATGTGCGGGTAGCGGCTAAGAAACCCGGCCAGGCGCGGCGCCAGCCACAAGGTGGCGAACGAGGCGAGCAGGCCGACGCGCAGCACGGTGGTGGCGGGTGGCGTTTGTTGCTGGCGGGTAGCGGCGGCGATGACGTCGAGGGCGGGGCGGATTTGGTCGTAGTAGTGTTGGCCGTCTTCAGTCAGATCGATGGCGCGGGTGCGTCGGATAAATAGAGGCTTGCCCAGATGCTGTTCGAGCTTCTGCACTTGATGGCTGAGGGCGCTTTGGGTCACCGACAGTTCGGCGGCAGCCTTGATAAAACTCAGATGCCGGGCCACGGCTTCAAAGGCGCGCAGGGCCAGGAGTGGGGGAAGGTCCTTGTGCAGTGCCACGTCGAACGCTCTGTGTGAGGGTTGGGATGGGGTGATTTTGCGGGCAAATGCGCGGGATGACACCGATTTTGTTTACGTGGGATTGGCGCAGGACGCATTATTGGGGCATCCCAGCCATTACGTAAGCCAAGCCATGAGTGACGATGACAAACTGATAGACCTGAATGCTGAACGGGCCAAACGTGTCCATGATCTGAATGACAAACGACTGAATGAAGTGCGTCAGGCGTTTGAGCAGGCGATGCCGTTGGGTAAGGCCAAGAAAAAGCCGAAAAACAAACCGAAAAAGCGTTGATATAGCCTGCATCGTTTGATGCAGGTCAGTTATTTCCCTTCTTTACGCCCCGTCGCGGGCGACATTGATCCTCGTCAATTTCTTCTTTCGTCTTCTTGGTTAACTTAGCCCTATCGCAACAGGGCAAGTGCAGGAGGCCGGTCATGTTTTTCGATAATGTGGTATTTGCCGGAGTGCTGACGGTTGGCCTCATGGTGATGTTCTTTGTAGGGTTTGGAATTTTTATCTGGAAAGACGCTAACAAGCGTAAGAAGCCTTAGGTCTTTTCGGGATACATGAGCACGCAAGGCATTTTGGGCGACTTCGGTCGCCTTTTTTTTGTTTTGGATTTAGTGGTGGGGTGTGGGTGTATATCCGTTATTTAGGTAACGGCCACTTATGGTTTCGCTCTTACAGCGAGCCACTTTTTTACAAACGCCTAAAAAAGTAACCAAAAAACGCTTTGCCCCACCACTCGGTGCCTCGCCCAGGCTCGGCATGCCCGCACTCCGGCCCGGCTCCGCGGGTCGCTCCACCGTGCCTACTTGCGGCCATCGTGGTTAACGGGGCCCGCAGATCAAAGTCAAAAGCAGATCAAAAGCACGCAGCCTCGCTGGCGCTCGACAGCTGCTACGGGCGGGGTGGCTCTGTTTTTCTGTGGGAGCTGGCTTGCCTGCGATGCAGACAACTCGGTTTTTCAGACACACCGAGGTGATGCCAT
>NZ_JAAAFU010000002.1:233595-319747 GCF_019352905.1 Pseudomonas sp. Xaverov 83 | reverse complement strand
GGTCATCGTCAAGATTAAATTCCGAAACCCCTGATTGCTAACGCAATCAGGGGTTTTGTTTTGGGCGGTCGGAAAGTATGGCGAGCGAAGACTGTCAGTGTCTTGAATGCTAAAGTCCTGCCTTTCTATGCAATGGCCTTATGCATGGCTATCATGCGTGCCTCATTGTGAGGCGAGACTTGCATGCTGACGTTGTTGAAACTTCTAAAAGATGGTCGATTCCACTCCGGGGAGGCGCTTGGTGCTGCCCTGGGCGTCAGTCGCAGTGCTGTATGGAAGCAGCTTCAGCATCTCGAGGCGGAATTGAATCTACCTATCCATAAAGTTCGCGGTAGGGGATATCAGTTGGCTACGCCCCTGGTTTTGTTGAGTGCTGATGAAATTGCTCGGCATGTACCGGTTCCTACATGGACTGTTCACATCTCAGACTCCATTGACTCTACCAATGCCGAAGCGTTGCGTCTTATCGAGGCTGGCCGCACTGCGCCATTTCTTGTGCTTTCAGAGCAGCAAACTGCCGGCAGGGGGAGGCGCGGGCGGAAGTGGGTCAGTCCTTTCGCTCAGAACGTGTATTACAGTCTCGTGCTGCGGATCGACGGCGGCATGCGTCAGTTGGAGGGTTTAAGCCTAGTAGTCGGGCTTGCAGTTATGCAGGCGCTGCGGGATGTGGGTGTGCGCAATGCTGGATTAAAGTGGCCAAATGACGTTTTGGTGGGTCAGAAAAAGATCGCCGGAATTCTCCTGGAGCTGATAGGAGATCCCGCTGATGTTTGTCATGTCGTCCTCGGTATCGGCATTAATGTGAATATGCAGAAAGCGGATGAGGTCGATCAGCAATGGACCTCCATGCAGTTGGAGACTGGCAATGCTGTCGATCGTAACTACCTGGTAGCGCGTCTTGGTGTACAGCTGCAGGCTTATCTTGATCGACACCGGTTGTCCGGCTTTTCCGCGATCCAGGGTGAGTGGGAACAGAGTCATTTATGGCAGGGCCGACCGGTATCGCTCATCGCTGGTGTGAATCAGATTGATGGAGTGGTGTTGGGGATCGATGGGCAGGGTGCGTTAAGGTTGAGTGTGGACGGTGTCGAAAAAGTATATAGCGGTGGTGAGCTAAGCCTGAGGTTGCGTGATGATTCTTGAGCTCGACTGTGGGAATAGCTTTATCAAATGGCGGGTGCTTGAGTCAGATAGTGCGCGCATCTTTGCCGAGGGCGTCGTTGGGTCGGATGCCTCGTTGATCGACAGTCTGTTCGCTCTCACGGGGCTTGCGTTGAGGGACTGTCGGCTGGTGAGTGTTCGGGCCTCGGATGAGACGAATCAGCTGGTGACTGCCCTGGTGGAAGCGTTTGGCGTGAAGGTCCTCTGTGCTGCATCGGCAAGGCAGATGGGTGGGGTTCGGAACGGGTACGAAGACTTCGAGCGCCTTGGGTTGGACCGCTGGCTCGCAATGTTGGGTGGTTTTCAATTGGCGCGGGGCGCGTGCCTGGTGCTCGATTTTGGCACTGCAGCAACAGCGGACTTCATTGCTGCGGACGGTGAGCATCTCGGAGGCTTTATTTGCCCTGGCATGCCGCTGATGCGTAATCAGTTGCGAACGCATACCCGAAAAATACGCTACGACGATATTGCCGCTGAGCGCGCCCTCGAGGCCCTGTCTCCGGGGCGTACGACCGTGGAGGCGGTAGAGCGTGGCTGTACGCTCATGCTGAGAGGGTTTGTACTGACTCAGCTGGAATTGGCTCGAAGCTACTGGGGGGGCGACTTCACTGTCTTCCTCACCGGCGGCGACGCCGAGTTGGTGTCTGACTCGGTGCCTCATGGGAGGCTCGTCCCTGATCTGGTTTTTGTTGGCTTGGCGATGGCGTGCCCTTTGTCCTGAGGTTTTTATGCGTTGGCTGTTTCTGCTTTTGCTGGTCCTCAATGTCTTCTATTACATCTGGCATCAGCAGGAGGCCCCTCTGCGCGCTAAAGATGTCACGCCTTTGGCGCTCTATCGTGGCTCTCAGCAAGATATCAGGCTGTTAAGTGAATCGGCTGATGCGATGGTGCGGCGAGACAAGGTAAAGGCGCCTGAAGTGCAGCCTACATGCCTGTACATCGGCGGCCTGTCCGATCAGAAAGAGGTCCAGTCCGTCGAGCAGCGCCTTACAAGCCTGGATATCAAGGTCAAACTGCAATCCCTGAGCCTGCCTGATGCTCAGGGATATTGGCTGCGAGTAGCGCCTGAAAGCAGGCGCTTGGCCGATGATCTGCCCTTTGAAAACCTTGCTAATGAATTCAATGAGTTAAAACATAAAATAATGCCGTGTGAAGGCATTGCAACCTTCGAATAGTTTGCATAGAATGGCGCCCGCTTCGCAGTGAAGACCTCTAGGGTCGACAAGGTGAAGCGAAGGTCAACGCAGCTAACCTCATATTTTTTAATGAGAAAGTGGTTGACAGAAGGCTGGCATGATGTAGAATGCCGGCTCGCTTAGGAGGGGTTCCCGAGCGGCCAAAGGGATCAGACTGTAAATCTGACGTCTACGACTTCGAAGGTTCGAATCCTTCCCCCTCCACCATTTTAGCGTGAGCTGCAAGCTCCGCGGGTATAGTTTAGTGGTAGAACCTCAGCCTTCCAAGCTGATGATGCGGGTTCGATTCCCGCTACCCGCTCCAAGTTTGCAGGTTGTGCAAGTTGTTTCGCTCTTGTAGCTCAGTTGGTAGAGCACACCCTTGGTAAGGGTGAGGTCAGCGGTTCAAATCCGCTCAAGAGCTCCATATAACAAGGCAGATATGAAAATATCTGCCTTTGTTTTAACAGCTACCTCTGATTGATTCTGTCCTCTCTCGATGTCTTTGTTTGAGGTGGTTCAAGGTTCGAAGGGGTTTGTTGTTGTAAAGTCTTTTTCAGATCGGCATAATTGTCGGCCTGATTTTGTTTTAGGTCAGTAGCTCAATTGGCAGAGCGACGGTCTCCAAAACCGTAGGTTGGGGGTTCGATTCCCTCCTGACCTGCCAGATTCACTTGGTGTGTCTGGCTTTCTTTTCACAGGATCTTCATAGATGACTCCTAAGGCTGAAGCTCAAGGCTCTCGCTTCGATCTGCTCAAGTGGCTTGTAGTAGTCGCTGTAGTGGTTGTAGGCGTTGTTGGCAACCAGTACTACTCTGGGTCGCCAATCCTGTACCGTGTCCTCGCATTGCTCGCCCTCGCTGCTGTCGCTGCCTTTGTTGGCCTGCAGACTGCAAAAGGCAAGTCGTTTGCGGTCCTGGTGAAGGAAGCTCGTACCGAGATCCGTAAAGTCGTTTGGCCGACTCGCCAAGAAACCACGCAGACCACGTTGATCGTGGTAGCTGTTGTTCTGGTTATGGCGTTGCTGTTGTGGGGGCTTGATTCCCTGCTCGGCTGGCTTGTTTCCTTGATTGTTGGCTAAGGGTGTCCCGTGGCTAAGCGTTGGTACGTTGTGCATGCTTACTCGGGTTACGAGAAGCATGTCATGCGCTCTTTGCTAGAGCGCGTAAAGCTGGCAGGCATGGAAGATGGCTTCGGCGAAATTCTGGTTCCCACTGAAGAAGTGGTTGAAATGCGTAATGGCCAGAAACGCAAAAGCGAGCGCAAGTTCTTCCCTGGCTACGTGCTGGTTCAAATGGACATGAATGAGGGTACTTGGCACTTGGTCAAGGACACTCCTCGCGTCATGGGTTTCATCGGCGGTACCGCTGATAAGCCTGCTCCGATCACTGACAAAGAGGCAGAAGCAATTCTGCGCCGCGTTGCTGACGGTAGCGACAAGCCCAAGCCGAAGACGTTGTTCGAGCCGGGTGAGGTTGTTCGTGTTACAGATGGTCCGTTTGCAGATTTTAACGGCACTGTCGAAGAAGTTAACTACGAAAAGAGCCGGATCCAAGTGGCAGTGCTCATTTTCGGTCGCTCTACTCCGGTAGAGCTAGAGTTCAGCCAGGTCGAAAAAGTCTAGCTGAGCAAGCATCCCAACCCCGCAGCCTTAGGCTGTGGGGTTTTGTCGTCACTGGGATAAACGCGCAAGTAACCGGGGAGCCTTTCGAGGCGTTCGAACCCGTAATTGGAGTGCCTCATGGCCAAGAAGATTACCGCTTACATCAAGCTGCAAGTGAAGGCCGCTCAGGCCAACCCAAGCCCACCTGTTGGTCCAGCTCTGGGTCAGCACGGCGTGAACATCATGGAATTCTGCAAGGCCTTCAACGCCCGTACTCAGGGTATTGAACCAGGTCTGCCGACTCCAGTGATCATCACTGTATACAGCGACCGTAGCTTCACCTTCGAAACCAAGTCGACCCCGGCTTCGGTTCTGTTGAAGAAAGCTGCTGGTCTGACTAGCGGTTCCGCTCGTCCTAACACCGTTAAGGTTGGCACCGTGACCCGTGCTCAGCTGGAAGAAATCGCGAAAACCAAAAACGCGGATCTGACTGCAGCTGATATGGATGCAGCCGTGCGTACCATCGCCGGTTCTGCTCGTAGCATGGGCCTTAACGTGGAGGGTGTGTAATGGCTAAGCTGACCAAGCGCCAAAAGGCTATCGCCGGCAAAATCGAAGCGGGCAAGTCCTACAACTTTGTAGACGCTGCTGCTCTGCTGACCGAGCTGTCGACTGTCAAGTTCAGCGAGTCTGTTGACGTTGCTGTAAACCTGGGCGTTGACCCACGTAAATCCGACCAGGTCGTTCGTAGCGCTACTGTGCTGCCACACGGTACTGGCAAGACTGTACGTGTAGCTGTCTTCACCCAAGGCCCAGCAGCTGAAGCTGCTCTGGCCGCCGGCGCTGATCGCGTTGGCATGGACGACCTGGCTGCCGAAATGAAAGGCGGCGACCTGAACTATGACGTCGTAATTGCTTCCCCGGATGCAATGCGCGTTGTAGGTCAGTTGGGTCAGATCCTTGGTCCACGTGGTCTGATGCCTAACCCTAAAGTCGGCACCGTAACTCCAGACGTAGCTACCGCGGTTAAAAACGCCAAGGCTGGTCAGGTTCGTTATCGCACCGACAAAAACGGCATCATTCACACCTCCGTTGGCAAAGTCGGCTTTGATGCCGTCAAGCTGAAGGAAAACGTTGAAGCCCTGATCGCTGATCTGAAGCGTATCAAGCCAGCTTCCTCGAAAGGTATCTACGTCAAGCGCGTTACCCTGAGCACCACTATGGGCCCAGGTCTGGTCATCGACCAAGGCTCGCTGGACGTATAAGACACAAATTGGCGCAAGTAATTGCGCCAATTGAAAGATTGGGGTCCCTGCCTGGCGGGGGCTATCCAAGACCGTAGGCGACGCAAGTCTTAAACCACAAGCCTACGCAGATGGTGCTCCCGGTTCCTTACCGAATCAGACACCAAAACGACATCCGGCCTAGGCCAGATGAAACGGTAACAAGCAGGAGTTAAACCCGTGGCAATTAATCTCGAAGACAAGAAGGCCATCGTCGCTGAAGTCAACGAGGCTGCCAAAGCTGCTCTGTCCGCTGTCGTGGCTGATGCCCGTGGTGTGACAGTAGGCGCTATGACCGGACTCCGTAAAGAGGCTCGTGAAGCTGGCGTATACGTACGTGTTGTACGTAACACCCTGCTCAAGCGCGCTGTTGCTGACACTGAATACAGTGTCCTCAACGACGTGTTCACCGGCCCGACTCTGATCGCGTTCTCCAAAGAACATCCAGGCGCTGCTGCCCGTTTGTTCAAAGAATTCGCCAAGAGTCAGGATAAGTTCGAGATCAAGGCAGCTGCGTTCGAGGGCAAGTTCCTCGCAGCTAACCAAATCGACGTACTGGCAACACTGCCGACCCGTAACGAAGCTATTTCTCAGCTGATGAGCGTGATTCAAGGCGCTACCAGCAAGTTGGCTCGTACTCTGGCCGCAGTTCGCGAGCAAAAAGAAGCTGCCGCAGCCTAAGGCTGAGCATCTCCTCTCGCGTATTTTTGTTTATTTCGATGGCCGCGTAGGCCGTCCCCCAATTCAGGAATTACAGCAATGTCTATCTCCCAAGACGATATCCTCAACGCCGTAGCTGAAATGTCGGTTCTGCAGGTTGTTGAGCTGATCAAAGCTTTCGAAGAAAAATTCGGTGTTTCCGCTGCTGCTGCTTCGGCTGGCCCAGCTGTTGCTGCTGTTGCTGCTGAAGAGCAAACCGAATTCAACGTCATGCTGCTGGAAGCTGGCGAGAAGAAAGTAAACGTGATCAAGGCAGTACGTGAACTGACCGGTCTGGGCCTGAAAGAAGCCAAGGCAGTAGTTGACGGTGCCCCTGCCCAGGTTCTGGAAGCAGTGTCGAAAGACGCAGCTGACAAAGCTAAAGCAGTGCTGGAAGAAGCAGGCGCTAAAGTCGAGCTGAAGTAAGCATCGACCTTGCGTCTCCAGCCCAAGCGTTAAGCTGAAGGCTGATGGCTGGTGGCTCTTGCCACCGGCCTTTTTCCGTTATTGGCAATCGACTCGGTCGTCGCCTCTAACGCGCTGTAACCACCCGATGCGGTGGTGCAAACCATGGGGTTTGCAAGATTTTCTGGCTGCTCCCGTCGGGAGGGGCCAAACAAGCAGGTGACCAAGCTGGGGAACGCTGATGGCTTACTCATATACTGAGAAAAAACGTATCCGCAAGGACTTTAGCAAGTTGCCGGACGTCATGGATGTCCCGTACCTTCTGGCTATCCAGCTGGATTCGTATCGTGAATTCTTGCAGGCGGGAGCGACCAAAGATCAGTTCCGCGACGTGGGCCTGCATGCGGCCTTCAAATCCGTTTTCCCGATCATCAGCTACTCCGGCAATGCTGCGCTGGAGTACGTCGGTTATCGCCTGGGCGAACCGGCATTTGATGTCAAAGAATGCGTGTTGCGCGGTGTTACGTACGCCGTACCTTTGCGGGTAAAAGTCCGTCTGATCATCTTCGACAAAGAGTCGTCGAACAAAGCGATCAAGGACATCAAAGAGCAAGAAGTCTACATGGGTGAAATCCCCCTGATGACTGAGAACGGTACCTTCGTTATCAACGGTACCGAGCGCGTTATCGTTTCCCAGCTGCACCGTTCCCCGGGCGTGTTCTTCGACCACGACCGCGGCAAGACGCACAGCTCCGGCAAGCTCCTGTACTCCGCGCGGATCATTCCGTACCGTGGTTCGTGGTTGGACTTCGAGTTCGACCCGAAAGACTGCGTGTTCGTGCGTATCGACCGTCGTCGCAAGCTGCCGGCCTCGGTACTGCTGCGCGCGCTTGGCTATACCACTGAGCAAGTGCTGGATGCCTTCTATACCACTAACGTATTCCACCTGAGCGGCGAAACCCTCAGCCTGGAACTGGTGCCTCAGCGCCTGCGTGGTGAGATTGCCGTTCTGGACATCCAGGACGAAAAAGGCAAGGTCATCGTTGAAGCCGGCCGCCGTATTACCGCGCGCCACATCAACCAGATCGAAAAAGCCGGTATCAAGACGCTGGAAGTGCCTCTGGACTACGTCCTGGGTCGCACCACCGCCAAGGTCATCGTGCACCCGGCCACCGGCGAAATCCTGGCTGAATGCAACACCGAGCTGAACACCGAGATCCTGGCGAAAATCGCCAAGTCCCAGGTTGTTCGCATCGAGACCCTGTACACCAACGACATCGACTGCGGTCCGTTCGTCTCCGACACCCTGAAGATCGACTCCACCAGCAACCAATTGGAAGCGCTGGTCGAGATCTATCGCATGATGCGTCCTGGCGAGCCACCAACCAAAGACGCTGCCGAGACCCTGTTCAACAACCTGTTCTTCAGCCCTGAGCGCTATGACCTGTCTGCGGTCGGCCGGATGAAGTTCAACCGTCGTATCGGTCGTACCGAGATCGAAGGTTCGGGCGTGCTGTGCAAGGAAGACATCGTCGCGGTACTGAAGACCCTGGTCGACATCCGTAACGGTAAAGGCATCGTCGATGACATCGACCACCTGGGTAACCGTCGTGTTCGCTGCGTAGGCGAAATGGCCGAGAACCAGTTCCGCGTTGGCCTGGTACGTGTTGAGCGTGCGGTCAAAGAGCGTCTGTCGATGGCAGAAAGCGAAGGCCTGATGCCGCAGGACCTGATCAACGCCAAGCCAGTGGCTGCGGCGGTGAAAGAGTTCTTCGGTTCCAGCCAGCTCTCGCAGTTCATGGACCAGAACAACCCGCTCTCCGAGATCACCCACAAGCGCCGTGTTTCCGCACTGGGCCCGGGCGGTCTGACCCGCGAGCGTGCAGGCTTTGAAGTTCGTGACGTACACCCGACTCACTACGGTCGCGTATGCCCGATTGAAACGCCGGAAGGTCCGAACATCGGCCTGATCAACTCCCTGGCTGCTTATGCGCGCACCAACCAGTACGGCTTCCTCGAGAGCCCGTACCGTGTGGTGAAAGACGCACTGGTCACCGACGAGATCGTGTTCCTGTCCGCCATCGAAGAAGCTGATCACGTGATCGCTCAGGCTTCGGCCACGATGAACGACAAGAAAATGCTGATCGACGAGCTGGTAGCTGTTCGTCACTTGAACGAGTTCACCGTCAAGGCGCCGGAAGACGTCACCTTGATGGACGTATCGCCGAAGCAGGTAGTTTCGGTTGCAGCGTCGCTGATCCCGTTCCTGGAGCACGATGACGCCAACCGTGCGTTGATGGGTTCCAACATGCAGCGTCAAGCTGTACCGACCCTGCGCGCTGACAAGCCGCTGGTAGGTACCGGCATGGAGCGTAACGTAGCTCGTGACTCCGGCGTTTGCGTCGTGGCTCGTCGTGGTGGCGTGATCGACTCCGTTGATGCCAGCCGTATCGTGGTTCGTGTTGCCGATGACGAAGTTGAAACTGGCGAAGCCGGTGTCGACATCTACAACCTGACCAAGTACACCCGCTCCAACCAGAACACCTGCATCAACCAGCGTCCGCTGGTAAGCAAGGGTGATCGGGTTCAGCGCAGCGACATCATGGCAGACGGTCCGTCCACCGATATGGGTGAGCTGGCACTGGGTCAGAACATGCGCATCGCGTTCATGGCCTGGAACGGTTACAACTTCGAAGACTCCATCTGCCTGTCCGAGCGTGTGGTTCAGGAAGATCGTTTCACCACGATCCACATTCAGGAACTGACCTGTGTGGCTCGTGACACCAAGCTTGGGCCAGAGGAAATCACTGCAGACATCCCGAACGTGGGCGAAGCTGCACTGAACAAGCTGGACGAAGCCGGTATCGTTTACGTAGGTGCTGAAGTTGGCGCAGGCGACATCCTGGTGGGTAAGGTCACTCCGAAAGGCGAGACCCAACTGACTCCGGAAGAGAAGCTGTTGCGTGCCATCTTCGGTGAAAAAGCCAGCGACGTTAAAGACACTTCCCTGCGTGTACCTACCGGTACCAAGGGCACTGTCATCGACGTACAGGTCTTCACCCGTGACGGCGTTGAGCGTGATGCTCGTGCACTGTCCATCGAGAAGACTCAACTCGACGAGATCCGCAAGGACCTGAACGAAGAGTTCCGTATCGTTGAAGGCGCAACCTTCGAACGTCTGCGTTCCGCCCTGGTAGGCCACAAGGCTGAAGGCGGCGCAGGTCTGAAGAAAGGTCAGGACATCACCGACGAAGTACTCGACGGTCTTGAGCACGGCCAGTGGTTCAAACTGCGCATGGCTGAAGACGCTCTGAACGAGCAGCTCGAAAAGGCCCAGGCCTATATCGTTGATCGCCGCCGTCTGCTGGACGACAAGTTCGAAGACAAGAAGCGCAAACTGCAGCAGGGCGATGACCTGGCTCCAGGCGTGCTGAAAATCGTCAAGGTTTACCTGGCAATCCGTCGCCGCATCCAGCCGGGCGACAAGATGGCCGGTCGTCACGGTAACAAAGGTGTGGTCTCCGTGATCATGCCGGTTGAAGACATGCCGCACGATGCCAATGGCACCCCGGTCGACGTCGTCCTCAACCCGTTGGGCGTACCTTCGCGTATGAACGTTGGTCAGATCCTTGAAACCCACCTTGGCCTCGCGGCTAAAGGTCTGGGAGAGAAGATCAACCGTATGATCGAAGAGCAGCGCAAGGTTGCTGACCTGCGCAAGTTCCTGCACGAGATCTACAACGAGATCGGCGGTCGCAACGAAGAGCTGGATACCTTCTCCGACCAGGAAATCCTGGACCTGGCGAAGAACCTGCGCGGCGGCGTTCCAATGGCTACCCCGGTGTTCGACGGTGCCAAGGAAAGCGAAATCAAGGCCATGCTGAAACTGGCAGACCTGCCAGAAAGCGGCCAGATGCAGCTGTTCGACGGCCGTACCGGCAACAAGTTTGAGCGCCCGGTTACTGTTGGCTACATGTACATGCTGAAGCTGAACCACTTGGTAGACGACAAGATGCACGCTCGTTCTACCGGTTCGTACAGCCTGGTTACCCAGCAGCCGCTGGGTGGTAAGGCTCAGTTCGGTGGTCAGCGTTTCGGGGAGATGGAGGTCTGGGCACTGGAAGCATACGGTGCTGCTTACACTCTGCAAGAAATGCTCACAGTGAAGTCGGACGATGTGAACGGTCGGACCAAGATGTACAAAAACATCGTGGACGGCGATCACCGTATGGAGCCGGGCATGCCCGAGTCTTTCAACGTGTTGATCAAAGAAATTCGTTCCCTCGGCATCGATATCGATCTGGAAACCGAATAACACGTGACGCGAATCGAGAGCGGGGCTGTTTAGCCCGCTCTCTGCTCCGCCAGGAGGAAAGGCCTTGAAAGACCTACTGAATTTGCTGAAAAACCAGGGTCAAGTCGAAGAGTTCGACGCCATCCGTATTGGGTTGGCATCGCCTGAGATGATCCGTTCGTGGTCGTTCGGTGAAGTTAAAAAGCCGGAAACCATCAACTACCGTACGTTCAAACCAGAGCGTGACGGCCTGTTCTGCGCCAAGATCTTTGGCCCGGTAAAGGATTACGAGTGCCTGTGCGGTAAGTACAAGCGCTTGAAGCACCGTGGTGTGATCTGCGAGAAGTGCGGCGTTGAAGTTGCACTGGCCAAGGTTCGCCGTGAGCGCATGGCGCACATCGAGCTGGCTTCGCCGGTTGCCCACATCTGGTTCCTGAAATCACTGCCGTCCCGTATCGGCTTGCTGATGGACATGACCCTGCGTGATATCGAGCGCGTTCTCTACTTCGAGAGCTATGTCGTTATCGATCCAGGCATGACCACCCTTGAAAAAGGTCAGCTGCTGAACGACGAGCAGTATTTCGAAGCGCTGGAAGAGTTCGGCGACGATTTCGATGCCCGCATGGGTGCCGAAGCTGTCCGCGAACTGCTGCACGCTATCGACCTGGAACACGAGATTGGCCGTCTGCGTGAAGAAATTCCGCAAACCAACTCCGAAACCAAGATCAAGAAGCTGTCCAAGCGTCTGAAGTTGATGGAAGCCTTCCAGGGCTCCGGCAACTTGCCAGAGTGGATGGTGCTGACCGTTCTGCCGGTTCTGCCGCCAGACCTGCGTCCGCTGGTACCGTTGGATGGCGGTCGCTTCGCGACTTCCGACCTCAACGACCTGTACCGTCGCGTGATCAACCGTAACAACCGCTTGAAGCGTCTGCTCGACCTGTCCGCTCCGGACATCATCGTGCGCAACGAAAAGCGTATGTTGCAAGAAGCTGTCGATGCCCTGCTCGACAACGGTCGTCGTGGCCGCGCTATCACCGGTTCGAACAAGCGTCCTCTGAAATCCCTGGCTGACATGATCAAGGGTAAGCAGGGTCGTTTCCGTCAGAACTTGCTCGGTAAGCGTGTTGACTACTCCGGTCGTTCGGTAATTACCGTAGGCCCGACCCTGCGTCTGCACCAGTGCGGTCTGCCGAAGAAGATGGCTCTCGAGCTGTTCAAACCGTTCATTTTCGGCAAGCTGGAAATGCGTGGTCTCGCGACCACCATCAAGGCCGCCAAGAAAATGGTCGAGCGCGAACTGCCAGAGGTTTGGGACGTTCTCGCTGAAGTGATCCGTGAACACCCGGTTCTCCTCAACCGTGCACCGACCCTTCACCGTCTGGGTATCCAGGCGTTTGAACCGGTACTGATCGAAGGTAAGGCTATCCAGCTGCACCCTCTGGTCTGTGCTGCGTACAACGCCGACTTCGACGGCGACCAAATGGCCGTGCACGTACCGCTGACGCTGGAAGCCCAGCTGGAAGCGCGTGCGTTGATGATGTCGACCAACAACATTCTGTCGCCAGCCAACGGTGAGCCAATCATCGTTCCGTCGCAGGACGTTGTATTGGGTCTGTACTACATGACTCGTGAAGCGATCAACGCCAAGGGCGAAGGTCGTGTGTTCGCGGATCTGCAGGAAGTTGACCGTGTGTTCCGTGCCGGCGAAGCCGCACTGCACGCCAAGGTTAAAGTCCGCATCCACGAAACCATTAACGATCGTGACGGTGGCAGCGTCAAGAACACCCGTATCGTCGACACCACTGTCGGCCGTGCGCTGTTGTTCCAGGTTGTTCCACCAGGCCTGTCGTACGACGTGGTCAACCAGCCAATGAAGAAAAAGGCGATCTCCAAGCTGATCAACCAGTGCTACCGCGTGGTTGGTTTGAAAGAGACCGTTATCTTCGCTGACCAGTTGATGTACACCGGTTTTGCTTATTCGACCATTTCCGGCGTTTCCATCGGTGTTAACGACTTCGTTATCCCGGACGAGAAAGCCGCCATCATTGGTGCTGCTACCGATGAAGTGAAAGAGATCGAAAGCCAGTACGCCTCCGGCCTGGTAACCCAGGGCGAGAAGTACAACAAAGTGATCGACCTTTGGTCCAAGGCCAACGACGAAGTGTCGAAGGCGATGATGTCGAACCTCTCGAAAGAGCGCGTTATCGACCGTCATGGCGTAGAAGTCGATCAAGAGTCGTTCAACTCGATGTACATGATGGCCGACTCGGGCGCACGGGGTTCTGCTGCGCAGATCCGTCAGCTCGCCGGTATGCGTGGCCTGATGGCCAAGCCGGACGGTTCCATCATCGAAACGCCGATTACTGCGAACTTCCGTGAAGGTTTGAGCGTACTTCAGTACTTCATCTCGACTCACGGTGCTCGTAAAGGTCTGGCGGATACCGCGTTGAAAACCGCTAACTCCGGTTACCTGACTCGTCGTCTGGTAGACGTTGCACAAGACTTGGTTGTGACTGAAGTTGACTGCGGTACCGAGCACGGTTTGCTGATGACTCCGCACATCGAAGGCGGCGACGTTGTAGAGCCTTTGGGTGAGCGCGTACTGGGTCGAGTAATCGCCCGTGACGTATTCAAGCCGGGTACCGAGGAAATCATCGTTCCTGCCGGCACTCTGGTAGACGAGAAGTGGGTCGAGTTCATCGAACTCAACAGCATCGACGAAGTGATTGTTCGCTCGCCGATCAGCTGCGAAACCCGCTACGGCATTTGCGCCAAGTGCTACGGCCGTGACTTGGCTCGTGGTCACCAGGTGAACATCGGTGAAGCGGTCGGCGTTATCGCTGCCCAGTCCATCGGTGAGCCGGGTACCCAGCTGACCATGCGTACGTTCCACATCGGTGGTGCGGCAAGCCGGACCTCCGCAGCCGACAGCGTTCAGGTGAAGAATGGCGGTACCGTCCGTCTGCACAACCTGAAGCACGTTGAGCGAGTGGATGGTCACCTGGTAGCTGTGTCTCGTTCCGGTGAGCTGGCAATCGCTGATGACTACGGTCGTGAGCGTGAGCGTTACAAGCTGCCGTACGGTGCTGTGATTTCGGTTAAAGAAGGTGACAAGGTCGACGCTGGCGCAATCGTGGCCAAGTGGGATCCGCACACTCACCCAATCGTTACCGAAATGAAAGGTACCGTGACCTACGTGGGCATGGAAGAAGGCATCACGATCAAGCGTCAGACTGACGAATTGACCGGTATGACCAACATTGAAGTACTCGACGCCAAAGACCGTCCAGCTGCAGGCAAAGATATCCGTCCTGCTGTGAAGATGGTTGATGACAACGGCAAGGATCTGTTGCTGCCAGGCACTGACGTTATCGCTCAGTACTTCCTGCCAGCCAACGCCCTGGTCGGTGTTGCGGATGGTGCGAAGATCGCGATCGGTGATGTTATCGCTCGTATCCCGCAAGAAACTTCGAAGACCCGTGACATCACCGGTGGTCTGCCGCGTGTTGCCGACTTGTTCGAAGCTCGTCGTCCGAAAGAAGCGTCGATTCTGGCTGAAGTCAGCGGCACCATCGCGTTCGGTAAAGAGACCAAAGGCAAGCGCCGTCTGGTCATTACCCCGAACGACGGTAGCGATCCGTACGAAGAGCTGATTCCGAAGTGGCGTCACCTGAACGTTTTCGAAGGCGAACAGGTAAACCGCGGCGAAGTTATCTCCGACGGCCCGAGCGATCCACACGACATCCTGCGTCTGCTGGGTGTGAGTGCGCTGGCCAAGTACATCGTTAACGAGATCCAGGACGTTTACCGTCTGCAAGGCGTGAAGATCAACGATAAGCACATCGAGACCATCCTGCGTCAGATGCTGCGTAAAGTTGAAATCGCTGAATCCGGCGATTCGAGTTTCATCAAGGGCGACCAGATGGAACTGACTCACGTACTGGTAGAGAACGAGCGCCTGGCGAACGACGAGAAATTCGTTTCCAAGTTCACTCGTGTGTTGCTGGGTATCACCAAGGCGTCGTTGTCCACTGAGTCGTTCATCTCGGCGGCCTCCTTCCAGGAGACCACTCGCGTACTGACCGAAGCAGCGGTAACCGGCAAGCGCGACTACTTGCGCGGCCTGAAAGAAAACGTGGTTGTGGGTCGACTGATCCCAGCCGGTACCGGCTTGGCCTACCACAGCGAGCGTAAGCGCCGCCGTGAACTCGACAAGCCGCTGCGCGTGAGCGCCAGTGAAGTGGAAGCTGCACTGACCGAAGCACTGAACTCAAGCGGTAACTGAGTTCTGCGGTAAATAAGACCGGGCCCTGGCAGCCCCGTTCGTCGGATCGAGACAGATTTGTCCCGGTTCGATGGAGGGGGAGGTCGGGGCCTTGCCTTGACTGGGGACAAGATCCTCTTTAGACTCTTGTACCCCTAAATTTGGCGGGAATTCGTTCCTGCCATTTTGCTTTTCTTGCAAGACAATAGCGTCGCAAGACAACAGTGGAGCTAGTAGATGGCAACTATCAACCAGCTGGTACGTCAGCCGCGTAAGCGTATCGTCGAGAAATCCGACGTGCCTGCGCTGCAGAACTGCCCGCAACGTCGTGGCGTATGCACTCGCGTGTATACCACTACGCCGAAAAAACCTAACTCGGCACTGCGTAAAGTATGCCGTGTGCGCCTGACCAACGGTTTCGAGGTTTCCTCGTACATCGGCGGTGAAGGCCACAACCTGCAAGAGCACAGCGTGGTACTGATCCGCGGCGGTCGTGTAAAAGACTTGCCAGGTGTTCGTTACCACACCGTACGCGGCTCCTTGGATACTTCCGGCGTTAAAGGTCGTAACCAGGGTCGTTCGAAGTACGGTACCAAGAAGCCTAAGTAGTAGCGGCTTTTTGTAAAACTGAATCATCTTATTTTCTGAGTCGATAAGAGTAAGGTCGGAGGCGTCCCGAAAGGGCACCGATTCCGAGCGAACCTGAAGACCGTTTGAGGGCTTATCCATGCCAAGAAGACGCGTAGCAGCCAAGCGCGAAGTGCTTGACGATCCAAAATACGGAAGCCAAATTCTGGCCAAGTTCATGAACCACGTGATGGAAAGCGGCAAGAAAGCCGTTGCCGAGCGTATCGTTTATGGCGCGCTGGAAAAGGTTAAAGAACGCAAGAACAGCGACCCCCTGGAAATCTTCGAGAAAGCTCTCGACGCCATCGCTCCGCTGGTCGAAGTGAAGTCGCGCCGTGTAGGCGGTGCTACTTACCAGGTTCCGGTTGAAGTTCGCCCGTCCCGTCGTAACGCTTTGGCAATGCGCTGGTTGGTAGACTTCGCCCGTAAGCGCGGCGAGAAGTCTATGGCCCTGCGTTTGGCTGGCGAACTGTTGGACGCTGCTGAAGGTAAAGGTGCTGCTGTTAAGAAGCGTGAAGACGTGCACCGTATGGCTGAAGCCAACAAAGCTTTCTCGCACTACCGCTTCTAATTCTAGCTTCACTAATTTTGCGAGGGCTTTATGGCTCGTACTACTCCGATTAGTCGCTACCGTAACATCGGTATCGTCGCTCACGTGGATGCTGGTAAAACCACCACCACCGAGCGCGTCCTTTTTTACACCGGCAAAAGTCACAAGATGGGCGAGGTGCATGATGGCGCCGCGACCACAGACTGGATGGTTCAGGAGCAGGAGCGTGGTATTACCATTACTTCTGCTGCTATTACCGCCTTCTGGAAAGGTTCCGAGAAGCAGTACAAAGACGAACACCGCTTCAACGTAATCGATACCCCGGGCCACGTAGACTTCACCATTGAAGTTGAACGTTCCCTGCGCGTACTCGACGGCGCTGTCGTTGTGTTCTGCGGTACCTCGGGTGTTGAGCCTCAGTCGGAAACCGTATGGCGTCAGGCCAACAAGTACGGCGTTCCACGTCTTGTTTACGTAAACAAGATGGACCGTGCTGGTGCAAACTTCCTGCGCGTGATCGGTCAGATCAAGCAGCGTCTGGGTCACACCCCGGTGCCAATCCAATTGGCTATCGGTTCCGAAGACAACTTCCAGGGGCAGATCGATCTGCTGACTATGGAAGCTGTTTATTGGAACGATGCTGACAAGGGTATGGTTCCTCGTCGCGAAGCTATCCCTGCTGAACTGCAGGAATTGGCTGACGAGTGGCGCAACAACATGGTTGAGGCTGCGGCCGAAGCCAGCGAAGAGCTGATGAACAAGTACCTCGAAGGTGAAGAACTCACCAACGCGGAAATCAAGGCCGCTCTGCGTCAGCGTACTATCGCTGGTGAGATCGTCTTGGCTGTTTGCGGTTCCTCGTTCAAGAATAAGGGCGTTCCCCTGGTTCTCGATGCTGTGATCGACTACCTGCCGGCACCAGTGGATATTCCTGCCATCAAGGGTACTGACCCTGATGACGAGACTATCGAGCTGGAGCGTCATGCAGACGACGCAGAACCGTTCTCCGCTCTGGCATTTAAAATTGCCACTGACCCATTCGTGGGTACCTTGACCTTCGTCCGTGTTTACTCGGGCGTGTTGAACTCCGGCGACGGCGTGATCAACTCGGTTAAAGGCAAGAAAGAGCGCGTGGGTCGTATGGTGCAAATGCACGCAAACGCCCGTGAAGAGATCAAGGAAGTACGCGCTGGTGACATCGCGGCCTTGATCGGCATGAAGGACGTCACCACTGGTGAGACCTTGTGCAACGCTGACAAGCCAATCATCCTGGTTCGCATGGACTTCCCGGAGCCGGTTATTTCGGTTGCCGTTGAGCCTAAGACCAAGGATGACCAGGAAAAAATGGGTATCGCTCTGGGCAAACTTGCTCAGGAAGATCCATCTTTCCGCGTCAAGACTGATGAAGAGACTGGTCAAACGATCATCTCCGGCATGGGCGAGCTTCACCTGGACATCCTGGTTGACCGGATGCGCCGTGAGTTCAACGTCGAAGCCAACATCGGTAAGCCTCAGGTTTCCTATCGTGAGCGCATCACGAAGAACTGCGAAATCGAAGGCAAATTCGTTCGTCAATCCGGCGGTCGTGGCCAGTTCGGCCATTGCTGGATCCGTTTTGCTCCTGCTGATGAAGGTCAGGAAGGTCTGCAATTCGTGAACGAAGTAGTGGGCGGTGTTGTTCCTAAGGAATACATCCCGGCTATCCAGAAGGGTATCGAAGAGCAGATGAAGAACGGTGTTGTTGCCGGCTATCCGCTCATCGGCCTGAAGGCGACCGTTTTTGACGGTTCTTACCACGACGTCGACTCCAACGAGATGGCGTTTAAGGTGGCTGCTTCCATGGCTACCAAGCAACTGGCCCAGAAGGGCGGTGGTGAGTTGCTTGAGCCAATCATGGCAGTAGAAGTCGTTACGCCTGAAGACTACATGGGTGACGTGATGGGCGACCTTAACCGTCGTCGCGGCATGATCTTGGGTATGGAAGATACGGTTTCCGGCAAAGTGATTCGTGCCGAGGTTCCGTTGGGCGAGATGTTCGGTTATGCGACCGACGTTCGTTCCATGTCTCAGGGTCGCGCAAGCTACTCTATGGAATTCAAAAAATACAACACAGCTCCGGCGCACATCGCTGAAACTGTATCCAAAAAACAAGGCTGATTCAGTCCTTTAGGCAAGGAGTTAATTGTCGTGGCTAAAGAAAAATTTGATCGTTCCCTACCGCACGTAAACGTTGGCACTATCGGCCACGTTGACCACGGTAAAACCACTCTGACCGCTGCTCTGACTCGCGTCTGCTCCGAAGTTTTCGGTTCGGCTCGTGTTGACTTCGACAAGATCGACAGCGCACCAGAAGAAAAAGCTCGTGGTATCACCATCAACACCGCGCACGTTGAATACAACTCGCTGATCCGTCACTACGCTCACGTTGACTGCCCAGGTCACGCTGACTATGTGAAGAACATGATCACCGGTGCTGCCCAGATGGACGGCGCGATCCTGGTTTGCTCGGCCGCTGATGGTCCGATGCCACAAACCCGTGAACACATCCTGCTGTCCCGTCAGGTAGGCGTTCCGTACATCGTGGTCTTCCTGAACAAGGCTGACCTGGTAGACGACGCTGAGCTGCTGGAACTGGTTGAGATGGAAGTGCGCGATCTGCTGAGCACTTACGACTTCCCGGGCGACGACACTCCGATCATCATCGGTTCTGCTCGTATGGCTCTGGACGGTCTTGACGACAACGAAATGGGCACCACTGCCGTTCGTAAACTGGTTGAGACTCTGGACAGCTACATCCCAGATCCAGTTCGTGTTATCGACAAGCCGTTCCTGATGCCAATCGAAGACGTATTCTCGATCTCCGGTCGTGGTACTGTTGTAACTGGCCGTATCGAGCGCGGTATCGTTAAGGTTCAAGATCCACTGGAAATCGTTGGTCTGCGTGACACTACCGTCACCACCTGCACCGGTGTTGAAATGTTCCGTAAACTGCTCGACGAAGGTCGTGCAGGCGAGAACTGCGGCGTTCTGCTGCGTGGTACCAAGCGTGACGACGTTGAGCGTGGCCAGGTTCTGGTCAAGCCAGGTTCGGTTAAGCCGCACACTACCTTCGAAGCTGAAGTGTACGTGTTGAGCAAAGAAGAAGGCGGCCGTCACACTCCGTTCTTCAAAGGCTACCGTCCACAGTTCTACTTCCGGACCACTGACGTGACCGGTAACTGCGAACTGCCGGAAGGCGTTGAAATGGTAATGCCAGGCGACAACATCAAAATGGTTGTCACCCTGATCAAAACCATCGCAATGGAAGATGGTCTGCGTTTCGCTATTCGTGAAGGCGGTCGTACCGTCGGCGCTGGCGTCGTAGCCAAAATCATCGCTTAATAAGTGATGACTTGAAAAAGCCCCCGCTCAGCGGGGGCTTTTTTATTGAGTTGACACCCATATGGGGCGTCTATAGAATTGCGCCTCCTTTTAACGGGCGTGTTGCGCTCGCTGGGAATAGCAGCCGGAGTCTGAAATCCAATGGCAAATCAGCAAATTCGTATCAGGTTGAAGGCTTTTGACCACAAACTGATCGACCAATCCACCCAGGAAATCGTGGAAACCGCGAAACGTACTGGTGCTCAAGTGCGTGGTCCAATTCCACTGCCTACCCGTAAAGAGCGGTTCACCGTTCTGGTCTCCCCGCACGTCAACAAAGACGCGCGTGACCAGTACGAGATCCGTACTCATAAGCGCGTGCTGGACATCGTCCTGCCAACGGATAAAACCGTTGATGCACTTATGAAGCTTGATCTGGCGGCCGGTGTGGAAGTACAGATCAGCCTCGGCTAAGACTTGGGTCTTAGTCGTGTAACGCTCTGAAATGGGCGGCCATAGCGGGTGAAAGCCCCGTACACTCATGAGGTTTACAACATGACTATTGGTGTAGTCGGTCGTAAATGCGGTATGACCCGTATTTTCACCGAAGAAGGTGTCTCCATTCCGGTCACGGTCATTGAGATCGAACCGAATCGCGTCACCCAGTTTAAAACTGAAGAAACCGATGGCTATCGTGCAGTGCAAGTCACTGTCGGCGAGCGTCGTGCTTCGCGTGTGACTGCTGCTCAAGCAGGTCACTTCGCTAAAGCAAACGTTGCAGCTGGTCGTACTGTCATGGAGTTCCGTCTTGAAGACGGCGACTACCAGGCTGGCGATCTGATCAACGCTGAAATCTTCGCCGCTGGTCAACTGGTTGATGTAACCGGTCAGTCCAAAGGTAAAGGCTTCCAGGGTACGATCAAGCGTTGGAATTTCCGTGGCCAAGACAACACTCACGGTAACTCCGTTTCCCACCGCGTCCCGGGCTCTATTGGCCAGTGCCAGACTCCTGGTCGTGTATTCAAGGGCAAAAAAATGTCCGGTCATATGGGCGCTGAGCGCGTGACCGTGCAGTCCCTCGAAGTAGTGCGCGTCGACGCTGAACGCAATCTGTTGTTGGTCAAGGGTGCTGTTCCTGGCGCTACTGGCGGCAACCTGGTTGTACGTCCAGCGGCCAAGGCTCGCGGTTAAGGGGAAGCTGACATGCAATTAAATGTAAATGACGCTCAAGCGATCGAAGTTTCCGAACTGACATTTGGCGGCGAATTCAACGAGACGCTGGTTCACCAAGCAGTCGTGGCCTACATGGCCGGCGGCCGTCAAGGTAGCAAGCAGCAAAAGACCCGTTCCGACGTTCGTGGTGGCGGTAAGCGCCCTTGGCGTCAGAAAGGTACTGGCCGTGCTCGTGCCGGTACTATCCGTAGCCCAATCTGGCGTGGCGGCGGTACCACTTTCGCAGCACGTCCACAGGATCACACCCAGAAGCTCAACAAGAAGATGTACCGCGCAGCACTGCGCTCCATCCTTGCTGAACTCGTGCGTACTGATCGTCTGGTCGTGGTTCAGGACTTCGCTGTTGAAGCGCCGAAAACCAAAGATCTGCTGAACAAGCTGAACGGCATGGGCCTGACTGACGTCCTGATCGTGTCTGAAGCTGTTGATCAGAACCTGTACCTGGCTGCTCGCAACCTGCCACACGTTGATGTACGTGACGTGCAAGGTTCCGATCCAGTTAGTCTGATCGCATACGACAAGGTGTTGATCACCGTGTCGGCCGTGAAGAAATTCGAGGAGCTGCTGGGATGAACCAGGAACGCGTATTTAAAGTTCTGCTTGGCCCGCACGTTTCCGAAAAGGCTACGGTTCTGGCTGACAAGAAAGGCCAGTTCGTTTTCAAGGTTGCAACTGACGCAACCAAGCTGGAAATCAAGAAGGCCGTCGAAAGCCTGTTCAGCGTGAAAGTAGAGCGTGTTACTACCCTGAATGTTCTGGGTAAGAGCAAGCGCACTGCTCGCGGTCTGGGCAAGCGTAATGACTGGAAGAAGGCAGTTATCTCCCTTCAGCCAGGCCAAGATCTCGATTTCAGCAGCAGTGCTGAGTAAGGAAGGGGTGCATCATGGCAATCGTTAAATGCAAACCGACTTCCCCTGGCCGCCGTTTTGTGGTCAAGGTGGTCAACCAGGAGCTGCATAAAGGCGCTCCTCACGCACCGCTGCTCGAGAAGAAATCGAAGACTGGTGGTCGTAACAACAATGGTCGTATTACCACTCGTCACATCGGTGGTGGCCATAAGCAGCATTATCGTCTGGTCGACTTCCGTCGCAACGACAAAGATGGCATCGCTGCCACTGTCGAGCGTATCGAATACGATCCAAACCGTACTGCTCACATCGCTCTGCTGCTGTACGCAGATGGCGAGCGTCGCTACATCATCGCCCCTAAAGGCGTGAGTGCTGGTGACCAGCTGATCGCAGGTGCTTTGGCACCGATCAAGCCGGGCAACGCTCTGCAACTGCGCAACATTCCAGTTGGTAGCACCGTACACGGCATCGAATTGAAGCCGGGTAAAGGCGCGCAAATCGCTCGTTCCGCTGGTGCTTCGGCTCAGCTGATCGCTCGTGAAGGTGTCTACGTGACCCTGCGTCTGCGCTCTGGTGAAATGCGTAAAGTACTGGCTGAATGCCGTGCGACCCTGGGCGAAGTCTCGAACTCCGAGCACAGCCTGCGTTCGCTGGGTAAAGCTGGTGCCAAACGCTGGCGTGGCGTTCGCCCAACCGTTCGTGGTGTTGCCATGAACCCGGTTGACCACCCACACGGTGGTGGTGAAGGTCGTACCTCTGGTGGTCGTCATCCGGTATCGCCATGGGGCTTCCCGACTAAGGGCGCGAAGACTCGTGGTAATAAGCGTACCGACAAAATGATCGTCCGTCGTCGCAAGTAAATAGAGGGATACGACAGTGCCACGTTCTCTGAAAAAAGGTCCTTTTATTGATCTTCACCTACTGAAGAAGATCGAAGTGGCGGCGGAAAAGAACGATCGCAAACCGGTGAAAACCTGGTCGCGTCGTTCGATGATCCTGCCACAAATGGTCGGTCTGACCATTGCAGTGCATAACGGTCGTCAACATGTTCCAGTTCTCGTGAACGAAGACATGGTCGGCCACAAACTAGGCGAGTTTGCCGGTACCCGCACATATCGTGGGCACGTGGCAGACAAGAAAGCCAAGCGTTAAGGGGTAAGGAACGATGGAAGTAGCCGCTAAGTTGTCGGGCGCTCGAATCTCCGCCCAGAAAGCCCGCTTGGTCGCCGACCAGATCCGCGGGAAGAAGGTGGGCGAAGCGCTCAACCTGTTGGCTTTCAGCAGTAAGAAAGCCGCCGAGATCATCAAGAAAGTGCTGGAGTCGGCCGTAGCCAACGCCGAGCACAACGAAGGCGCAGACGTTGATGACCTTAAGGTCAGCACCGTTTTCGTCAACGAAGGGCGTTCGCTGAAGCGCATCATGCCTCGTGCCAAAGGCCGAGCTGATCGCATCGTCAAGCGGTCTTGCCATATCACTGTCAAGGTTGCTGACAAGTAACGGAGTCGAAGAGATGGGTCAGAAAGTACATCCCATTGGCATTCGCCTGGGAATCGTCAAGGAGCACACCTCCGTCTGGTACGCAGACGGTCGGACTTATGCGGACTACTTGTTCGCTGATCTGAAGGTGCGTGAGTATCTCCAAGACAAACTAAAAAGCGCGTCCGTGAGCCGTATCGATATCCATCGTCCTGCTCAAACTGCACGTATCACCATCCACACCGCTCGTCCAGGTATCGTTATCGGGAAGAAAGGTGAAGATGTTGAGAAGCTGCGTCAGGACCTGACCAAGCAAATGGGTGTGCCTGTGCACATCAATATCGAAGAGATCCGTAAGCCGGAGCTCGACGGTATGCTGGTTGCGCAGAGCGTAGCTCAGCAGCTGGAGCGTCGCGTAATGTTCCGTCGCGCTATGAAGCGCGCAGTACAGAACGCCATGCGCATTGGTGCCAAGGGCATCAAAATCCAAGTGAGCGGTCGTCTCGGCGGTGCTGAAATCGCACGTACTGAATGGTATCGCGAAGGTCGTGTGCCATTGCACACCCTGCGTGCCGACATCGACTATGCCAACTACGAAGCTCACACCACTTACGGTGTGATCGGTGTAAAGGTTTGGATCTTCAAGGGCGAAGTAATTGGTGGTCGCCAAGAAGAACTGAAACCACAAGCACCAGCGCCTCGTAAAAAAGCTGCTAAGTAAGGGGTACGCCAAATGTTGCAACCTAAGCGTACGAAGTTCCGCAAGCAGATGACAGGCCACAACCGTGGTCTGGCTCAGCGCGGTAGCAAAGTCAGCTTCGGCGAGTTCGCGCTGAAGTCTGTAGCTCGTGGTCGTCTCACCGCTCGTCAGATCGAGTCAGCGCGTCGTGCACTGACCCGTCACGTAAAACGTGGCGGCAAGATCTGGATCCGTGTATTCCCGGACAAGCCGATCTCCAAAAAACCTCTCGAGGTTCGGATGGGTAAAGGTAAGGGTAACGTGGAATACTGGGTAGCCCAGATTCAGCCAGGTAAAGTCCTGTATGAAATCGAGGGTGTAACTGAAGAGCTGGCGCGTGAGGCTTTTGCCCTGGCTGCTGCAAAGCTGCCGCTCGCCACCGCCTTTGTTAAACGGACGGTGATGTGATGAAAGCGAATGAACTTCGTGAAAAATCCGCACAGCAGCTGAACGAGCAACTGCTCGGCCTGCTGCGCGACCAGTTCAATCTGCGTATGCAGAAAGCAACTGGCCAGTTGGGGCAGTCTCATCTGCTCTCGCAAGTTAAGCGTGACATTGCTCGCGTGAAAACTGTGCTCAACCAGCAGGCAGGTAAGTGATCATGGCTGAAGCCGAAAAGACTGTCCGTACGCTGACTGGCCGTGTTGTCAGCGACAAGATGGACAAAACCATCACCGTTTTGATCGAGCGTCGCGTTAAGCACCCGATCTACGGTAAATACGTTAAGCGTTCGACTAAGCTGCACGCGCACGACGAAACCAATCAGTGCCACATCGGCGACAAAGTCACTATTCGTGAAACTCGTCCGCTGGCCAAGACCAAGTCTTGGGCACTGGTTGATGTTCTCGAACGCGCTGTGGAAGTCTAAGGACTAGGGGTCGGAGAAATTATATGATTCAGACTCAATCCATGCTCGATGTGGCCGATAACAGCGGCGCACGCCGCGTTATGTGCATCAAGGTGCTGGGTGGCTCCCATCGTCGTTACGCTGGTATCGGTGACATCATCAAAGTTACCGTGAAGGAAGCAATTCCTCGCGGTAAAGTGAAAAAAGGCCAAGTGATGACTGCTGTTGTAGTCCGCACTCGTCACGGCGTACGCCGTGCAGATGGCTCCATTATCCGCTTTGATGGCAACGCTGCTGTTCTTCTGAACAACAAGCAAGAGCCGATCGGCACCCGTATCTTTGGGCCAGTGACCCGTGAACTTCGTACTGAGAAGTTCATGAAGATCGTCTCGCTCGCCCCAGAAGTGCTGTAAGGAGATCCGACATGCAAAAGATTCGTCGTGACGACGAGATCATCGTGATCGCCGGCAAAGACAAAGGTAAGCGCGGTAAGGTGCTGAAGGTTCTTGCTGATGACCGTCTGGTCGTTAGTGGTCTGAACCTGGTCAAGCGTCATACCAAGCCTAACCCGATGTCGGGCGTACAAGGCGGTATCGTCGAGAAAGAAGCGCCACTGCACGCTTCTAACGTCGCCATCTTCAACGGCGAAACCAACAAGGCTGACCGCGTTGGTTTCAAAGTAGAAGAAGGTAAGAAAATTCGTGTCTTCAAGTCGACCCAAAAAGCGGTTGATGCTTGAACACTGCTAGGTAGAAGACCATGGCACGACTAAAAGAGATTTACCGGAAGGAAATCGCACCGAAACTTAAGGAAGAACTTAAGCTTTCGAACGTGATGGAAGTTCCGCGCGTTACCAAAATCACCCTGAACATGGGTCTGGGCGAAGCGATCGGCGACAAAAAAGTCATCGAGCACGCTGTTGCTGACCTGGAAAAGATCACCGGCCAAAAAGTCGTTGTGACCTACGCTCGGAAATCCATCGCTGGCTTTAAAGTCCGTGAAGGTTGGCCGATCGGCGTCAAAGTGACTCTGCGCCGTGAGCGTATGTACGAATTCCTGGATCGTCTGCTGTCGATCTCCCTGCCTCGGGTCCGCGACTTCCGCGGCCTGAATGCCAAGTCCTTCGATGGTCGTGGTAACTACAGCATGGGCGTTAAAGAGCAGATCATCTTCCCGGAAATCGACTACGACAAGATCGATGCTCTCCGCGGTCTGGACATCACCCTGACCACCACTGCCAAGAACGATGATGAAGGCCGCGCTCTGCTGCGTGCGTTCAAATTCCCGTTCCGCAACTGATTGGAGTAGGACCATGGCCAAGATGAGCATGAAAAACCGCGAGCTGAAACGTCAGCTCACGGTTGCCAAGTACGCCAAGAAGCGTGCAGCACTGAAAGCAATCATCGTTGATCTGAACGCAAGTCCAGAAGCGCGTTGGGAAGCTACAGTTGCTCTGCAGAAGCAGCCACGTGACGCAAGCGCTTCGCGCATGCGTAACCGCTGCCGCCTGACCGGTCGTCCACACGGCGTTTACCGCAAGTTCGGCCTCGGCCGTAACAAACTGCGTGAAGCGGCAATGCGTGGTGACGTACCAGGTCTGGTTAAAGCCAGCTGGTAAGTACTTTCGAAGTCCAGGTGGTCAGGATCGCAAGATACTGACCGCCGGTGACCTAGAATCTGGAACAAGCCCCTTTTGGGGCTTGTTTCATTTCCGGAGTGTGTCTAAAATACGCGGCTCGCCTGAGCCCGTGTGTTTTGTGCTCGGAGATTCTCGGCGACACGTAATGGCCGCAAGGCTAATTTTTTTGTATTAGGAGCGTCTAGCCATGAGTATGCAGGACCCGTTAGCGGACATGCTAACTCGTATCCGTAATGCCCAGATGGCTGAAAAGTCCGTCGTAAGCATGCCATCTTCCACGTTGAAGGTTGCTGTTGCCAAAGTCCTGAAAGACGAAGGCTACATTGCGGGTTATCAGATCAGCAGCGAAATCAAACCACTGCTGTCCATCGAGCTGAAGTACTTCGAAGGCCGTCCGGTCATCGAAGAAGTGAAGCGCGTTAGCCGTCCAGGCCTGCGTCAGTACAAGTCCGTTGATGATCTGCCAAAAGTTCGTGGCGGTCTCGGTGTGTCTATCGTCTCCACCAACAAAGGTGTGATGACGGATCGTGCTGCGCGCGCTGCCGGTGTCGGCGGCGAAGTTCTTTGCACTGTGTTCTAAGGGGGGATAAGCATGTCACGCGTCGCTAAGAACCCCGTTAAGCTGCCAGCCGGTGTCGAAGTAAAATTCGCAGGCCAACAGCTTTCGGTGAAGGGTGCCAAGGGCACTCTGGAACTGAACATCCATTCGTCCGTTGAGATCGTTGAAGAAGCTGGTGAGCTGCGTTTCGCTGCTCGCAATGGCGATCAACAAACTCGCGCAATGGCCGGTACCACTCGTGCGTTGGTAAACAACATGGTCCAAGGCGTAAGCCAAGGCTTCGAGCGTAAGCTCCAGCTGGTCGGTGTTGGTTACAAAGCGCAAGCAAAAGGCACGGTTCTGAACCTGGCCCTTGGCTTCTCGCACCCAGTGGATTACGAACTGCCGGAAGGCATCACCGCTGAGACCCCAAGCCAAACCGATATCCTGATCAAGGGTATTGATAAGCAGCTGGTAGGTCAGGTGGCCGCTGAGATCCGCGACTTCCGTCCACCAGAGCCGTACAAAGGCAAAGGTGTGCGCTACGCGGACGAAGTCGTCCGTCGTAAAGAAGCCAAGAAGAAGTAGGGCATAGCAAATGACCGACAAAAAAGTTACTCGACTGCGTCGCGCTCGCAAAGCACGCCTGAAAATGCACGAACTCGAAGTCGTGCGTCTCTGCGTGTTCCGCTCGTCGCAGCACATCTACGCCCAGGTCATCTCGGCCGACGGCAACAAAGTCCTGGCAAGCGCCTCGACTTTGGATAAAGAACTGCGTGATGGTGCCACTGGCAACATCGACGCGGCCACTAAGGTTGGCCAGCTGGTCGCTACGCGTGCTAAGGCCGCTGGCGTCTCGCAAGTGGCTTTCGACCGCTCTGGCTTCAAGTACCACGGCCGCGTGAAAGCGCTGGCTGATGCTGCTCGTGAAGCTGGGCTGGAGTTCTAAGTTATGTCAAATAACGACCAAAAGCGCGACGAAGGCTACATTGAGAAGCTGGTTCAAGTTAACCGCGTAGCCAAAACCGTTAAAGGCGGCCGTATCTTCACTTTCACCGCGTTGACCGTGGTTGGTGATGGTAAAGGGCGTGTTGGCTTCGGCCGTGGCAAGTCACGTGAAGTGCCTGCTGCGATCCAGAAGGCAATGGAAGCTGCTCGTCGCAACATGATCCAAGTTGATCTGAACGGCACCACTCTGCAGTACGCAATGAAGTCCGCTCACGGCGCTTCGAAGGTGTACATGCAGCCTGCTTCTGAAGGTACCGGTATCATCGCTGGCGGCGCTATGCGTGCTGTCCTCGAAGTTGCTGGCGTTCAGAACGTTCTGGCCAAGTGCTACGGCTCGACTAACCCGGTAAACGTGGTTCACGCCACTTTTAAAGGTTTGAAGGCTATGCAGTCTCCTGAATCCATTGCCGCCAAGCGTGGCAAAAGCGTTAAGGAGATCTTCTGATCATGGCTACCGTTAAAGTAACGCTGATCAAAAGCATGACCGGCCGCATCCCTAACCACAAATTGTGCGTTAAGGGTTTGGGTCTGCGTCGCATCGGTCACACTGTAGAAGTGCTTGATACTCCCGAGAATCGCGGGATGATCAACAAGGCTTACTACATGCTGCGTGTCGAGGGTTAATTCGATGAAACTCAATGATCTGAGTCCAGCGCCGGGTTCCCGTCGCGAAAAGCATCGTCCGGGCCGTGGTATCGGTAGTGGTTTGGGTAAGACCGGTGGCCGTGGCCACAAAGGTCAGTCCTCCCGCTCCGGTGGCACCATCGCTCCAGGCTTTGAAGGCGGTCAACAGCCGCTGCATCGTCGCCTGCCGAAGTTCGGTTTCGTTTCCCTGAAAGCCATGGACCGCGCAGAAGTGCGTCTGTCCGAGCTGGCCAAAGTGGAAGGCGACATCGTTACCGTGCAGACCCTGAAAGATGCCAACGTGATCAACGTCAACGTACAGCGTGTGAAAATCATGCTGTCCGGTGAAGTGACTCGCGCTGTCACTATCGGCAAGGGAATCGGCGCCACCAAAGGTGCGCGTTCGGCTATCGAAGCAGCTGGCGGCAAGTTCGAGGAATAAATGGCTAAGCAAGGTGCTCTCTCAGCGCTCGGCAAAGGCGGTATGTCTGAACTTTGGGCTCGTCTGCGTTTTCTGTTCCTGGCGATTATCGTCTACCGAATAGGCGCACACATCCCGGTTCCAGGTATCAACCCGGACCGACTCGCAGACCTGTTTCGACAGAATGAGGGGACCATTCTTAGCTTGTTCAACATGTTTTCCGGCGGTGCGCTGGAACGGATGAGCATCTTTGCACTGGGGATCATGCCGTACATCTCGGCATCGATCATCATGCAGCTGATGACCGCCGTTAGCCCGCAGCTGGAGCAGTTGAAGAAGGAAGGTGAAGCTGGCCGTCGCAAGATAAGCCAGTACACCCGCTACGGCACTGTCATCCTCGCCCTGGTTCAGGCTATCGGCATGTCCGTTGGTCTGGCCGGGCAGGGTGTTGCGTTCACTGGTGACTTTGGCTTCCATTTCGTCGCGGTATCCACTTTTGTGGCTGGTGCGATGTTCATGATGTGGCTGGGTGAGCAGATTACTGAGCGTGGTGTTGGTAACGGTATCTCGATGTTGATTTTCGCAGGTATCGTTGCCGGTCTTCCGAGAGCGATTGGGCAGTCTTTCGAGTCTGCACGTCAGGGTGATATCAATATCTTCGCCTTGGTTGCCATCGGTTTGTTGGCAGTAGCGATTATCGGTTTTGTGGTGTTCATTGAGCGTGGCCAGCGTCGTATTGCTGTTCACTACGCCAAGCGTCAGCAGGGCCGTAAGGTCTTTGCCGCGCAGACCAGCCACTTGCCGCTGAAAGTGAACATGGCCGGGGTTATTCCTGCCATTTTCGCGAGCAGCATTTTGCTGTTTCCGGCTTCGTTGGGTGCCTGGTTCGGTCAGTCTGAAGGTATGGGCTGGTTGCAGGACATCTCGCAGTCGATCGCTCCTGGTCAGCCGTTGAATATTCTGCTGTTTAGTGCAGGGATTATTTTCTTCTGCTTCTTCTATACGGCGTTGATGTTCAATCCGAAAGACGTAGCGGAAAACCTGAAGAAGTCCGGTGCCTTTATTCCGGGTATTCGTCCAGGTGAGCAGTCTGCGCGCTACATTGATGGCGTTCTGACTCGCTTGACCATGTTCGGTGCTCTATATATGACGGCCGTGTGCTTGTTGCCCCAGTTCCTGGTGGTTGCAGCAAACGTTCCGTTCTACCTTGGCGGGACCTCGTTGCTGATCGTCGTCGTGGTTGTGATGGACTTCATGTCCCAAGTACAATCGCACCTCGTTTCGCACCAGTACGAATCCCTGATGAAGAAAGCCAACCTGAAGGGTTACGGCAGCGGCATGTTGCGCTGAGTACCCATAAGGTTCGAGGAGTTGGTGATGAAAGTTCGTGCATCGGTGAAAAAGCTGTGCCGTAACTGCAAGATTATTCGCCGCGAAGGTGTTGTTCGAGTAATTTGCAGCGCGGAACCGCGTCACAAACAGCGCCAAGGCTGAGTGTGATCCGCTTGAAGCCCGGCAGCTAGTGCGCTGCCGGGTTGATTATTTGTTATTACAGCGATATTATCTCGCGCCCTATTTCTTGGCTTCCGGGGCGTAGGTAGCTGTCAATTGGAGTCCCACTGAATGGCCCGTATTGCAGGCGTTAACATTCCAGATAACAAGCACACTGTTATCTCGCTGACCTACATCTATGGTGTTGGTCGCACTACTGCGCAGAAAATTTGCGCAGACACTGGGGTAAACCCAGCCGCAAAGATCAAAGATCTGAGCGACGAGCAGATTGAGCTGTTGCGTGGCGAAGTGGCGAAGTTCACCACTGAAGGTGACCTGCGTCGCGAAATCAACATGAAAATCAAGCGTTTGATGGACCTCGGTTGCTACCGTGGTCTGCGTCATCGTCGTGGTCTTCCAGTACGCGGTCAGCGTACCAAGACTAACGCGCGTACCCGTAAAGGTCCGCGTAAGCCGATCCGCAAGTAATCGCCCACGCGAATCGACAGGAAATTAATCATGGCAAAACCTGCTGCTCGTCCTCGTAAAAAAGTTAAAAAGACAGTGGTTGATGGCATCGCCCACATCCATGCATCTTTTAACAACACAATCGTGACCATCACCGACCGTCAAGGTAACGCGCTTTCTTGGGCTACCTCCGGTGGTTCGGGTTTCCGCGGTTCCCGCAAGTCCACCCCGTTTGCTGCTCAAGTAGCTGCTGAACGTGCTGGTCAAGCTGCGCTGGAATATGGCCTGAAAAACCTCGACGTTAACGTCAAAGGTCCAGGTCCAGGTCGTGAGTCTGCTGTCCGTGCATTGAACGGCTGTGGCTATAAGATCGCCAGCATCACCGACGTGACGCCAATCCCGCACAACGGGTGCCGTCCGCCGAAGAAGCGCCGCGTGTAATCCAGGAGATTGTAAAGAATGGCTCGTTACATTGGTCCAAAATGCAAACTCGCTCGTCGTGAAGGCACCGATCTCTTTCTGAAGAGCGGCGTGCGCGCGATCGAATCGAAGTGCAACATTGAAGCAGCACCTGGTATCCACGGCCAACGCCGCGGTCGCCAGTCCGATTACGGCACCCAACTGCGTGAAAAGCAGAAGGTCCGTCGTATCTACGGCGTTCTCGAGCGTCAGTTCAGCGGCTACTACAAAGAAGCTGCTGGCAAGAAAGGTGCAACCGGTGAAAACCTGCTGCAACTGCTCGAATGCCGTCTGGACAACGTTGTATACCGTATGGGCTTTGGTTCGACTCGTGCCGAATCCCGTCAGCTGGTATCGCACAAATCCGTCAGCGTAAACGGCCAAACCGTTAACGTCCCGTCGTACCAGGTTCGTGCTGGTGACGTGGTCGCGATTCGCGAGAAAGCAAAAAATCAACTTCGCATTGTCCAAGCTCTCGATCTGTGTGCCCAACGTGGCCGCGTAGAATGGGTAGAAGTAGACACTGAGAAGAAGTCGGGCGTTTTCAAGAACGTTCCTGCTCGCAGTGATCTGTCCGCCGACATCAACGAAAGCCTGATTGTCGAGCTCTACTCCAAGTAAGGGCTAGAAAATAGGTGCATCCATGCAGATTTCGGTAAATGAGTTCCTGACACCCCGTCACATTGATGTGCAGGTTGTCAGTCCAACCCGCGCCAAGATCACTCTCGAGCCTCTCGAGCGTGGTTTTGGCCACACCCTGGGCAACGCGCTGCGCCGCATCCTGTTGTCCTCAATGCCCGGCTGTGCAGTAGTCGAGGCCGAGATTGACGGTGTGCTCCACGAGTACAGCGCCATCGAAGGTGTACAGGAAGACGTAATTGAAATCCTGTTGAACCTTAAAGGTCTGGCTATCAAGCTGCACGGCCGTGACGAAGTTACGCTGACCTTGTCGAAGAAGGGTTCGGGGGTGGTTACCGCTGCCGATATTCAGCTGGATCATGATGTCGAGATCGTTAATCCCGATCACGTAATCGCTAACCTGGCGTCTAACGGCGCCCTGAACATGAAGCTCACCGTAGCTCGTGGTCGTGGTTATGAACCGGCCGACTCGCGTCAGAGCGATGAAGACGAAAGCCGCAGCATTGGTCGCTTGCAGCTTGACTCTTCGTTCAGCCCGGTTCGCCGTATCGCATACGTGGTGGAAAACGCCCGTGTCGAACAGCGTACTAACCTGGACAAGCTGGTTATTGATCTGGAAACCAACGGTACTCTGGATCCTGAAGAGGCTATCCGCCGCGCTGCAACCATTCTGCAACAGCAGTTGGCTGCGTTCGTCGACCTCAAAGGTGACAGCGAACCAGTGGTAATCGAGCAGGAAGACGAGATCGATCCGATCCTGCTTCGCCCGGTTGACGATCTGGAACTGACTGTACGTTCGGCTAACTGCCTTAAGGCGGAAAACATTTACTACATCGGCGATCTGATTCAGCGCACCGAAGTAGAACTGTTGAAGACTCCGAACCTGGGCAAGAAATCCTTGACTGAAATCAAGGACGTTCTGGCCTCCCGCGGTCTGTCCCTCGGCATGCGCCTCGACAACTGGCCGCCTGCAAGTCTTAAGAAGGACGACAAGGCGACTGCCTGATCGTCGTAATCACCGAACGTGAGTTTGGTAAGGAATGAACCATGCGTCATCGTAAAAGTGGTCGTCACCTGAGCCGTACCAGCTCGCACCGTAAGGCTATGTTCCAGAACATGGCGGTGTCGCTGTTCGAGCACGAGCTGATCAAAACTACACTGCCGAAAGCTAAAGAACTGCGTCGCGTTGCTGAGCCGCTGATTACTTTGGCCAAGACAGACAGCCTGGCTAACCGCCGTCTGGCTTTCGACCGTACTCGTTCGAAAGCTATCGTTGGTAAGCTCTTCAACGACCTGGGCAAGCGTTACGCTACCCGTGAGGGTGGCTACCTGCGCATCCTCAAGTGCGGTTTCCGCGCTGGTGACAACGCGCCTATGGCGTACGTTGAGCTGATCGATCGTCCAGTTGGCGGTGAAGCTGTATCCGCTGAGTAAGACGTCAGTCTGTAACGAGGAACCGGGCCTAGTGCCCGGTTTTTTGTGCGCGTTAGAAAACTCGAATAACCTCGAGCGGATAGTCATTCGGCTATTTAATCCGTTTTTAGCTATCCGTTCAGATTGTTCGTTAGTTAATTTCTATCGAAGATCATGATTTAATGAATTTGATGGTGTCATCTTCCTGGTCAATACTGCCCCCCAAGCCGATTAGCCGGCAGTTCCAAGACTGACCTGAGGAAGATTGAGCATGAGCCAGAATAAAACCCTTACTACCGCCAGCGGCGCCCCCGTTGCCGATAACCAGAATTCCCGTTCGGCCGGCCCACGCGGCCCATTGCTGCTCGACGATTTTCACCTGATCGAGAAGCTCGCCCACTTCAACCGTGAAAACATCCCTGAGCGTCGCGTACACGCCAAAGGCTCGGGTGCCTACGGTACCTTCACCGTCACCCAAGATATCACTCAGTACACCAGCGCCAAGCTGTTCGAGTCGGTGGGTAAGCAAACTCCGACCTTCCTGCGCTTTTCCACGGTAGGTGGCGAGCGCGGTTCGGCTGACACTGAGCGCGACCCACGTGGTTTCGCCTTGAAGTTCTATACCGAAGAAGGCAACTGGGACATCGTTGGCAACAACACCCCGGTGTTCTTCATCCGTGACCCGCTGAAATTTCCGGACTTCATCCACACCCAAAAGCGCCTGCCGCAAAGCAACCTGAAAAGTGCACAGATGATGTGGGACTTCTGGTCGCACTCCCCTGAGGCGCTGCACCAGGTCACCATCCTGTTTTCGGACCGCGGCATCCCGGACGGCTACCGCCACATGCACGGCTTCGGCAGCCACACCTACAGCCTGATCAACGCCAAAGGCGAGCGTCACTGGGTGAAGTGGCACTACAAGACCAAGCAAGGCATCAAGAACCTGGCGCCGGCTGACGCTGCACGCTTGGCAGGTACCGACCCTGATTACGCCCAGCGCGATCTGTTCGGCGCTATCGAGCGCGGCGACTTCCCGAAATGGCGCGTGTGCATCCAGATCATGACGGAAGCCCGGGCGAACGCTCACTACGAGAACCCGTTCGACGTGACCAAGACCTGGTCGCAGAAAGAGTTCCCGCTGATCGAAGTCGGCGAACTGGAGCTGAACCGCAACCCGCTGAACTATTTCGCTGAAGTTGAGCAGGCGGCTTTCGGTCCAAGCAACATGGTTCCGGGTGTTGGTTTGTCGCCAGACCGCATGCTGCAAGGTCGCGTGTTCGCTTACGCTGATGCCCACCGCTACCGTGTCGGCACCAATCACCAGCACCTGCCGGTGAACGCGCCACGCAGCCCGGTCAACAGCTACCAGCGTGACGGCTCGATGGCATTCGGCGCCAATGGTGGTGCGGCTCCCAACTACGAGCCAAACAGCTATGCCGATGCACCGAAACAGGCTCCTCAGTATGCCGAGCCAGCCTTGGCCCTGAGCGGCGCGGCGGATCGTTACGATCACCGCGAGGACACCGACTACTACAGCCATGCCGGTGCGCTGTTCCGCCTGATGAATGATGGGCAGAAAGCCCTGCTGATCAACAACATCGCCGGCGCCATGGCAGGGGTTTCCAGCGACGTGGTCCAGCGCCAGTTGCAGTACTTCTTCAAGGCAGATCCGGCTTATGGAGAAGGGATCGCATCTGCACTGGGTGTATCGCTTAACTAACTCTAAACGATAAGCAGAACCGCCCTCATTTGGGCGGTTTTTGCGTTATTTCAGCTACTTTTCACCGGAAATCTTCACTTTTCTGCCGTTGGTCCCGTGACCTCCGGGTCATCATGGTTCAAACTACAGACTTTCAAGCAGGGAGATGTAGGGCGATGCAAGGTCACCCCGACGTAATCGATTACCTCAACACGTTGCTGACGGGCGAACTGGCAGCTCGTGACCAATATTTCATTCACTCGCGGATGTACGAAGACTGGGGCTTTACCGAGCTCTACGAGCGTATCAACCACGAAATGGAAGAAGAGGCACAGCACGCCGACGCGCTGATGCGCCGTATCCTGATGCTCGAAGGCACGCCACGTATGCGTCCCGACGACCTGGATACCGGCACCACGGTGCCTGAGATGCTCGCCAGCGACTTGCGCCTTGAGTACAAGGTCCGTGCCGCGCTCTGCAAGGGCATTGAGCTCTGCGAGCAGCACAACGACTACGTCACGCGGGAAATCCTGCGGGTGCAGTTGAATGACACCGAAGAAGATCACACCTACTGGCTGGAAAAGCAGTTGGGCCTGATCAAGTTGATTGGCCTGGAGAACTACCTGCAATCGCAGTTCTGATTTCTCCGGCTACAAAAAAGCCCCTGTCACTGTGTAAGTGACAGGGGCTTTTTCGTGGGCCTGAACAATCAGTCCTTGTCGCGGGCCAGCAGCGGCTTGAGATAGAAGCCGGTGTGAGACTGCTTCATTTCCGACACTTGCTCCGGTGTGCCGACCGCAATGATCTGCCCACCTTTGGAGCCGCCTTCCGGCCCCAGGTCCACCAGCCAGTCGGCGGTCTTGATCACATCCAGGTTGTGCTCGATCACCACCACCGTGTTGCCGTGGTCACGCAGGCGATGCAGCACATCCAGCAATTGCTGAATATCCGCGAAGTGCAAACCCGTGGTCGGCTCATCGAGGATATACAAGGTCTTACCGGTATCACGCTTGGACAGCTCACGAGACAGCTTGACCCGCTGCGCCTCACCACCCGACAGCGTGGTCGCCGACTGCCCGAGCTTGATGTACGACAGGCCGACATCCATCAGCGTCTGCAGCTTGCGCGCCAGGGCCGGTACCGCGTCAAAGAACACTCGGGCTTCCTCGATCGTCATCTCGAGGGTTTCGTGAATGCTTTTGCCCTTGTACTTGATCTCCAAGGTTTCGCGGTTGTAGCGCTTGCTCTTGCACACGTCGCACGGCACGTAGATGTCCGGCAGGAAGTGCATCTCAACCTTGATCAAGCCATCGCCCTGGCACGCCTCGCAGCGCCCGCCCTTGACGTTGAACGAGAACCGGCCAGGCCCGTAGCCACGTGAGCGGGATTCCGGCACACCGGCGAACAGCTCGCGAATCGGCGTAAATAGCCCGGTGTAGGTCGCCGGGTTGGAACGCGGCGTGCGGCCAATCGGGCTTTGGTCGATATCGACCACCTTATCCAGGTGTTCCAGACCCTTGATGCTGTCGTGAGCGGCGGCTTCAAGAGTCGTCGCGCCGTTCAGTGCAGTGGCGCTCAACGGAAACAACGTGTTGTTGATCAGCGTCGACTTGCCCGAACCGGATACACCGGTCACGCAGGTCAGCAGTCCCAACGGGATTTCCAGATCGACATTGCGCAAGTTGTTGCCGCGCGCGCCTTTGAGGTGCAGTGCCATCTTCTTGTTGCGCGGCGTACGTTTGGCCGGCACGGCGATCTTCACACGGCCCGACAAGTATTTGCCGGTCAGCGAGTCAGGATGCGCCATCACTTCTGCCGGAGTGCCCTCGGCGACAATATGCCCACCGTGCACACCCGCGCCCGGGCCGATGTCGACCACGTAGTCCGCAAGACGAATGGCATCTTCATCGTGCTCAACCACGATCACCGTATTACCGATGTCCCGAAGGTGCTTCAGCGTACCCAGCAAGCGATCGTTGTCCCGTTGATGCAAGCCAATGGACGGCTCATCGAGGATGTACAACACACCGACCAGGCCGGCGCCAATCTGGCTGGCCAAGCGAATCCGCTGGGCCTCACCACCGGAAAGCGTATCGGCACTGCGGTCCAGTGACAGGTAGTCCAACCCCACGTTAACCAGGAACTGCAACCGCTCACGAATTTCCTTGAGGATCTTGTCTGCAATCTCCCCGCGGCGTCCTGTCAGCTTCAGTGTGCCGAAGTATTCGCAGGCATCCCCAATCGGCAGGTTGGTCACTGCCGGCAGGGTTTTCTCACCGACCCACACATGCCGCGCTTCACGGCGCAGGCGCGTGCCACGGCAGTCCGGGCACGGCTGGGTGCTGAGGAACTTGGCCAGTTCTTCGCGCACGCTGGCGGATTCGGTCTCGCGGTAGCGTCGTTCCAGGTTCGGCACGATGCCTTCGAACGGGTGGGAGCGTTTGACGATATCGCCACGGTCGTTCAAATATTTGAAGTCGACGTTCTGCGAACCGCTGCCGTGCAGGATGAATTTCTGGTGTTCGGCCGTCAGTTCGTTGAAGGGCACTTCGAGGCTGAACTTATAGTGCGAGGCCAGCGAACCCAGCATCTGGAAGTAATAGACGTTACGCCTGTCCCAGCCGCGTATCGCGCCCTCCGCCAGCGTAAGGTCACCATTGACCAGGCGCTTGATGTCGAAGAATTGCTTAACCCCCAGGCCATCACAGGTCGGGCAGGCGCCCGCCGGGTTGTTGAAGGAGAACAGCTTCGGCTCCAGCTCGCTGATGGCATGGCCACAGATCGGGCAGGCGAAGCGCGCGGAGAAGATGATTTCTTCCCCTGGCTCGTCGTCCATCGGCGCTACCAGAGCAATACCGTCCGCCAGCTTCAATGCGGTTTCGAAGGACTCCGCCAGGCGCTGCTGCAAATCGGCACGCACCTTGAAGCGGTCGACCACTACGTCAATCGAATGCTTCTTCTGCTTATCCAGCTTCGGCGCTTCGTCCAGCTCATAGAGCTTGCCGTTGATCCGGGCACGAACAAAACCTTGCGCACGCAGTTCTTCGAAGACGGAAAGATGTTCACCCTTGCGCTCGCGAATCACCGGTGCCAGCAGCATCAGCTTGGCACCTTCCGGCTGGGCCAGCACCAGGTCGACCATCTGGCTGACGGTCTGGGCTTCCAAGGGGATGTCGTGGTCCGGGCAACGGGGGATACCTACGCGGGCATACAGCAGGCGCAGGTAGTCGTAGATCTCGGTGATGGTGCCCACGGTAGAGCGCGGGTTATGGGACGTTGATTTCTGTTCGATGGAAATCGCGGGCGACAGGCCTTCAATGGTGTCGACGTCGGGCTTTTCCATCATCGACAGGAACTGGCGGGCATAGGCCGACAGGGATTCCACGTAGCGGCGCTGGCCTTCGGCGTACAGCGTGTCAAACGCCAGGGACGACTTGCCGGACCCGGACAAGCCGGTGATGACGATCAGTTTGTCCCGTGGCAGGGTCAGGTCGATGTTCTTCAGGTTGTGGGTTCGAGCCCCACGAATCAGGATCTTGTCCAAGATGGCCTCGCACGGCGGGCGTAAATAATGCAGGAGTATACGGCTAAAGACTGGATGAATATACACTGTCAAAGTGCCGGGTGCAGCCTTACATGAAAGCTGCGCGGCAAAGCGCCGCATATACCCTCTCAATCGATGGGACTGGTAGAATCGCCGCCGGTTCACACGAGGTTTATCCATGCACGATCCCCACAGCGAACGCATGAGTGGCAGCGAGACCCGCGCAGCAAGCGGTCTGGCCCTGGTGTTCGCATTCCGTATGCTTGGCATGTTTATGGTGTTGCCGGTGCTGGCGACCTATGGAATGGATCTCGCAGGAGCGACCCCGGCCCTGATCGGTCTGGCGATTGGCGCCTATGGCCTGACCCAGGCGCTGTTTCAGATTCCGTTCGGGATCATTTCCGACCGCATCGGCCGCCGGCCGGTGATCTACCTGGGCCTGATCGTATTCGCCCTGGGCAGTGTGCTCGCGGCCAATGCCGACTCGATCTGGGGCGTGATCGCCGGACGCGTCCTGCAAGGCGCTGGCGCTATTTCCGCCGCCGTCATGGCGCTGCTCTCCGACCTGACCCGCGAACAACACCGCACCAAGGCCATGGCCATGATCGGCATGACCATTGGTCTTTCGTTCGCCGTGGCAATGGTGGTTGGCCCGCTGCTGACCCGCGCGTTCGGTTTGCACGGCCTGTTCCTGGCCACGGGTGGCATGGCACTGTTCGGCATCGTGATCGTTGCCTTTATGGTGCCGCATTCCACCGGGCCGCTGCAGCACCGTGAATCGGGCGTCGCGAAACAAGCGCTGTTGCCCACCCTCAAGCACCCGGACCTGCTGCGCCTGGATTTGGGTATCTTCGTATTACACGCGATGCTGATGTGCAGTTTCGTCGCCTTGCCCCTGGCCCTGGTGCAAAAAGCCGGGTTGCCCAAGGAGCAGCACTGGTGGGTATACCTTACTGCGCTGCTGATTTCCTTCTTCGCCATGATCCCGTTCATCATCTATGGCGAGAAGAAACGCAAAATGAAACGAGTTCTGCTGGGCGCCGTCGCGACATTGATGCTCACTGAGCTATTCTTCTGGCAGTTCGGCGACAGCCTGCGGGCGCTGGTGATCGGCACGGTGGTGTTCTTCACCGCGTTCAACCTGCTGGAGGCTTCGTTGCCTTCGCTGATCAGTAAGGTTTCACCGGCCGGCGGCAAAGGCACGGCGATGGGCGTGTATTCCACCAGCCAGTTCCTCGGTTCTGCACTGGGCGGGATCATGGGCGGCTGGATGTTCCAGCATGGCGGTTTGTCGGTTGTGTTCCTGGGATGCGCAGGTCTGGCTGCCCTCTGGCTAGCCTTTGCTGTTACCATGCGCGAACCTCCCTATGTGACGAGCCTGCGCTTGCCGTTATCGCCCGAAGCGATCCGCGAAGCCGGTCTGGTCGAGCGCCTTAAGGCCGTTGTTGGGGTTACGGATGCTGTGGTTGTTACTGAAGAAGCCGCCATCTACATCAAATTGGACACCGAATTATTGGATCGCGCGACGCTCGAGCAACTGGTCAACCCAGTGCCGACAGCGCGCCCAGCCTAGGAGAACGTTATGGCCCGTGGGGTTAACAAAGTCATATTGGTCGGTACATGCGGCCAGGATCCCGAAGTTCGCTACTTGCCGAACGGTAACGCCGTGACCAACCTGAGTCTGGCGACCAGCGAACAGTGGACCGACAAGCAAACCGGCCAGAAGGTCGAGAAAACCGAATGGCACCGTGTGTCGATGTTCGGCAAGGTTGCAGAGATCGCCGGTGAATACCTGCGCAAAGGTTCGCAGGTCTACATCGAAGGCAAACTGCAAACCCGCGAGTGGGAAAAAGACGGCATCAAGCGTTACACCACTGAAATCGTGGTCGACATGCAAGGCACCATGCAACTGCTGGGCGGCCGTCCACAGGGCGACCAACAAGGCCAGGGCGGCATGTCCAACTCGGCACCGCGTCCACAGCAGCAGTCCCGTCCGCAGCCGACCCAGCAGCCACAGCGTGAGTCGCGTCCAGCGCCACAGCAGGCCGCTCCTCAGCCGGCAGCCGACTTCGACAGCTTTGATGACGATATTCCGTTCTAAGGTCGCTTGAGACCCGAACTGTCGCGTAACACCAGAAAACCCCCGATGGCTTTTGCCTCGGGGGTTTTTCATTTCGTGGCTGGCAACCGGCTAAACATCAGTAGAGGCGGCGCTCACCACCAGTTCCCGAAACCGCTCCAGCACTGAAGACGTATCACCCACCCGCGTTGCCAAATGCAACGGCGCTACCAGGCTACGACACTCCGACAGCTCTCGATAAACAATCCCATCCCCCCGCAACCGCTGCATGGATGCCGGCACAATCGAAACCCCAAGCCCTGCAGCCACAAGGCTCAACGTCGCCGTCATGCGCGGCGCCTCTTGCACAACCTGCGGGCTGAAACCTGCTTCGCGACACGCCACCAGAATCGCGTCATACAACCCAAGTCCCACCCGGCGCCGATAGAGCACAAAGGCTTCGGTGGCCAATGCCGCCAACGGCAGCGGTGTCGACGGATCGATAGCCAGCGGGTGATCTGTGGGCAGCGCTAGCAACATCGGCTCCACCAGAACCGGTTCATCCTGCAACGCCTGCGTCCCGCTCAGCGGCGAACGGATAAATGCCGCGTCGAGTTTTTCATGGAGTAACGCGTCCAGCAGTTCACCCGTGCCAGCTTCTTCCAAAACAACAGAAACACCGACAAAGGTTTCCCGAAACAGGCGCAACACGCTGGGCACAAATGGATGCAAGGCGGCAGAGCTGGTGAAGCCAATCGCCAAGCGCCCACGTTCACCCCGGGCAGCGCGGCGCACAATGTCGGCCACACCATCGACGGTGGCCAAAATATGTCGTGCCTCTTCCAGCAAGGCCAACCCCGCAGTGGTCGGACGCACGCCCCGTGGCAGGCGCTCCATCAGCACCACGCCCAACTCGGCTTCCAGACTTTGCAACAGGCGCGTCAATGGCGGTTGCTGCATGCCAAGTCGTTCTGCTGCGCGGGTGATATAGCCTTCTTCGGCAATCGCGACGAAGGCCTTAAGCTGCCTGAGCTCCAGCATATGGAATACTTTTCAGGTATGGGAGGTGATCAATCCTGGCATTTGTTCTCATGGATCACAAGATTTAGGCTGTCGACACTCCTCACAGAAGAAGGAACGCCGCAATGACCTGGTCAGCCAAGCAATACTCGATGTTCGAACAACAGCGCACCCGTCCCGTCCGGGATCTGGTCGCGGCCATCCCTGATGGCGACGTGCGCACGGCCGTCGACCTGGGCTGCGGCCCGGGCAACTCGACTGAGGTCCTGGCTGATCGCTTCCCGCAGGCGTTGGTCACCGGTATGGACAGCTCTGATGACATGCTGGTCGACGCCCGTAAGCGCCTGCCTGCGTTGAATTTTGAATTGGCTGATATCGGTGCCTGGAACCCGGCGCAAACATTCGACGTCATCCTCGCCAATGCGTCGCTGCAATGGCTGCCCGACCACGCCACGCTGTATCCGCACCTGGTAAGTCAGTTGACGCCGGGTGGCACCCTGGCGGTGCAGACGCCCGACAACCTCGATGAACCGGCCCACAAGCTGGCGCGGGAAGTTGCCGCGGACGGTCCATGGGCCACAAAGATCGGCGCGGTGAAACATAACGAACGCCATACCGCGAGCTACTACTTTGAACTGCTGAGCAAACACTGCTCCACGGTGGATGTTTGGCGCACCACCTACCACCATCCGCTGGCAGGTTCTGCTGCGGTGGTGGAGTGGTTCAAAGGCTCGGCATTGCGCCCGTTCCTGGCGCCTCTGACCGAGTCAGAAAAGAGCGCCTTCCTGGACGAATACCTGGCGCGGATCACCAAGGCTTATCCAGCGCTGGCCGATGGCACTGTGTTGCTGCCGTTTCCGCGCCTTTTCATTATCGCTACCCGGTAAGAACAGGGGCGATCAATCGGCGGACAAGAACTGTTCCGCCGATACCACGCTCGCGTAAGCAAACCCCAACGACGACATAAACGCGGCATGCACCTGGGCCGCCGGCACGGTGGTGCCATTGAATTCGAGGTCCCGTGTCGCGCAGGCATCGTGGATTACCGTCATGGCGTAGCCCATATCCGCCGCCGCGCGCACCACGCCGTCGATGCACATATGGCTCATGCTCCCCACCACCACCAACTCGGTGATGCTGCGTTGTTCCAGCAGTGCCCGCAGGTTGGTTTCGCGGAACGCATTGACGAAATGCTTGAGCACCACCGGCTCATCGGCCTGGTTCAGCACCTTGGGGTGCAGATGCGCACCCTCCGAACCTGGGGTGAAGAAGGGCGCATCGTCGGAGGTAAATTCGTGACGTACATGAATCACCGCATCGCCCGCCTGGCGAAACGCCTGGAGCACTTGCTGTGCCTTGTCTGCCGCTGAGTCCACCCCGTCAAGCGGCCACTTGCCCTGGGGGAAGTAGTCGTTCTGGATATCGATTAGGATGAGTGCTTGTTTGGCCATGTTGGTTTCCTTGTGAGGGTTGATGCGTCCAGTATCCTGGCTGGCGCGGCGCCTGGGGATTGGCCGCACCGACAATAACAGAGGGAAAACTGACAATGGCGATCGTCGAGCTCGGCGTGCTGATCTACAGCGGTGCGCAAATGGCCGCCGTGCATGGCTTGACCGACCTGTTCGCGGTCGCCAACCGGATTGCGGCCGAGCATCAGTCCGAGCAACTGCCGTCTCTGCGCATCAGTCATTGGCAGGCCGAAACAGGCCATGCGCCGACCCGTGTGTTCGACAGCCAGCCCGGTAGCGGGAATGGGCTGACCGCCTTGCTGATTCCACCCTCCATCGCCGGCTTTTCCGAAGGCCAGGCGTCCGCTGAATTGCTGGATTGGCTGCGCCAGCAACACCGCACCGGGACCATTCTGGGCGGGGTGTGCGTGGGCTCGATCCTGATGGCGGAAAGCGGCCTGTTGGACGGTCGCAGCGCCACCACGCACTGGACATCGGCCAAATCATTCGCCGCCCGTTATCCGGCGATTCGCCTGGAAGCCGACAAACCCATCGTCGACGACGGCGACCTGATCACCACCGCCGGCCTTATGGCCTGGTCCGAACTGGGCCTGCGCCTGGTGGACCGTTTGCTCGGCCCGAGCATCGCTGCCAGCACTGCGCGTTTCCTGGTGATCGAACACAGCGACAGCGCCAGTGAATGCGGGAGTAACTTTGCGCCGATCCTCGCCCATGGCGACGCTGCGATTCTCAAGGTGCAGCATTGGCTGCAGGCCAGCGGTGCGGTGGATGTTTCGTTGGCTGCCATGGCGCTAGAGGCGAGACTTGAGGAGCGCACCTTCCTGCGACGGTTCCGCGCCGCTACGGGTTTGAAACCCACCGAATACTGCCAGCACCTGCGAGTGGGCAAGGCGCGGCAGATGCTTGAGTTCACCAACGGCACCATTGATCACATCGCCTGGACCGTGGGTTACCAGGATCCCGGTGCTTTCCGCGCCACCTTCAAGAAAATCACCGGGCTGGCGCCAAGCGACTACCGAAGCCGTTTCGGCGTAACCCCAACAAAGGCCCAAGTCTGAATCGTGCAGAAAACCGCGACACCGGGATCACTTCGTGCAGAATAAAACAGGCCAAGTGCTATCGCTTTTCCCGCAACTGATTGATTCCCCGCGCGTTTAAACAAACGCCGCCTTGGCTTGATCCCTGCTACCGTTTCCTTACACACATGGCAGCAGAGCCAAGGGGGACACATGACCCCGACAAATCGCAAAAAAATCGTGGTGGCGCATTCAGTCCGCCCGGACGCGCCATTGCACGAAGTGGAAACCAACCGCGCACTGGCCCGTTGGCTGGCGCACGTCCTCGGGCTCAAATATGGCGGCAGCTATAACCCTGAGCTGCACAGTGGGCGCGACCTCTATCTGTTACCTACCCAGACGCTGGTCGGCGCGGCCCAGGCGCGGCAGTTGGGTGTCAAAGGCCCTGAGGATTTGTGGGGCGGCTACGTCGACCACGATTTCATCTGCACCAAGGCTGTCAGCCACGGCTTGCTGAATAAAAATGCGGTGGCCCCGGAAGGCTGGTCGCCGCTGTTTTCGGAGCGCATCCGCAATGTGGTGCTGGATGGCTTGAGTGTGCACGCCCTGGAAGATGCGCGGCCAGCGGCGACCCACTTGCTCTACACCGGTCCGATCCGCCTCAAGCCCGTGCATGCCTGTGCCGGTCGCGGCCAGGAAGTGATCCGCAGCCTCGATGAATTCGACGCCATTCTCGCGCGGCCCGACGCGGCGCAATTGTTCAGCGAAGGCGTTGTGCTGGAGCAGGACCTGCGCGACGTGGTCACCCACAGTGTCGGTCAGAGCTTTATCGGCGATCACGTCATCAGCTACTGCGGTGATCAATACCTGACCCGGGACGGGCAGGGCGAAGAGGTCTATGGTGGTTCTAACCTGTTGGTGGTGCAGGGCTACTACGAAGACCTGCTCCAGCTCGAGCTGCCCGATGACGTACGTCTGGCTATCCAACAGGCGCAGACCTTCGATAGCGCGGCGGATGAGGCCTATCCCGGGTTCTACGCCTCGCGGCGCAATTACGACATCGCCCAAGGCCTGGATAGCGATGGCCAGCGCCGCAGCGGCGTGTTGGAGCAATCCTGGCGCATGGGCGGGGCCAGCAGCGCGGAAGTCGCGGCGTTGCAAAGCTTCGTCAATAACCCCGGGCTGCGGGCGATTTATGTCTCCTCGGTAGAGACCTACGTCGACCAGCCACTGCCGGCTGACGCGATCGAGGTGTACCGGGGCCCGGCAGAAAACAGCGACTTTCTTCTCAAGTACGTGACGGTCAAATCTTATGACGGCTAGAAGCGAAACCATTGCCATTGATATCGACGACGAACAGATGAGCGGGACTTTCCTCAGTCCCAAATCGAAAGTGCCGGGGGTGTTGTTTGTCCACGGCTGGGGCGGCAGCCAGGAGCGTGACCTGGAGCGCGCCAAAGGCATCGCCGGACTTGGTTGTGTATGCCTCACATTCGACCTTCGCGGCCACGCCGGCAACGGCATTCCGTTATCCCGCGTCACCCGCGAAGACAACCTGCGGGACCTGCTCGCAGCCTATGACCGCCTGCTGTCACATCCGGCCATCGACACCTCGGCGGTGGCGGTGGTCGGCACCAGCTACGGCGGTTACCTGGCTGCCATCCTCACCTCGTTGAGGCCCGTACGCTGGCTGGCGCTGCGGGTGCCCGCGTTGTACCGCGACCAGGAATGGCTCAAGCCCAAGCGCGACCTCGATAAGGCCGACTTGATGGATTATCGCGGGACCTTTGTGCACGCCGAAACCAATCGCGCGCTGCATGCCTGCGCGGCGTTCACCGGTGATGTGCTGATCGTGGAATCGGAAACCGACGACCATGTGCCCCACGCCACCATCATGAGCTACCGCGCCGCCTGCCAGCAGACGCACTCGCTGACCCACCGGATTATCGACGGTGCGGATCACTCCCTGAGTGACCCGGTGTCCCAGCAGGCCTACACCTCGATCCTGGTGGACTGGATTACCGAGATGGTGGTGGGCGAACGCTTGAGCATCATCCAGTCGTAGGCGTCTTCTTCACCCGCAGCGCCTTGGCCTTGGCTTCCACCGCGAGGTACATCACCAGGGCCACCAGCAGCGGCAGAATGAAGTAGATCGCGCGATAAGCGATCAGTCCCGCGAGCAAACTGCCGCGGGACGCTTCGTGCTGCAGCAGGGCAATGAACACCGCCTCCAGCACCCCAAGCCCTGCGGGTATATGCGTGACCACCCCGGCAATGCTGCTGATCAACAGCACCCCGAGCACCACGGGGTAATCCAGTTGTTTGGGCAGCAGCGTGAAGATCACCGCCGCCATCAGCGACCAGTTCAGCGCGCCGAGTGCCAACTGCAACACCGCCATGCGCAGCGATGGCAGGCTGATTTCAATCCCGCGCACCGACCACGCGCGCTTTTTCGACAAGCGACAGGCCAGCAGATAACCCAGGCTCGCCAGCACCAGCAATACGCCGACGCCTTGCAGCGCGCCACTGCTGAGTTTCCACCCCGGCGGCAATGTCACCAGCCCGCTGCTGAACACCGCGCCGGCAATCGCCATGTAGCCGAACCAATTGGTGGCCAGGCTCAAGCCGAGGATCTTCGCGATATTCCCGCTGCTCACCCCAAGCCGGGAATACAGGCGGTAGCGCATGGCGATGCCACCTACCCACGCGCTCAGGTTGAGGTTGAACGCATAGCTGATGATGCCCACCGGCAAAATTTGCTTCCAGCCCAACGGCTGGCGGATGTAGGTGCGGCCGATCAGGTCGAAGCACGAATACACCAGGAAACTGCACAGGGTCAGCGCACCTGCGATGAGCAGCGTGCGCAGCTTGAAGTCGCCCAGGGTGTCGAGCACTTCGCTCCAGTCGATACGCCGGGCGAGCAGGGTGAACAACACGATCAACACCAGGAAAAACACCACCGTCAGTGGTTTTTTCCAGCGTTTAAAAAAACCGGGTTGAGCGCTTTCTTCAGCGGTGCGAGCTTGGGTCATGATCCGGGCGCTCCTCATGAACGAAGGGTTTCAACCTCGGCTTATGCGCCGGCAGCCAGCCGGTCCAGGACGGAAAATGCCGCAGCACATGGAACACCAAAAAACCCACGGTCACCCGCCAGAACCAGCCGCGAGGCGCGCGGTTTTCCGGCATGGTCTTGCAGTGGTTCTGACTCAAATACTCCAGGCGCTCGAACAACTGCTGATTGAACCCGCGATCACGAATCAGCACATTCGCCTCAAGGTTCAGCGACAGGCTCAGCGGATCGAGATTGCTCGAGCCCACCGTGCTCCACTCCTCATCCACCAGTGCCACCTTGCCGTGCAGCGGGCGCTGGCAGTACTCGTGGATCACCACACCTTCCTTGAGCAAATAGTCATAGAGCATGCGCGCGGCCAGCTTGGCCAGCAGTACATCCGGCTGGCCTTGCATGATCAATTGCACCTCCACGCCGCGCCGCGCGGCATTACGGATTTCCCGCAGCAGACGATAGCCGGGAAAGAAGTAGGCGTTGGCAATCACCACCCGCCGCTCGGCCTTGCGCAGCGCGTGCAGGTAGGCCTCTTCAATATCGGTACGGTGTTGCAGATTGTCCCGGTAAATCAGCCGCACCAGGCCATCGCCTTCGCCCGCGGCCCATGGCGACGGTCGTTGCTCGCGCCGCCAGCCGCGCCGTTTACGCACGCGCCGGCCGCTTTGTGCGAGGGCGAAATGATGCAGGTCGGCCACCGCCGAGCCTTGCACCTGCACCGCATAATCCTGCTTGGCTTCGGGGCCGAAATCCCCCAGGTGATCCGCAGAAAAATTGATCCCGCCGATAAACGCCACGCTGGCGTCCACCACCACAATCTTGCGGTGCAGGCGGCGAAACCAATTGGTGCGAAAGCCCAGTGTCTTGCTCGCCGGGTCGAACATCTGCACGGTCACGCCGGCCTGGCTCAATTCGCTGAGAAACCCCGGTGTCAGCTCGCCACAACCAAAGCCATCGAGGCTGGCGACGACCTTTACGCCACGCTGGGCCGCCTCGATCAAAATGCCTTTCAGCTCGTGACCGACCTTGTCCTCAAACAGGATAAAGGTCTCCAGCAGGATCTCCCGCTGAGCCTGGCGCATCGCCTCAAACACCTTGGGAAAGTAGGCCTCGCCGTTCTCCAGCAGCTCTACTTGGTTACCGCTTTGCCAGCCGTAATCCAGGTCCCGGGCCACGGCATCGTCTGGCGGTTGATCCGTCGCGATATGTTCCACCGCGACCTTTTCCAGTGGGGCGCTGTTCATAACTCGATCTCCACCGACAACGGCGCGTGGTCCGACAAATGTGACCACGGGCGGCTGGTCAGGACTTGTGGCTGATGCACCTTGAGGTTGCGCACATAGATGCGGTCCAACGGTAGCAGCGGCAGACGCGCCGGGAAGGTACGGGCAGGCTTGCCGTGGGTTTCGATGAACACTTCCCGCAGCCCGCAGTGGGCAAGATCGGCCCGCTGGCGCCAGTCGTTGAAGTCACCGGCGACAATCACCGGTGCGTCGGCGGGAATCTCGGCGATCCGCTGCGCGATCAGGCGCAGTTGCTGCTGGCGATGCACTTCCCGCAGCCCGAGGTGCACGCAGATGGCATGTACCTCCTGCACGTTGCCCGGCAAGCGCAGCACGCAATGCAGCAGCCCGCGGCTTTCGTGGCCGCTCTGGGAAATGTCGAGGTTGTCGTAGCGGATGATCTGGAATTTCGACAGCAACGCATTGCCGTGGTCGCCATGGGGATATACCGCATTGCGGCCGTAGGCGTATTGCGGCCAGATGCTGTCGGCGAGGAACTCGTACTGCGGCATGCTCGGCCAGTTGCTGTAGCGCTTGGGATGGCGCTCGTGGGTGCCGTGGATTTCCTGGAGGAACACCACATCGGCCGCCACGCTGCGAATCGCATCACGCAACTCGGGCAGAATGAAGCGCCGGTTGAGCGCGGTGAAGCCCTTGTGGGTATTGACCGTCAGCACCCTGAAGCGGGTAATGGTTTCGGTGGGCGTGATCGGCATCAGCTCCGGGTGGGTCATGGCAGCACCCCCGCGTCCGGCAACTTGCCGGGTTCGGTGGCCAATGTCTGGTCCAGGCCAAAACGCTGGAGCAATTCCCGCGCGTCGAAGGGGGCACGCACCTTGATGTCGTTATCGAAGTAGCAAAACACCTCGCGCTGTTTGCGGGCGCGGGGTTTGTGTTTCGGGTCGATCAACTGTGCATCGGTGGGCTGCTTGCCGTGGCTCCAGCGTTCGATGCGATCGCCCCAGCGCTTGATCGCTTCGGACGTATAGCCGCTGGCATACAACGCTTTGTCCCCATGCAACCGCAGATAGACAAAGTTCGCCGTGACATCTTCCAGATAGGGCCACTTGCCGGCCGTGTCCGCCACCACCAGGGCCACACCGTGCTTGTCGAGCATCTCGACAAACTCCGGCACGGCGAAACTCTTATGGCGAATCTCCACCGCATGGCGCAGCGGCCTTTTACCGTGAGCCTGCATGCTCGCCTTGCCGTTCAGGCGCGGCTCATGCTCACGGGCGAGGGCGGCGGCCTGCTGGGTAGTGGTGGGTAATTCGGCGAGAAAGGCTTCAAACAACGGCGGGTCGAATTTGAAACTGGGCGGGAACTGCCAGAGGATCGGCCCGAGCTTTTCCTTGAGTTCCAGCACCCCGGAAGCGAAGAAATTCGCCATCGGCTTGTGTACTTCCCGCAACCGCAGGATATGCGTGATATAGCGCGGCGCCTTGACGCTGAACACAAAGTCTTCAGGCGTATCGCCATACCACTCGGCGTAGCGCTTGGGTGTTTGCAGCGCGTAGAACGAGCCATTGATCTCGATGCTGTTGACCGCCCGTGAGGCAAACTGCAGCTCGCGCTTCTGGGTCAGGCCCTCGGGGTAGAAATCCCCCCGCCAGGGCGTGTAGCGCCAGCCGGAAATGCCGATATGAATCGCGGCCATGATGACTCCCGTGGGTTAACTGTGTGGTGACCTCCGTTTTAGGGTGACTGTGATGATCGGGAGAAAGTTTCGACGGTCCTACAGACGGTGTGGCGCTGGGCAACACCACACTCCAATGTGGGAGCCGGGCTTGCCCGCGATGACGGCGTGTCAGCAGAGACATATCTCACTGATCCACCGCCATCGCGGGCAAGCCCGGCTCCCACAGTTGCTTTGTGTTTATCCCGATGGATCAGTGCCCGCCAACCACCCGGGTCGAACTCTCGGCATACACCGGGCCCAACCGGTCAAGACGCCCGCTCCAGGCGGTCAGCGCCAGGGCCACCAGCACCACCGAACCGCCAATCCACGCCGTGTGGATCAAGCCCATGTGAGCGACGATCAAGCCACCGGCCCACGCGCCACCGGCAATCCCCAGGTTGAACGCCGCGATGTTCAGGCCCGAGGCCACGTCCACCGCGTTCGGCGTGTGATGTTCCGCCTGGCGCACCACGTACACCTGCAAGCCCGGCACGTTGCCGAAGGCGACCGCGCCCCACACCAGCACCGTGGCCAAGGCCAGCCATGGGTTGCTTGCGGTCATGGTCAATACAAACAACACAGCGGCGAGCAGGGCGAAGATGATTTTCAGGGCACTGATCGGTCCGCGTTTGTCTGCCAATTTTCCGCCCCAGATGTTACCGACGGCCACCGAGATACCGTACACCAGCAGCACCAGGCTGACGGTGCCGGCGCTGAACCCGGAGATATCCTGAAGAATCGGCGCCAGGTAGGTGAACGCGATGAACGAGCCGCCGTAACCGACCGCTGTCATGGCGTACACCAGCAGCAGCCGTGGCTGTTTCAGAACTTGCAGTTGCTGCAACAGCGACGCGGGTTTGTTGTGGGCGATGTTGTTCGGCACGTAGAGCAGGCTGCCGATAAACGCGATCAGACCCAGGGCCGAGACGGCGAGGAAGGTTTCACGCCAGCCGAAGTGCTGGCCGATAAATGTCCCCAGCGGCACACCGGTCACCAACGCGACGGTCAGACCGGTAAACATGATGGCAATCGCGCTGGCGGCTTTTTCCTTGGGCACCAGGCTGGTGGCGATGGTCGAGCCAATCGAGAAGAACACCCCGTGGGCCAGGCCGGTGACGATCCGCGCCAGTACCAGGGACTCATAACTCGGCGCTTGCCAGGCCAGCAGGTTGCCGAGGGTGAACAGCACCATCAGCGACAACAGCAGCAGTTTGCGTGGCACTTTGCCGGTCAGGGCGGTGAGCACCGGCGCGCCGATGGCCACGCCCAGGGCGTAGAGGCTGACCAGCAGGCCGGCGGACGGCAGGCTGACGCCAAGGTCGGCGCCGATGGTGGGTAACAGGCCAACGATGACGAATTCGGTCGTCCCGATGGCAAAAGCGCTGAGGGTCAGCGCGAGCAAGGCAATGGGCATGGCTGCAACTCCGGTGGGTTTCAATCAGGAGCGCAGTCTCCGGGTTCGGCTTGTGCGGAAAAAGACAGGTATTGGCATTTGATATTTGCCTGGTACGCACGGATCGACGCGCGGGGGGAACGATCGGGCGTCAAACCCGTCAGTTCCTTACAGACCCTTCTGAAGGAGCCCGGTGTTTTGTTGAATTTAAAGACTGTGCTACTGCTCGGCACGCTGCTGTTCTGCGGCAGCGGCGCGCTGCAAGCGGCCACCGCCCCCGCGGCTCCAGCGCCTGCCGCCCCGGCCACGCCGGAACTGTTGGTAGAAGGCGGCCTGCTCGGCGCCATCAGCTCCAGCATCGATCATGTGCAGGACAAACTCGACCTCAACCAGAGCCTGGTGGACGCCTGGCGCCTGCGGGCCGATCGGGCGGCGGATGAAGTGGACAAGCTGGTCAACCAGCCGTCCGAACGTTCCTCATGGAGTGTGGCCGGGGATTTCCTGTTGTTGTCCGGGGTGTGGATCGGCGCCTTCGCCGCGCTGACCCTGCTCGGGCGCTTTATCGTCAAGCGCCTGAGCCTGCAGCGACATATCGCACCGCGCCAGCGCCTCCAGGCGTTGCTCGGCTACTTGATTCCCTACACGATTCCCGCCTTGATCTGTTTGCCACTGACGCTTTACGTCAGCCATTTCCTGCCCACGTCAGTGGGCCGCGCGCTGGCCCTGTGTTTTGCCTATGCCACCAGCAGCGGTATTTTTTCAACTTCGATCCTGCTGTGCGTGATCGTCATGTTCAATGTCGGCCACAAGCGCCCGGCGGTGCAGATTATTCGTGACTACTGCCCCAAGCCGCTGTTCCTGATCGGCTTCCTTGCGGCCCTCAGCGATGCGCTGACCAGCCCGCAGATCGCTCGCCAATTGGGGGGCAATATCACCGCCAGCGTGGCGATTTTTACCGGGCTGTTTGCCTCGGTGATTTTCGGCATGCTGGTGATTCGCCTGCGCCGTCCGGTGGCCCATTTGATCCGCAACCGGCCCCTGGCCCAGCGCTTGAAACACCCGGCGGTGCAGCAATCCCTGCGGGTGTTTTCCGGCCTGTGGTATTGGCCGATTCTATTGATGGTGCTGGTGTCGGCGATCAACCTGATCGGCGCCGGCGACGACAGCCAGAAAGCCCTGCGCTGCGCACTGTTCACCACGATCCTGCTGATCGGCACGGTGTTCCTCAGCACGGTGTTGCAGCACCTGTTCCAGTCCCGCAGCACGGTGGCGGTCCAGCGCAGCAGCGCCTACAAAGAGCGTTTCCTCAGCCTGCTGCACGCGCTGTTGCGCATCGTCATGGCCATCGCCTTTATCGAAATCCTCGGGCGTATCTGGGGCGTTTCGCTGTTTGAATTTGCCCAGCGCAATTCCGTGGGCCGGGCCATCAGTGATTCCCTGAGCAGCATCGGTTTGATCCTGCTGGTGACCTGGCTGTTCTGGGTGGTGCTCGACACCGCGATCCAGGAAGCGCTGAAGCCACCGGTCAACAAACGCTCCAGCCGCCAGCCCAGCACACGGGTGAAAACCATCCTGCCGCTGCTGCGCAACGCGGTGAAAATCATCCTGGTGGTGATCTGCGCGATCACCACCATGGCGAACCTGGGGATCAACGTCGCACCGCTGCTGGCGGGTGCCGGGGTGGTGGGTTTGGCCATTGGTTTTGGCTCCCAGCAACTGGTGCAGGATGTGATCACCGGGCTGTTCATCATCATCGAAGACACCCTGTCGATCGGCGACTGGGTGGTGCTCGATTCGGGCCACGCCGGTACCGTCGAGGGCCTGACCATCCGCACCCTGCGCCTGCGGGACGGCAAGGGGTTTGTGCATTCGGTGCCGTTCGGGCAGATCAAGGCCGTCACCAACCAGTCGCGGCAATTCGCCTACGCGTTCTTCTCGGTGCAGTTCACCTACGACACCGACGTCGACAAGGCCGTGGAGTTGATTCGCGAGGCGGGGCAGTCGATCCGCGACGACGTGTTCCTCAAGTACAACCTGCAAGGGCCGCTGGAGGTATTTGGCGTCGACAAGATGGACCTCAACGGCGTGGTGCTGACGGCGCAATTCCGTACGGTGTCGGGCGGGCAATATGCGGTGAGTCGTGCGTTTAACCAGCGGTTGAAGAAGCTTGTGGATAACTGCGCCTTCGTCCACTTCGCGCAAACTTATCCACAGCAGGTGATGGTGCCGCAGCGGGTTGGGCAGCAGGTGGATGAGCCGGGAGAAGAAGTGCCTTCGTCGGTGGTGCTTACCGAGCAGCCAAGAACCCAATAGTTGTTGTGGTGGCAGTACTGGCCTCATCGCAGGCAAGCCAGCTCCCACAGTTGGAATGCGATCAAAAGTGGGAGCCGGGCTTGCCCGCGATGGGGGCGTCACAGGCGCAACACACTTCAGCGCCTGATCAGCTTCTCCCGCACCAACCCTGCTGCCTGCGGATCCAGTTCCAGCAACACCTGCTGCTTGCCCGCAATCCCCACCGCCGCCGGCAATCCATCCCGATACACCAGCCGATTACCGCTCAACGCAGGCACCTTGCCACCCGGCAACAATGTGCCCACCAGGTTCAGCGGATCCGCCCCACACACGGCAATCAAGCTTCCATCGTGGGGCCGCCGCCGAACTTCCCGCAGCAGCGGAATCGCTTCCGGCAATGCAAACTGTTCCCCCGCCAAACCACTCACAAACCGCCCACCGCGAATTTCGCCCCGGGCTTCCAGGCGATGGAACGTGCGCAGCAATTCCCGCCAACTGGGCAGCCAGTCCGCCTCGCGCTCCAGCAGGCGCCAGAACACCACGCCGTATCGCCGCAGCAAGGTCATCGCCACATGCTCCAGCGTCTCGGCCGAGTGAGCCCCCGGACGTGTGCCATCCGCCACCGGCGCCCGCCGTACCAGGGCCCAACGCCCGGCATCGTCCATCCCGCCTACAAACGCGCCACGCCCGCGCCGACTGCTGCGGGCCTGGCGTTTGCTCGCGGGTGTGGTCAGGGCGCGCAGGCCAGCGAAGCTGTCGGCGTTCGCCAGCCCGGCGCCCACCAATTCCTGCAAGGCGGTTTCCAGTTCGGTGCGCAGCAGATGGGCTTCATGAATCAGTTCATCGAAAAACAGCGCGCCGTTTTCCCGCAGTGCCTGATGGACTTTCTGTGCCTTGGGCGACAGCTCGGCGCTGTCCGGCGCGTCGGTCAATCCGCTCCACAAAGGCACCTGGCTGCGGGGCAACAGCACCACCGGCGTGCTACGCAAGGCCGTCGCGCCAGCCTTGTTGCTCAGGCGTGTCCACACCACCTTGCCGCTGCGGCACAAATCGTCCAGCCAGTGGGGCGCGTAATCCTTGATCCGCGCACTGAGCAAATCGCTGTCCCAGGCCGATGTGGCTGCGGCATACCCTTCGAACTGCGCGACGATCTGCGGCAACACCGCGCTGCCCTGGCCACGGGTGCCCTCCGACAGGTGCTGCCAGTCGAACAGAAACCGCATGAAATCCTGCAACGCCACCGGCTCGATTTCCCGGCGCAGGCGCTTGACCGTGTAGCGGTGAATGCGCGCCAGCAGGTGGCGTTCGCACCATTGTTCGTCGCTGGCGCCGGGGCTGAAACGGCCGCGCAGTACGTAGCCTTCGCTTTCCAGCCGCGCAAGTGCCTGTGATACGTCTGCCACCGGCAAGGCCAGGGGCGCGGCGATCTCGATCAGGGTCAATGGGCCAAAACCGGTCAGGCGCGCCCGCAGAACTTCCACCAAGGCTTCATCGAAGGTCCAGGGCTCATCGAAACCGGGTAGCAGCGGCAGGTCATTTGGATAGATCGCCTTTAAGCAACTCAAGCGCTCCAGGGCGACCCAAACGGCTTGGTCGGCACCGACCTGCAATCGGCTGGCGCGCCCACCGTCGGCCAGGGCTTGCAGCCATTCGGCCCATTGCGGCGCAACTTCCGATTCAGCGATGCACGCCAGACTCATCAACGCTTCATGCATTTCGTCCAGGCCGTTGGGCGCCGGCCAGGCTTCCTCGCACACACCGGCAATTGCTTCGGCGTCCAGCGCACCGAGGTCGTCGGTGCTTTGCGGGTCGCTCCAGCGGCGGTTGAGCACGGCCTGGGTACGACGCTCTTCCAGCGGTGCATCATCGAGAAAGGTGTAGGGGCGCGCGCTGAGAATCTCCGCCGCCAGTGGTGACGGCGCCGGCAGGTCGCGGCTGATCAGGCGAATCTCTCCGCGCTCCATGCGCCGCAGCAGGGCCAGCCAGCCTTCGCTGTCCATGGCTTCGTGCAGGCAATCATCGAGGGTTTGCTCCACCAGCGGATGCTCGGGCACTTCCCGCTCGCCGGCGAGGTTTTCCAGGCAGGCGATCTGGTCCGGGAACACACTGGCGATCAGGTCTTCACTCTTCATGCGCTGGATCTGCGGCGCCACTTTGCGCCCGCCGGTATAACGCGGCAGCGCCAGGGCCACCCCGGCATTCCAGCGCCAGCGCACGCCGAACAGCGGTGCATCCAGAACCGCCTGAATCAGGATATGCTCGGCGGTGTTGCTGTTCAGGTAGCGCCATACCTCATCCAGCTCAAAGCTGTGGCTGGTGGAGAGTGACAACACGATCGCATCTTCGCTGGCGGCGGCTTGCAGTTCGAAGTTGAAGGTGCGGCAAAAACGCTTGCGCAACGCCAGGCCCCAGGCGCGGTTGATGCGACTGCCGAACGGCGTGTGGATGATCAATTGGGTGCCGCCGGACTCGTCGAAAAACCGCTCCATGATCAGCGTGTCCTGGGACGGCAGCGCGCTCAACGCCAGCCGCGCCCGCGCCAGGTAATCCACCAGCTGTTCGGCGCTGGCCAGGTTCAAACCGAGGGTGCCGGTGAGCCAGTCGAGCGCCGTTTGCAGCTTGCCGGGCGTGGCCCCCAGCAGCTCGTCCAGTTGCCCATGCAGGCGCGCCACGGCAAACGACAACTCGGCACTGCGCCCCGGTGCCTCACCGAGCCAGAACGGAATGGTCGGCGGTTGGCCGTGGGCATCCTCGACCCGCACTTTGCCGGCTTCCACCCGCAGGATTCGGTACGACGTGTTGCCCAACTGGAAAATATCCCCGGCGATGCTTTCCACCGCGAAGTCTTCGTTGACGCTGCCGATGTTCAGGCTTTGCGGCTCCAGCAGCACGCTGTAGTCGGCGTTGTCGGGGATGGTGCCGCCGCTGGTCACGGCGGTGAGCTTGGCGCCCCGCCGGCCGCGCAGGGTGCGGGTGATGGCGTCGCGGTGCAGGTAGGCGCTGCGGATGCCCTGGCGGCCGTTGTAGCCCTCGGCGAGCATCTGTAGCAGCGCCTGATAGTGACGTTCATCCAGTTCGGCGTAGGGTGAGGCGCGGCGGACCAGCGCGAGCAGGGCCTGTTCCTGCCATTCCTGGCAGCTGACTTCGGCGATGATCTGCTGGGCCAGCACATCCAGCGGCGCGACCGGGATCAGCAAGGTGTCCAGCTCGCCCCGGCGCACGCAGTCGAGGAGGGCGGCGCATTCGATCAGGTCGTCGCGGGTGGTGGCGAACAACCGGCCTTTGGGCGTGCCGCCGACCTGATGCCCGGAGCGTCCGACCCGTTGCAGGAAACCGTTGATCGAGCCGGGCGAGCTGATCTGGCACACCAGATCAACATCGCCAATATCAATCCCCAGCTCCAGCGACGCGGTGGCGATCAGCACTTGCAACTCGCCGGCCTTGAGCCGTTGTTCGGCGTCCAGGCGCAGTTCCTTGGCGAGGCTGCCGTGGTGGGCGGCGACGGCGGTTTTGCCCAGGCGCTCGCTCAAGTGCCGCGCCAGGCGTTCGGCCAGGCGCCGAGTGTTGACGAAAATCAGCGTGGTGCGGTGTTGTTTGGCCAGTTCGGCGAGGCGGTCGTAGACCAGCTCCCACACGTCGTTGGCCATGACCGCCGACAGTGGCACCGGCGGTACTTCGATATCCAGATCCCGTGGGCGCGCGTGGCCGATGTCGACGATCTCGCAAGGCCGGTCGGTACCCACCAGAAAGCGCGACACCGCCTCGATGGGCTTTTGCGTGGCCGACAGGCCTATGCGGGTCAGCGGTTCGCTGCACAAACCCTGCAAGCGCTCCAGCGTCAGGGCCAGGTGGCTGCCGCGTTTGCTAGCGGCGATGGCGTGGATTTCGTCGACGATCACCGTACGAATACTGGCGAGCATCTGCCGGCCGGAATCCGAGCCCAGCAGTACATAAAGCGATTCTGGCGTGGTGACCAGGATATGCGGCGGGTGCTTGCGCATCAGGGCGCGGTCTTTCTGTGGGGTGTCGCCGGTACGCACGGCGGTGCGGATCGCCAGCGGCGGCAGGCCCAGGCGCTGCAGGTGGTCGGTGATACCAGCCAGCGGGTTTTGCAGGTTGATCTGGATATCGTTGGACAATGCCTTGAGCGGCGAGACGTAGACCACCAGCGTCTGATCTGGCAGTTGGCCGCCATTGGCCAGGCCTTGGTGTACAAGGTCGTCCAGCACCGCGAGAAAGGCGGTCAGGGTCTTGCCGGAGCCGGTGGGCGCGGCAATCAGCGTCGAGCGTCGCTCGCGGATCAGCGGCCACGCCCGGGCCTGGGCGGTGGTCACCGACGGGAACGTACTGCGGAACCAGGCGCTGACGGCGGGGTGAAAACCGTTCAAGACCGTGTCCGTTGATTCTGGAAGGTTCATACCCAATTTATGCGGCCAGCCCCGGCAACTTGCAACCCCGCACTTTATAAGTGACGGTTGCGCTACAAACCCGCAAAATGCAACGATTCTGGCAAATGCCAACGGCATGGCTCACAAGCCTGTCGATAATAACCATCGTTCCAAACAGACCGGGCCTGCTCAATCTATGCGAATGCGCCTTATGTTACTGGGCGGCGGGAATGCCCTCGGGCAGGCGCTGATTCGCCTCGGTGCGGAGGAAGACATCGGTTTCCTCGCCCCGCGTCCGCCCCAAGACGGCTGGGATGCCGCGAGCCTCACGCAACTGCTCGACGACACCCGTCCCGATGCCTTGATCAATCTCGCCTATTACTTCGACTGGTTCCAGGCGGAGACGGTCAGCGAAACGCGTCTGGCTGCCCAGGAATATGCGATCGAGCGCCTGGCGGAACTGTGCCAGCACCACAGCATCACTTTGCTGCAACCGTCCAGCTACCGGGTGTTCGATGGCTCCCGCGCCACCGCCTACAGCGAAAAAGACGAACCCGTGCCCTTGGGACTGCGGGGCCAGGCGTTGTGGCGCATCGAGCAGAGCGTACGCGCCACCTGTCCGCAGCACGTGCTGCTGCGTTTTGGCTGGCTGCTGGATGACAGCGTCGACGGCACCCTCGGACGCTTCCTGGCCCGTGCCGAAAAACCTGACGAACTGCTGATGGCCGACGACCGCCGGGGCAACCCGACGCCGGTAGACGATGCTGCGCGGGTGATCATTTCGGTGCTCAAGCAACTCGATTGCGCCGCGCCGTTGTGGGGCACTTATCACTATGCCGGCCACGAAGCGACCACCCCGCTGGCGCTGGGGCAGGCGATCCTGACCGAAGCGCGCAACTTCCACCCGCTGGCCGTGGAAGCGCCGACCGCCCAGGCCCACGCCGCCCGTCCGGATGCCGCCGATGAACCGCAACACGCGGTGCTGGCCTGCAAGAAAATCCTCCACACCTTCGGCATCAAGCCACGGGCATGGCGGGCCGGGTTGCCGGCGTTGCTCGACCGGTTCTACCGACACGGTCAAACATAAAAAAGGCGCCTGCAACAGGCGCCTTTTTTGCGGCGGTGTCCGGACGGATTCGGTTGATACGTGTTGGCCAGACGGGGGGCGGCACGGCATACGAAAAATTTGAAACCTTTGGTGCGCCCGGTCATCCATGCCAATAGGGATTGATTGTGCTTACGGCTCGTTCAGCAAAAGCAAAAGTCTGCATTCAGAAGAAGACTTCGCCCATCTCGTCATGGGCAGCCTAAAAGAGGAGCCCTACCCATCATGGCAACACATTCTCCGGTGAATGGTTCGCCGCCTCCTCACAATGATGTGTATGAGGAGGCGCACGACCTGCAGTTCGCTTTGAGTACCGCCGGGCTTGGTATATGGCGCCTGGATTTGACGACGGGTGAGCTGAAGACCTCGGCCACTTGCCGCCTCAACTTCGGACTCGAACCACAGATACCGTTCAGTTATGAACACATGCAGCGCTTGGTGCATGCCGAAGACAAGCGCCGAGTGGCCGAAGCGTGGGATCGCTCGATCGCTCAACGTGGCGACTACGACGTTCACTACCGCGTCATCACGCCACTCGGTGAAACTCGCTGGCTGCACGTGCGCGCGAGACCCCGTTATGCCGATGATGGTCTGCCCGTCGCGATGACGGGGACCGCTCAGGATGTGAGCCAGGAAAAATTACCTCAGCCGCAAAAGATGGACGCGCTGGGGCGGGTAACAGGCCGAGTGGCGCATGACTTTAACAATCTGCTGACGGTGATCCGTTCTTCAGCGGATCTGTTGAAGCGTCCTTCAGCATCAGAAGAGCGGCGGCTGCGCCTGGTGGAAGCCATTTCCGAGGCGGTGGAGCGTGGTTCTCATTTCACCAGTCAATTGCTGTGCTTCGCTGGCAGGCAAGCCCTGCATCCCGCATCGCTGGATATCAATTCAAGCACGTTGGCCATGGCCGATACGATTGCTGTGCGAGTAGGGGCAGGCATCAACGTACGCATCGAGTCCACAGCAGTACCCTGCGTTGTAAACGTTGACCCAGGACAGTTCGAAGCCGCCATTCTCAATATGGTCATGAACGCCCGAGACGCCATGATGGATAAGGGGGAGCTGGTCATCCGTGTTGAGTCGATGGACCTTATCCCTGCGTCCCATGGCTATCCCCTTATCAAGGGGCGTTTCGTTGCCGTGTCCATCACAGACAATGGCTCGGGTATCGCTCCGTTCAGCCTCGATAGAATCTTTGAACCGTTTTTCTCCACCAAAGGCAAAGGCCAGAGAACCGGGCTGGGGCTCAGTCAGGTATTGGGGTTTGCCAAACAGTCGGGGGGAGAGATCAGGGTCGAGAGTCATCTGGGGCAGGGAAGTACGTTCACGCTCTATTTGCCCCGCCCTTGAACTGGATGAGCGGATAGCCCGATTGCGCAAATGGAGTTAGCATCGTAAACCTTCGGCTTAAGAGCCTGTTGTTCACATCAGGGTTGCATTGTGGAAAAGCTAAATCGCCTTCAAAGCGGAATAGAAGGGCTGGATGCTCTGCTCAAGGGCGGGCTAGTCGCAGGTGCCTCCTACATTATCCAGGGGCGCCCAGGATCCGGTAAAACCATCCTCGCCAATCAACTGGGGTTTAATCATGCGCGCAACGGGGGCCGTGTACTGGTGGCCACGTTGCTGGCTGAGTCCCACGACCGTTTATTTCAATTCCTCTCGACCCTGAACTTCTTTGATGTTTCCCGGGTGGGAGCTGAAATTCAGTTCGTCAGTGCGTTTGACACCCTTGAGAACGACGGTCTCGATGAAGTGGTCAAGCTGCTTCGGCGTGAGATCAGTCGTCAGAAGGCCACCGTGTTAGTGGTCGACGGCTTGCTTAATGCGCGCTCCAAGGCTGACTCGCCCATCGACACCAAGAAATTCATTTCCGAGCTGCAAGGCCACGCCGCGTTCGCCGGTTGTACGGTGTTGTTTCTCACCAGTTCCCGGTTGGACGACGGCAGTCCTGAGCACACCATGGTTGATGGTGTGATTGAGATGGGCGAGGAGCTTCACGGCAGCCGTTCAGTGCGCCGTATTCAACTGCGCAAGACTCGCGGCAGTGGTGCACTGACCGGATTGCACGAGTGTGAAATTACCGACGATGGCCTGGTGGTTTATCCGCGTCTGGAAAGCCTCTACAGCCATCCATCGTTACCTGACAGTGCCGACCTGACGCGTATCACCAGCGGCATCGGTTCGCTGGACGCCATCATCGGCGGTGGCCTGCACAGTTCTTCCGTTACGCTCGTCATGGGGCCTTCCGGCGTCGGGAAAACCACGTTGGGGCTCCGGTTTCTCGCAGAGTCGACAGTGGAAGCGCCGGGCCTGCATTTCGGTTTTTATGAAAGCCCGCAGCGGTTACGTCTCAAAGGCCAATCGCTGGGGATTGATATCAAGGGTATGGAAGAAAGTGGTGCGCTGAGTATTGCCTGGCAACCCACGACAGAAGGCCTGCTCGACGGTCTCGGCGCACGACTGCTGAAAATGGTTGAGGAAAAGGGCATCAAGCGCCTGTTCATCGACAGCTTGAGCGGCATGACTCGAGTGTCGACGAACCCGGCACGTATCACTGATTTCTACAGCGCGCTGATGAGCGAGCTTCGTGCCCGTGGCGTAACGGTGTTTGCCTCGTGGGAGATGCGTGACGTTTTTGGTTCGGAGGTCAGTTCTCCGACCCCGGACCTGTCCAGTATTGTCGACAACCTGCTGCTGATGCGCTTCTTCGAGATTCAATCTGAACTAAGAAGAATGCTTTCGATTCTTAAGGTACGAGATAGCTTCTACGATCCTTCGCTTCTTGAAGTGGTAATCCATGAAAACGGCGTTGACCTGAAGAAGGCATCAAGAAATGCATTGGCTGTCTCTAATGATTCTTCGCTGCCGGGCTCAACGTCCAAAGTCTCTGATTCGGGTTGAACTGACATGACCACCATCCTGGTCGTCGACGACGAGTATTTGATCGCTGACATTCTCGGCTATGCGCTGGAGGATGAGGGGTACATGGTCGTAAAAGCGAGCAATGGCCAGAAAGGACTCGAGGTCCTGGAGCGCGAGCGGCCAGCGTTGATCATCACCGACTTCATGATGCCGGTCATGGATGGCCAGGAGTTTGCCGAAGCTGTCCGCGCGCTACCGGCTGTCAATCACTTGCCCATCATCCTGATCAGCGGAGCCCAAGCTCATATTGGTATGGAGCGGTCGGACTTGTTCAATGCGGTGTTGAAAAAGCCGTTCAACATTGACTTGGTCATCGCTGAAGTTCGCCAACTCCTGGCTGAAGCCTGATTCGCAGCACACGGGCGTGTGCCTGGCCTCTGATTGGCGCTTGCCTCCATGGAAAGCCTCACAAAAAAGGCCCTGTAAAACAGGGCCTTGGGTAGAACCTAGAACTTGTAGCCAATACCGACCATGTACACCATCGGGTCAACATCCACATTGACCTTGGCCCGAGTGCCCTGGCCCAGCGCGTTGTTATCCACAGTGGCCTTGGTGCTGATGTCGATGTAGCGCGCCTGGGCGTTGATCATCCACTTGTCATTGATCATGTAGTCCGCACCGATCTGCGCGGCCCAACCCCAGGAGTTTTCCGCCTTGAAGTTGCTGAAACCGGCCTCTTGGGCGCGACCGCCGACGTGTTCGTCGTAGATCCAGGTGTAGTTGATACCGGCGCCGATGTACGGTTGGAATACCGACTTGCTGTCCAGCGGGTAGTACACGACGCTCAGGGTCGGCGGCAGGTGTTTCAGCGAGCCGAGCTTGCCGTTGGCTGGCGCCAGGGCGGTGTTCTTGATTTTCACATCATGTTCGAACGGCGTGGCCGCCAGCAGTTCGATACCCCAGTGGCTGGTCAACATGTAGGCGAAGTTCAAGCCCAGTTGAGTGTCGCTGCTCATGGTCGCCTTGCCGCCCAGGTTGGTCCCGGCCAGCGGGCCCTGGTCAACCTTGACACTGCTGCTGTCCGCTTTCGGGTTGACGGTGATAGCACCGGCGCGAATCAGGATGTCGCCGGCTTCGTGAGCATGGGCAACGGGGGCGACGAGGGCGAGCGCGACAAGCGACGCGCCGAGCAGGGACTTGTTCATGGGAGCTCCAGAGGACGTTATTAATTGCTTGTGTCCAATGGTAAAGATCATAACGATCGAGCCTTTGACTCAGCTCAATGAAAGCGCAATCACGGGTTATTCCTGCAACTCGTATACGTAGATCTTGTCGGCCTCCATCTGGTAGCCGGCGTCGGCCAGTTCGCTGCTGGACGGTTTGACCTGCATCTGGCCTTCGATCCAGTACGGCTGATACAACTCGTCGAGCTTCACGCCGACTTCGCTTTTGACATGCACGATCTGGTTCGACGGCGGTGGCGGTACATGGATGCACGCGCCGAAATACGGCACCAGCAGGAACTCCGTGGTGCGACCTTCCTCGCTGACTTCCAGCGGCACGATATAGCCCGGCAGGCGGATGTGCTTACCGTCCAGGCTTTGTACGACTGGCGCGTTGGGCAGGTCCTGCTTGGCGGCCGGTGCAGACTCCACCGACAACGCATCAGCCATGCCCGACAAGTCGTGCAGCGGTTTCATGTTGGGGATTTCCGGCGGTGCATCCGGCGGGATCATCTCCTGCCACGACAGGTCCTTGGGCTGGTCTTCAGCCCAGGCAGGCAGGGTCACCAGCAGTAACAGCGCAAGCACGACGCGACGCATCAACAGCTTCCTCATAAACGTATCGACAGGCCGTCGGCCAACGATTGCCGGTAGGCACGCCAGGCCGGCACGCTGCCCATCAGCAAGGCTGCGACGAGAATACCGCCGAGCAGGGTCCATTCATATTCGCTCGGCAATGACAGCGGCAGGTCCAGGCCGTAATTGGCCTGCAAATACCCGCGCGACGCGGCGATGCACACATACAGCAACCCGACACCGGCAATCACGCCGGACAGCGCCAGGGCGAAGGCTTCGAAGATCAGCAACGTCGCGATATGCCAAGGCCGCGCGCCCACCGAACGCAGGATCGCCATTTCCCGGCGGCGCTCGTTGAGGCTGGTGAGGATCGCGGTGAGCATGCCGATCAAGCCGGTCAGCACCACGAACAGCGAGATCACGAACAGCGCTTTTTCAGCGGTGCCCATCATGCTCCACAACTCTTGCAGGGCCACGCCCGGCAGGATCGCCAGCATTGGCTCGCCACGGAATTCGTTGATCTCCCGTTGCAGGGCGAAGGTGGAGATCTTGTTGTTCAAGCCGAGCATGAACGCGGTGATGGCTTGGGGCGTCAGGTCCATGTTGCGGGCCTGGTCGGCGCTGATCCGGCCTTTGCCCTGGGCGGGTACGCCGTTGTGCCAGTCGATGTGAATCGCTTCCATGCCACCGAGGCTGATGTGCAGCGTGCGGTCCACCGGGGTACCGGTGCGCTTGAGGATGCCGACCACGGTGAACGGCTTGTCATCGTGCTTGACCAGACTGACCACCGCCACGCCGTGGGCCAGCACCAGCTTGTCGCCCAGCTTGTAATGCAGGGCATCGGCCACTTCGGCGCCGAGCACCACTTCGAATGGATCGGTGGCGAAGGCGCGACCACTGGCAAGTTCGAGGTTCTGCCGGCGCCCGTATTGATAGTGTTCGAAATAGGATTCGTTGGTGCCCATCACGCGGTAGCCGCGGTGGGAGTCGCCGAGGGAAATCGGGATTGCCCATTTCACCTGCGGGTTGGCGGCGAAGTGTTCGTAGCTGTCCCAGCGAATATTGTTGGTGGCGTTGCCGATGCGGAACACCGAATACAGCAGCAAATTCACCGAGCCGGAGCGCGCGCCGACGATCAGGTCGGTACCGCTGATGGTGCTGGCGAAGCTGGCGCGGGCTTCGGTGCGTACCCGCTCCACCGCCAGCAACAGGCACACCGAGAGGGCGATGGCGAAGGCGGTGAGGATCGCGGTAAAGCGGCGGTTAGCCAGGCTGGCCATGGCTAGTCGAAACAAATACATCTCAAACCTCTGCGGGCGTGGCGGCGCGATTGAGTTCGGCCAGCGACAGGTTGCGGTCGAACAGCGGCGCCAGGCTCTGGTCATGGCTGACGAACAACAGGCTGGCGCCTGCTTCGCGGCATTCGGCGAACAACAACTGAATGAAGGCTTCCCGGGCGTCGTAGTCCAGGGCTGAAGTCGGTTCGTCGGCGATCACCAGTTCCGGCTGGCCGATCAACGCGCGGGCGGCGGCCACCCGCTGTTGTTGGCCGATGGAGAGCGAGTCGGCGCGGCGTTCCAGCAGGTTCTTGTCCTTGAGGCCCAAGTGGGCCAGCAAGGTCGCGGCGGCCTGGTCGACGCTGCCGTGGCGCTGGATTGCCCGTAGCGCCCGCAGCTTGGAAAAGTGGCAGGGCAACTCGACGTTTTCGCGCACCGAGAGAAACGGCAGCAGGTTGAACTGCTGGAAGATGTAGCCGGTGTGGTCGACACGGAAGCGGTCGCGGGCGCCGGCCGAGAGTTCGGTCAGCTCCTGGCCCAGCAGGCGAATACTGCCGCGACTGGGCTTTTGCACACCGCCCAGCAGGCCCAGCAGGGTGGTCTTGCCACTGCCGCTGGGGCCCTTGAGGAACAGGGTTTCCCCCGGCTCCAGGCGAAACGTCGGGATGTCCAGCAACTGTGGGTGACCCGGCCAGTTGAAGCCCAGGTCAGACAGTTCGATAAGTGCTTGGGTCATAGGGAAGTCAGTGGTCTGGCTCGATTTGGATGATGACACTGATCAACTGTAGGAGCTGGCTTGCCTGCGATGCAGACGCCGCGGTGCTCCAGAAACACCGCGGCGATGCCGTCGCAGGCAAGCCAGCTCCCACATTAACCGGGCATGAACTCAGAACTTGAGGGCGGCTGCTGTGGCCGTCGCTTCCACACCCTGCTGGCCGCTCGGGCCAATGAGTTGTACCTGAAGTTTCTGGGTGGCGGGGAAGGTCTTGAACACCTGGGTCAGGTCGAGGTTGCTCAGGGCAGTCGGCGTGGCGCAGGTGAACTGGTAGTGAGCGTGGATTTCGCTGTGGTCGTGGTGATGTTCGTGGGCGGCGGCGCCTTTGCCATCGGTGGCGTGGTCGTCATCGTCCTCATCGTGGTCGGCTTCAGGTTTGTCGCCGAACAGCGGGCTGTTCAGTTCCTGAGTGCTGATCACGCAACCGGCGGCCTTGGGCAGGCTGAACAGCACCAAGGGTTGCTCCAGTTGCTTGCGGGCGGCGGCGACCTTGGCTTTGTCGGCAGGGGTGGTGGCGAGGTGTTCAAAACCCACCAGGTTCATCGCCGGGCTGTCCAGCTCCAGCTGCAGGGCCTGGCCGTCGAGCACGGCGTTGAGGCGGCCGACACCGTGTTCGTGGGCGCCCAGGCTGCCATGCTCGTGATCATGGTCGTGCTCGTCGGCTGCCTGGGCGATGGCCAGTGGCAACAGGGCAAACGGCAAAGCGAGCAGCAAACGGCGCATGGTGGAACTCCCGAACAAAGATGAAAGTTTTGTTATGTGATCTTATAACAATTTTGCGAGGAGTTTGACCGCCTGCTTGGCGTAGCGCAAGACGCGTGGGAGCATGCTCGTCAGAAAAGTGCGGGAGTAAGTGCGATGTTGAGAATTCGTGGAACCGTCGGTGACCTGCCGGTGGACTTGACCCTGGAGCTGGACGACGGCGACTGGGCCCGGCTGGGCGCGCAGTTGCAGGCCAGCAAGCCCCCGAGTGCCGAGCCCGTGGTGGCGCCGGCCCCGGGTAACCTGGACGAGAGCCTGTGGCAGGCCGCCCAGGATTTGCTGCGCAAGGCCGGGCAACTCAACGGCCTTGAATTGCTTGATCAACTGGAAGGCTTGGCCGGCAGCGCCTCGGCGGGCAAGCGCCTGCTGGTGCGCCTGCGCCATAGCGCCAAGGTCAAGGTAGGCAGCGGCGGGGATACGCCGCTGTACAGCTGGATCGAGTAAGGCTTAATACAGCGCGGCGAACAGCTTGCGGCGGTAAACGGTGACAAGCGGGTGGTCGTTGCCGAGCAATTCGAATACCTGCAACAGCGTCTTGTGGGGCAGGCCGTCGCTGTAGCTGCGGTTGCGGATGAACAGCTTGAGCAAGCCATCCAGCGCGGCGTCGTATTGCTGGCGCGCCAGTTGTTGCACGGCCAGTTGGTACACCGCCTCGTCATCCTGCGGGTTTTGCGCCAGGCGGGCCTTGAGATCCGCGGCGTCCGGCAGGTCGGCGGCCTGGCGCAGGAAAGTAATCTGCGCCTTGGCGCCGGCCAGTGCCGCCTTGTGATCATCGCTCTTGACCGCGTCGAGCACGGTTTGCGCTTCACCCAGCTCACCGCGTTCGGCGAGGCAGCGGGCGTACAGGATCAGCGCGGCGGCGTTGGTGTTGTCTTCCCCGAGCAAGGCCACCAGCACGGCCTCGGCGTCGGTGATACGGCCTTCGGCAAACAACGCCTGGGCCTGCTCCAGCGGATCGGCAGCGGCTGGCGGCGGCATCTGCACATGGGGCTCCAGCATCGCGCGCACGGCGGACTCGGGTTGCGCACCGGCAAACCCATCCACCGGCTGGCCATCCTTGAACAGCACCACGGTGGGCAGGCTGCGAATGCCAAAGCGCGAGACCACATCTGGCTCGGCATCGCAGTCGACCTTGGCCAGCAGCAACTCTCCCTGATAACTCTCGGCAATCTGCGCGAGCATCGGCATCAACGCCTTGCACGGCGCGCACCACTCGGCCCAGAAATCCACCAGCACGGGTTTTTCGAAGGAATTCTGGATCACTGCCTGGTCGAAGGTGGCGGTGGTGGCGTCGAAGATGTACGGCGTGGGCTCACTCATGGGGTATCTCGAAGAAAGCAGGGGATGGGGCAACTATAAGGGTTGGTGGGGTTGGCTGAAAGCGGGGCGGTCTCAGGATCGCAATCGCAGGCAAGCCAGCTCCCACAGGGGAATGCATTTCAAATGTGGGAGCGGGCTTGCCCGCGATGCTCTCAAGCGCGCTGCGAGTGGTACAGGCTCACCTTGCGAAACTCCCAGGGCTCGGCCAGGTCCGGCAGTGTCAGGGCGTCGAGGATGCCCAGGCGCTGATACTCCGGGTGCTGGAAGTCCCGCACGCGGGAGTCGGCGACCAGCGCTTCTCGGCCTCGAGTCAGGAATTCATCCAGCAGCGGCAGGTTCGCCCGGTCGTACAGCACATCGGCGACCAGTATCAGGTCAAACCGATCGGCCTCGGCGAAGAAGTCTGCGGAGTAACCCAGTGTCACGCCATTGAGTTCCGCATTCGCCCGGCAGGCAGCCAGGGCCAGCGGATCCAGGTCGCACGCCACCACTTCCAGCGCTCCGGCCTTTACCGCGGCAATCCCGGCAACGCCCGAACCTGCCCCGAAATCCAGCACTCGCTTGCCTGCCACCCACCCAGGGTTGGCCGCCAGATACCGGGCCAGCGCCAGGCCGCTGGCCCAGCAAAAGCTCCAGTACGGCGGTTCATGCAGGATGCGTCGGGTTTCTTCGGGGCTGAAGGCGCGGTCCATGTTGTCGGCATCCAGCAGCCACAGCGACAACGCGGTGCCCGGCAGCGGGTGGGGCACCAGTTGGGCGTCGCCGATCAGTTCGCTGAGGGCGCGTTGCAGGTCCAGCGGTGGCGTCATGGTGCGGGAACGAGTTGCAGCGGGCCGGTGGTCTGGGTGATCGCTTGGGTGATACGCACGGGCGGCAGGTGCAGGATCAACTGGCCTGACTGGCTGGCACGACCGCGCAGTTCAACGCGTCCGCCTGCCGGGAAGGCTTCGGGGTTGAAACGCAGGCGGAAGGCCAAGGGCTTGTTGTTGCCGATCAGCACGCTGCTGGCCAGCAGTTGTTGCGGGCGCGAACGGTCGTCGATCACCAGCAGTGCCAGTTCGACTTCGGCACCGGCGGGTACGCCGTTCAACTGGCCGCTGACTTCACGCTGGAAGGCGGGCAGCGGGCCGAGGTCCTCTTCCACACCCGGGATTTTTTTCTCTTGTTGAGGGGCGGCAACGGGGGCCGCCGGTTTTGGGGCATGGCTGCTGCAGGCGACCAGAAAACCGAGCAACGTGAGCAAAACAAGTGGTCGTAACTGCATGTACGGCTCCAGAAGGGACAAAATCCGTGGCTTAAAAAATATGAAACATAATAGTCAGCCTATATACCGTAAAGGCTATGGCTTGTCTTGCCACAGGGATGCGCTACCATGGCCCTCCCATTTTTTGTTGCCTGCCACCATGCACTGTCCCTTCTGCGGTGCCAACGACACCAAGGTCATTGACTCGCGTCTGGTCGCCGAGGGCGAACAGGTGCGTCGCCGGCGTGAATGCCTGGCCTCTGGCTGCGGTGAACGTTTCACCACCTTCGAAACCGCCGAACTGGTATTGCCACGTCTGATCAAGACCGACGGCAGTCGTCAGCCCTTCGACGAAGAAAAACTGCGCGCCGGAATGCAGCGCGCCCTGGAAAAACGCCCGGTGAGTGTCGAGCGGCTGGAAGCGGCGCTGGTGCATATCAAGCACAAGCTGCGCGCCACCGGCGAGCGCGAAGTCAAATCCCTGGTGGTTGGAGAACTGGTGATGGGCGAGCTGCAAAAGCTCGACGAAGTCGCCTATATCCGTTTCGCCTCGGTGTATCGACGCTTCCAGGACCTCAACGAGTTCCGCGAAGAGATCGACCGCCTGGCCCGTGAGCCGGTAAAAGAATGAATCCACCTTCGGCAGAACAAGCGGTACTCGACGCTCATTACATGGCCCGTGCGCTGGAATTGGCGCGCAAGGGCCTGTACACCACCCACCCCAACCCCCGGGTTGGCTGCGTGATCGTGCGTGACGGGCAGGTTGTTGGCGAAGGCTGGCACGTGCGCACCGGCGAACCCCATGCGGAAGTCCATGCCCTGCGAGCTGCGGGCGATAAAGCCCGGGGCGCCACGGCCTACGTGACCCTTGAACCGTGCAGCCACCACGGGCATACGCCACCGTGCGCCGATGCCCTGGTGAATGCCGGTTTGGCCCGCGTGGTCGCGGCGATGCAGGACCCGAATCCGGAAGTCGCCGGGCGTGGCATGCGTCGCCTGGCCCAGGCCGGGATCGAGACGTACAGCGGCTTGCTGGAAAACGAAGCGCGGGCGCTCAACCCGGGCTTTCTCAAGCGCATGGAACATGGCCTGCCGTTTGTGCGGGTCAAGTTGGCCATGAGCCTGGACGGTCGCACCGCCATGGCCAATGGCGAAAGCCAGTGGATCACCGGCCCGGCCGCCCGTGCCGCCGTGCAACGCCTGCGGGCCCAGGCCAGTGTGGTGCTCACCGGCGCCGACACGGTGCTGGCCGATGGCGCTCGCCTGACCGTGCGCGCCGCCGAGCTGGGGCTGGATGAAGAAACCACCGCCCTGGCGATGTCCCGTCCGCCGCTGCGCGTATTGATCGATGGCCGCCTGCGGGTGCCGCTGAATGCGCCGTTCTTCAAGGCCGGCCCCGCGCTGGTCATCACCTGCGTGACCCCGGACAACCAATACCCCACCGGGCCCGAGTGCCTGGTGGTGCCGGGCGTCGACGGCCAGGTCGACCTGCGTTCCGCGCTGGTGGCCCTGGCGGCCCGTGGCGTCAACGAAGTGTTGGTGGAAGCCGGCCCGAGCCTGGCCGGTGCCTTCGCCCAGCAAGGCCTGGTGGACGAGTACGTGATATTCGTCGCCGGCAAGTTCCTCGGCTCCGCTGCCCGGCCTTTGCTGGACTGGCCGCTTGAGAAACTGACCGACGCCCCCCAACTCAAGATCACTGAAATGCGCGCTGTGGGCGATGACTGGCGAGTCACTGCCATCCCTCTGCCATCAGCGAGCGTATAATTCCCGGCCTGCGCCACGTCTTCAGGAGAACGGCATGTTCACCGGCATTATCGAATCCATCGGCAGCATCCGCGCAATGACCCCAAAAGGCGGCGACGTACGCCTGCTGGTTGAAACCGGCAAGCTCGACCTGAGCGACGTCAAACTGGGCGACAGCATCGCCGTCAGCGGTGTATGCCTGACCGTCATCGAATTGCCTGGCAACGGCTTTGCCGCCGATGTCAGCCGGGAAACCCTGGACTGCACCGCGATGAACGACCTCAAGAGCGGCAGCCCGGTGAACCTGGAAAAAGCCCTGACCCCGACTACCCGTCTCGGCGGGCACCTGGTCAGCGGCCACGTCGACGGTGTCGGCGAAGTGGTTGCCCGCAGCGAAAATGCCCGCGCCGTGGAATTCCGCATTCGCGCCCCGAAAGAGCTGGCCAAGTACATCGCCCACAAAGGCTCGATCACCGTCGACGGCACCAGCCTCACCGTGAACGCCGTGAATGGCGCCGAATTTGAACTGACCATCATTCCCCACACCCTGAGCGAAACCATCATGGCGTCTTACCAGCCGGGTCGCCGGGTGAACCTGGAAGTGGACTTGCTTGCCCGTTACCTGGAGCGCCTTCTATTGGGCGATAAGGCCGCAGAGTCTGACTCTCTTCAAGGGCCCGCCGGGAACATCACTGAAAGTTTTTTAGCCGCTAACGGCTACCTTAAATCCTGACCCAAGGGGGTGCCGCGTGGCGCTCAACAGCATCGAAGAACTGGTTGAAGACATCCGCCAAGGCAAGATGGTCATCCTGATGGATGACGAAGACCGCGAGAATGAAGGCGACCTGATCATGGCCGCCGAGTGCTGCCAGCCGGAACACATCAACTTCATGGCCAAGCACGCCCGTGGCCTGATCTGCATGCCAATGAGCCGCGAGCGCTGCGAACTGCTCAAGCTGCCGTTGATGGCGCCGCGCAATGGTTCCGGGTTTGGCACCAAGTTCACCGTGTCCATCGAAGCCACAACCGGTGTCACCACCGGCATCTCCGCTGCTGACCGTGCCCGCACCGTGCAAGCCGCTGCTGCGAAAGACGCCAAGGCCGAAGACATCGTCAGCCCTGGCCACATCTTTCCGCTGATGGCCCAACCGGGTGGCACCCTGGCTCGCGCCGGCCACACCGAAGCCGCCTGCGACCTGGCGCGCATGGCCGGTTTCGAGCCGAGCGGTGTGATCTGCGAAGTGATGAACGACGACGGCACCATGTCCCGTCGCGCCGAGCTGGAAGAGTTTGCCGCTCTGCATAACATCAAGATCGGCACCATTGCCGACCTGATTCACTACCGGATGATCCACGAACGTACCGTTCAGCGGATTGCCGAGCAGCCGCTGGACAGCGAACTGGGCCAGTTCAACCTGGTGACCTATCGTGATTCCGTGGAAGGCGACGTGCACATGGCCCTGACCCTGGGCACCATCTGCGCTGAAGAACCGACCCTGGTGCGGGTGCACAACATGGACCCGCTGCGCGACTTGCTGATGGTCAAACAGCCGGGGCGCTGGAGCCTGCGGGCCGCGATGTCCGCGGTGTCCGAGGCTGGCAGTGGTGTGGTATTGCTGCTGGGCCATCCACTGGATGGCGACGTGTTGCTGGCGCATATCCGCGAAACCGCCGACCACGTGCCGGTGAAAAAGCCGACCACCTACAGCATCGTCGGTGCCGGTTCGCAGATCCTGCGGGACTTGGGCGTACGCAAAATGCGCCTGATGAGTGCACCAATGAAATTTAATGCCATATCCGGTTTCGACCTGGAAGTAGTAGAATACGTGCCCTCCGAATAAAGGCCGGCGTTGTTTACCCCTTGTTCGCGGTTCAAATATCACTGAGGGGCGCGCACTAAGCGCGTCCCGGCTCTTTAAGAGATTTGTCGAATGACCCTGAAGACCATCGAAGGTACCTTCATCGCCCCCAAAGGCCGCTATGCCCTGGTGGTTGGCCGCTTCAACAGCTTCGTGGTTGAAAGCCTGGTAAGCGGTGCCGTGGATGCCCTGGTTCGCCACGGTGTGAGCGAAAACGACATCACCATTATTCGCGCTCCTGGCGCCTTCGAAATTCCACTGGTTGCGCAGAAAGTTGCGCAGCAGGGTGAATACGCGGCGATCATCGCCCTGGGCGCGGTCATTCGTGGCGGTACTCCGCACTTCGAATACGTGGCTGGCGAATGCACCAAGGGCCTGGCCCAGGTGTCCATGGAGTTCGGCGTGCCGGTCGCCTTTGGCGTGCTGACCGTTGATTCCATCGAGCAAGCCATCGAACGTTCCGGCACCAAGGCCGGTAACAAAGGTGCCGAAGCTGCCCTGTCCGCCCTGGAAATGGTCAGCCTGCTGGCACAGTTGGAGGCCAAGTGATTAGCGACGACAGCGATCAGTTCAACCCCCAGGACCCGCGCCCAGCAGACGCCGGCAAGCCCTCTAAGAGCGAAAAGCGTCGTGCGGCCCGTCAGCTCGCGACCCAGGCGCTGTACCAGCGCCACATGGCTAAAACCTCGCTGAACGAAATCGAAGCGCAATTTCGCGTCGACAACGATTTCAGCGCGGCCGATGCCAGCTATTTCCACGACATCCTGCACGGCGTTCCGGCCAACCTGCCGGAGATCGACGCTGCCTTGTCGCCGTGCCTGGACCTGGCAATCGAAGAGCTGGACCCGGTTGAACTGGCCGTACTGCGCCTGTCCACCTGGGAGCTGCTCAAGCGCGTCGACGTACCGTACCGCGTAGTGATCAACGAAGGGATCGAACTGGCGAAAGTCTACGGTTCCACCGACGGTCACAAGTTCGTCAACGGCGTGCTCGACAAGCTGGCCCCGCGCCTGCGTGAAGCCGAAGTGAAGGCGTACAAGCGCTAACTGGCGCTTGCTGACGCAATGGGCGAGTTTGAGCTGATCCGCAACTACTTCGCCGCCGCGCCCTGTGCGCAGGGCGGCGAAGGCATTGCACTGGGGATTGGCGACGACTGCGCCTTGCTGGCGGTTCCTCCCGGGGAACAGCTGGCGATTTCCACTGATACTTTGGTGGCCGGCGTGCACTTTGCCGACCCCTGCGATCCGTTTCTGCTCGGCCAGCGCTCGCTGGCCGTGGCAGTCAGCGATCTGGCCGCCATGGGCGCCAATCCCCTCGCATTTACCCTTGCCCTGACCACCCCGACGGTTGATGCCGATTGGCTGCAACGCTATGCCCAGGGTTTGAACGCCATGGCCCAGGGTTGCGGTGTGATTCTGGTGGGTGGCGATACCACCCGTGGGCCGTTGAGCCTGACCCTGACCGTGTTTGGCCGGGTGCCGGCGGGCCAGGCCTTGACCCGCAGCGGTGCGCGGCCCGGCGACTTGCTGTGTGTTGGCGGTGAGCTGGGTAACGCGGCGGGCGCATTGCTGCTGGTACTGGGGCAGCGCACGGCAGAGGCCGCTGTCGCCGAGCCGCTGCTGGCCCACTACTGGTCGCCGCAACCGCAGTTGGCGCTGGGCTTGGCATTGCGGGGCAAGGCGACGTCTGCCATGGATATTTCCGACGGTCTTCTGGCTGATTGCGGGCATATCGCCAAGGCGTCGGCTGTCAGCTTGTTGATCGAGCAGCAAAAGCTGCCGTTGTCGGCAGCCTTGCTGGCGTTCGTTGGCGACGCGGATGCGCGGGTAGCCGCGTTGAGCGGCGGGGACGACTACGTACTGGCGTTCACCTTGCCACCTGCCGAACTGGCACCGTTGCTGGCGGCCGGTGCGCCGGTCCATGTGATCGGCCGGGTCGAGGCGGGGCAGGGCGTGACCCTGCTGGACGCGGCGGGCCAGGACATTACCCCCGCCATCCGTGGCTATCAACATTTCTGAAAGGCATAGAACCAAGCTGAAGGCCAATCGAACCTATTGATCTTTATCAGCGACAATTCAGCTTAAGCGTCTGCAGGAACCTGCTGTTACAATCTATCCCCTGTGAAATCAGAAATCAGGAGCACACGGTGCCCGTCGTTTTCGTTGCCGCTTCCAAGCTGCCAACCCCTTTTGCCACGTTCACCATGAATGGTTTTCTTGAAGAAACCACCGGGCGCGAACACGTTGTTCTGAGCCTCGGTGACGTGGCGGACGGCGCTCCGGTGCTCGGCCGCGTGCACTCCGAGTGCCTGACCGGCGATGCCCTATTCAGCCAGCGCTGTGACTGCGGCTCGCAACTGGAAGCCGCCATGCAGGCCATCGCCCGCGAAGGCCGTGGCGTGTTGCTGTACTTGCGTCAGGAAGGCCGTGGTATTGGCCTGCTGAACAAAATCCGCGCCTATGAGCTGCAGGATGGCGGCGCCGACACCGTGGAAGCCAACGAGCGCCTGGGTTTTGCCGCTGACCAGCGTGACTACGGGATCTGCCTGCCGATGCTCCAGCACCTGGGGGTCAAATCCCTGCGGCTGATGACTAACAACCCACGCAAGGTCAAAGCCTTGACCGACATGGGCATCACCGTCGCCGAGCGCGTGCCGCTGCACACCGGCCACAACCCGCACAACAAACTCTACCTGGCCACCAAGGCCAGCAAGCTCGACCACATGATGGGCAACGAGCACCAGGGCGAGGTCGACCGGGCGTGACGCGCGGCCAGGTCAAGCGGCGACTGTCGTTTAACTGGTGGCAATACCTGGCGTTGGCGTTGGTGCCGTTGTTTGTGATCAACCTGGTGTTTGGCAAGGCCGAGCCATTGCTGCCGGTGCTGGCGATGCCGTTTTTCATCGCCGGCGTGGCCTCGATGTTTGTCAGCCTGCGTTACTTCCATGGCTATAAACACTCACTGATCGCCACCGGCAAAGCCCTCGATACCCCTGAAGAACCGGCTGCCTGGATCACCCTCGCGGCCCGTCGTCGTGTGGCGTTGCTGGTGGCTGCACTGCCGGCCTGGATCGGCGCACTGGCGGTGTTTGTCGGGCTGGAAGCGGTGCCGCTGTTTCTGCTGGCACTGTCGACCCTGGTGCTGTTCTACCTCTATCGCATTCCGCGTCAGTTGGGTTGATGCGCGCTTGGCTGGCGGTGTTCCTGCTGGTCGTCGCGGCCCAGGTTGCGGCGGTCGAGCGGGTTGTCAGCCTTGCTCCTTCTTTGTCTGAAATCGTCGTTGAGCTGGGCGCTGCTGATTTGCTGGTAGGCGTGCTGGATGGCGGCGAGCGGCCACAGGCCTTGGCGAAGGTGCCTTCGGTGGGAAACTACGGGCAGTTGGACATGGAACGGCTGCTCAGCCTCAAGCCGGACCTGATCCTGCTCTGGCCCGGCAGCGTCGGCCCGGCCCAGCGTGAGCAGCTCCAACGCCTGAACATCCCGGTGTTTGTCGCCGAACCCCACAGCCTCGAACAACTCACCTCGCAAGTCGAAACCATTGCCCAGCAACTCGGGCGGGCTGATGCCGGCCGGCAATTGGTCGTGCAGCTGCGTCAGCGCTTGGCCGAGTTGCGCTTGCGCTATCACCGGGTCGAGCCGTTGCGGGTGTTTTATCAGGTGTGGAACCAGCCGCTGTACACCGTTGGCGGCGGGCAGATCATCAGCGATGCACTGAGTGTGTGCGGAGCGCGCAATGTGTTCGATGATCTGAAATTACCGGCACCGCAGGTCAGCATTGAGTCGGTGCTGCAGCGTAATCCCGAGGTGATTCTGGCGGGCGATCAATCGCAGCTGGATGCCTGGAAGGCGTGGCCACAGGTGGCGGCGGTGGCTGCCGGGCATTTGCTGGTGGTGCCCGACAAGGGCCTGGAACGGCCCAGCGGGCAGATGCTGGAAGCGGTGGCGCGGTTGTGTCAGGTGATTGCACCGGGGCTGTGAGGCCGCTATCGCAGGCAAGCCAGCTCCCACATTTGACCGAGTCGTCTGGATAAGCACGGTCCCCTGTGGGAGCCGGGCTTGCCCGCGATGAGGCCGGTGCAGACGACTTAGAGCTCCGGTGTCCAGGTCACCCCGAACATCAGCGCCCGGCCTTCTTCCCGGTAGCCATATTGCTGGCCTTGATACTGATACAGCGCCCGGCTGTAGTCTTTGTTCAGTAGGTTATCGAGCTTCATTTCCAGTGTGATCTCACGATTCACCGCCCAACTGCCCCGTAGCCCGAGTAAACCGTACCCGCCCAGGCGTTGCTGGTTCGCCGCATCGTCGTAGCTGCTGCTCACCGCTTGCCAGCTGGCGCCGACGCCGAACCGGTCGAATTGGCGATCCAGGTCCAGGCTCAGGGTGCGCCTGGCTCGACGGGCCAGTGTGCGCCCAGTGTCGCGGTCCCGTGGGTCGATCAGCGCAATACCGAGGCTGCTTTGCCAGCCGAACAGCTCTTGCTTGAGCGCCGCTTCGAAACCGTTGATGCGTGCCGAGCTGACGTTTTGCGGGCCGTTGCTGGCGAACACGATCGCATCCTGAATATCGGTGCGGTACAGCGAGGCTTCGAGCCGGCTGGTGTCGCTCAGTTGGCTGCGCCACTGCACTTCGTAACTTTTCGAGGTTTCGGGCTTGAGGTTCGGGTTGCTGTTTTTGAAGCCGAATTCGTCCGGGTAGTAGAGGTCGTTGAACGTCGGCGCGCGGAAGCCTTCGCTGTAGCTCAGCAACAGGTCATTGTCCGGGTTCAGCGGCAGGGTGAAGGTGCCGCTCCAGCTGTTGTGGCCGCCGAACTGTTGGTTCTGGTCGCGGCGCAGGCCCAGTTCTGTGGAGAAAGACTGCGCCTGGAAACGGTGCTGGATAAACGCGGCGCGGTTCCAGCGACTGTCTTCGGCGAACGCGGTGCTGCTGTTGACCCGGTCCTCGTACCAGTCGCCCCCCAGGATCAGGCTGTTCTGCTCATTGAGGGTCAGGTCGTTTTGCCAGTTCAGCGAGTTGCGGTAGGTGTTGAACACGCTGCGTTCGGTGCTGAGCTTGTCCCGGGTTTCTTCGCGGTTCTCGCTGTGGCCCGCTTCCAGCCGGGACTTCCACGTTTCATTGATGCGTGCGTCGACATAGCTGCTGACGCTGCTTACGGTGAAGTTGGAATAGGGCTTTTGCGGGGAGAACGAGTTATCGAATTCGCTTTTGCCGCGGTTATCCAGCACGTTCACCCCGGCTTCGAGGTCATCGTTGAAGGCATGGCTCAGGCTGAAACTGGTAGACTGGTTGCGGTAGGCGTCATGGTCGCGGTCGCTGGGGTATGAGGCATACGTCCGATTGATCCCGGCGGTGTCATCCAGGCTGGCGCCGAGGTTGAAGCGGGTTTTCTCGTCACCGCCGGACAGGCCCAGGCTGCGTTCCCACGTCTGGTTGCTGCCAAATCCCACATGCAGGCGGGGTTGCAGGCCGGACTCGTTGCCGCGTCGGGTAAAGATCTGAATCACCCCGCCAATCGCATCGCTGCCGTAGATCACCGAGCGCGAACCGCGGAGCACTTCCACCCGTTCGATCTGCTGGATGTTCAGGTGCTGCAGGTTGCTGTCGCCGGAAGTCGAGTTACCGATGCGCTGGCCGTCGACCAACACCAGGCTTTGGGCCGACTTGGTGCCACGAATGTAAACGCTCGCCAGGCTGCCACGGCCACCGGCTTGTGAAACCTGTACGCCGGGCACGCGGCTCAGCAGATCGGTCACGCTGGTGGGTTGCAGGCGGTCGATGTCGTCGCGGGTAAAGATGGTGTTGGCGGCGCTGCTGTCGTTGCGCGCCTGGACCTGGCGGTTGGCACTGATCACCACGTCGGGCAGCTTGAGGGCTTCGTCGCGCTCAAAGCTGTCGGCGAGCAGATTGGTGGCGGGGAGCAGAAGAAGGGGCAGGGCACGACGAAGACGTTTCATGGGCTGTCCGTAGCATTTAGGCAATACAAAACCAATGTGGGAGCTGGCTTGCCTGCGATGCAGGCACCTCGGTTTGTCAGCAACACCGAGGTGATGCTATCGCAGGCAAGCCAGCTCCCACATTTGATTGTTGTTTACAGGTTCAGCAGTGCCATGCGCTGACGAACCGAAGCTTCAATACCCGCCTCATCCAGCCCGCACTCGGCCAGCATCTGCGCCGGTTTGGCATGCTCGACATACACATCCGGCAAGCCCAGGTGCAGCACCGACTTGAGGATGTTTTCCCGCGCCAGGAACTCACTGACCGCCGCACCGGCGCCGCCCATGATGGCGTTTTCTTCAAGGGTCACCAGCAGCGCATGGCTGCCGGCGATCTCGCGCACCAGAGCTTCGTCCAGTGGTTTGACGAAGCGCATGTCCACCACCGTGGCGTCGATCTTCTCGGCCACTTTCAAAGCTTCAGCCAACTGCACGCCAAACACCAGCAAGGCAACGTTGCTGCCCTGGCGACGGACGATGCCCTTGCCGATCTCGATAGGCTCAAGGTCTTTCTCGATCACCGCATTCGGGCCATTGCCCCGCGGATAACGCACAGCCGCCGGGCCGTTGTACAGGTGGCCGGTGCTGAGCATCTTGCGCAGTTCGTTCTCGTCGCTCGGGGTCATCACCAGCATGCCGGGGATGCAGCGCAGGTACGACAGGTCGAAGCTGCCGGCGTGGGTCGGGCCGTCTTCACCCACCAAACCGGCACGGTCGATGGCGAACAACACGTCGAGGTTCTGCACTGCGACGTCATGAATCAATTGGTCATAACCGCGTTGCAGGAACGTTGAATAGATCGCGACTACCGGCTTGGCGCCTTCACAGGCCATGCCGGCGGCAAAGGTCACCGCGTGTTGCTCGGCGATGGCCACGTCGAAATAGCGCAGCGGGAACTGCTCGCTGAACGCTACCAGGTCGGAGCCTTCCTTCATCGCCGGGGTGATGCCCACCAGGCGTGGGTCGGCAGCGGCCATGTCGCACAGCCATTCGCCAAACACGCCGGAATACTTCGGCCCGCTGGGCTTCTTCGGCGCGGCGGCCGGGGCGTTCAGCGGTTCAAGCTTGGTGATCGCGTGGTAACCAATCGGGTCGACTTCCGCCGGGGCGAAGCCTTTGCCTTTTTTAGTGACGATGTGCAGGAACTGCGGGCCTTTCAGGTCACGCATGTTGCGCAGGGTGGCGATCAGGGTTGGCAGGTCATGGCCGTCGATCGGGCCAATGTAGTTCCAGCCCAGCTCTTCGAACAGGGTACCGGGAACCAGCATGCCCTTGGCATATTCTTCGGTACGACGGGCAATTTCCCACGCGCCGGGCAGACGCGAGAGCACCTTTTTGCTGCCTTCACGCATGCTGGCGTAAGTGCGGCTGGAGAGGATTTTTGCCAGGTAATTCGACAGGCCACCGACATTGCGCGAGATCGACATGTCGTTGTCGTTGAGGATTACCAACATGTTGGCGTTCACTTCCGGCGCGTGGTTCAGCGCCTCGAAGGCCATACCGGCGGTCAACGCGCCATCACCGATCACCGCAATCGCCTTGCGATCACTGTTCTGCAGGCGGGCGGCAATGGCCATGCCCAGCGCTGCACTGATGGAGGTGCTGGAGTGGCCTACGCCAAAGGTGTCGTACTCACTCTCGGAGCGGCGCGGGAAGGCGGCGATGCCGTCCTTCTGGCGCAGGGTGGCCATGCGCTCGCGGCGTCCGGTAAGGATCTTGTGCGGATAGGCCTGATGACCCACGTCCCACACCAGCCGGTCGTCCGGGGTGTCGAACACGTAATGCAGCGCAATGGTCAGCTCGATGACGCCCAGGCCGGCACCGAAATGCCCACCGGTCTGGCCGACCGTGTAGAGCAATTCCAGGCGCAACTCATCGGCCAGGGTTTCCAGCTCGGCTTCACCCAGGCGGCGCAGACCGGCTGGCGTGTTGGCACGGTCCAGCAGGGGCGTGGCCGGGCGCTTGCGGGGAATCTCTTGGAACGTCGTGGGCATCAGGCGAATCGTTATAGGTATAGAAGAGGCGGCAGTTTACCTCAAGCATCGCAAACTGCCCACGCAGAGCGCCGAACTTGGCTGATATGCGGTGGAAAAGGCCGCTGCTGTCAGTGGCGACGCTCGACGATATACCGCGCCAGGTCACGCAGTGGCTCGGCAGCCGCGTCGAAAGGTCGCAGGGCATCCAGGGCCTGATCCCGCAGCTCCAGCGCGTAAGTCTTGGCGGCTTCCAGGCCGAGCAGTGAAGGATAAGTCGGCTTGTCCCGTGCGATATCGGCACCCTGGCGTTTGCCGAGGGTGGCGGTATCACTTTCAACGTCGAGAATATCGTCCTGCACCTGGAAAGCCAGGCCGATGGCCCGCGCGTAGGTTTGCAGCGCCGCCAGTTGCGCAGCGTCGGCACGACCACTGGCCAGGGCGCCGAGGTGCACGGCGGCTTCGATCAGTGCACCGGTCTTGTGGCGGTGCATGTATTCCAAGGCTTTTTGATCGAGCTTCAAACCGACCGAGCCCAGGTCAATCGCCTGGCCGCCGACCATGCCGGCAGGGCCTGCGGCCAATGCCAGCGCGGTAACCATACGCAAGCGGATCTCAGCGTTGACACTGCTCAAGCGCGGGTCCAGCAGAGCGCTGAACGCCAGGCTCTGCAGGCCGTCACCGGCGAGAATCGCACAGGCTTCATCAAAGGCTTTATGGGTAGTGGGCTGGCCGCGACGCAGATCATCGTCGTCCATCGCCGGCAAATCGTCGTGTACCAGGGAATAAGCGTGGATCAACTCCACCGCACAGGCGGCGCCGTTGGCTTCCTCCGCCTGAGCGCCGAGTGCTTCGCAAGCCGCGTAGGCGAGCAAAGGGCGAACGCGCTTGCCACCGTTCATCACGCTGTAGCGCATGGCCTCATACAGGCGGTTCAGCTCAGGGCTGGGCGCGACAAACAGCGGTTCCAGCGCAGCATTGACCCGGGCCTGGCTGCCGGCCTGATAAGCGTCGATCATTCAGGCTGTTCCGCATCGAAAGGTTCTTCGGCCAACTCCCCGTCGCGCTCCAGCAACACCTGGACCTTCTGCTCCGCCTGCGCCAGGGCGCTCTGGCAGTCGCGGGTCAGTCCGATGCCTTGCTCGAATGCGGTCAACGAGTCTTCCAGCGACAACTCGCCGTTCTCCATACGCTCGACCAGGGTTTGCAGGTCGGCGAGGGATTGTTCGAAATCGAGTGCAACTTTTTTGCGGGCCATGGCGGCTATTCCGGTAGACGGTAAACCGGCGCGACACTAGCAGACATGGGGGATTGGGGCAAATGAGTGGGGGGATTTGCCTTGAAAATCAATCGCCTTGGGTGTTGATTTGATAGCGGGTGCTGCGGCCGCCGCCGGGTAGTCGAACCAGGCAGTTTTTTTCCAGAAGATCGGCCAGATGTCGGGTCGCCGTGGCCTTGGAGACTTTGGTCACTGCTTGATATTGGGCCGCGCTGATCCCGTGCTCAAAGCCTTTTTCGCCGCCGTCGAGCAGGCGATTCAAGACTTTGGTTTGTTCGGCGCTGAGTGTGTGGTCTCGATGCTGTTGCCAGAAGCGGGTTTTACCTAGCACCCGGTCAATCCGCACCATGGCCTGCTGCAGGCTACGAAGCAGTGTTTGCAGGAACCACTCAAGCCAATCGGTGACATCCAGTGTGGCCTTTTGACTGGTTTCCAGTGCGCGGTAATAGCCCGCCCGATCTTCAAGGATGCTCGCCGACATGGCGTAGAAGCGGATCGCCTGGTTCTCTGCCTGGGCAAGCGCGAGGTCGGTAATAGCCCGCGTCAGACGACCGTTGCCATCGTCGAAGGGGTGCAAGGTGACGAACCAGAAATGCGCCAAACCTGCGCGCAGCAATGGGTCAAGGGCTGCATGATTCCGACTGGCTTCAAACCATTCGATGAAATCGTCCAGCGACTGCTCTAGCCCTTGGCGGGGTGGGGCTTCGAAATGCACAGTGGGTCGGTCCAGTCGTCCCGACACAACCTGCATGGGCTCATCCCCCCTTAGCGCGCCTACGTTCAAGCCGTGGGTGGAAAAGCGGGCCTCCTCGGCGGGAAATAACCACCGATGCCAGTTAAATAGACGGGTGAGGGTAAACGGTTGAGCAAACTGTTGCGTGGCGTCCAGCATCAAGTCAGCCAGACCCTCGCTACGTCGGCTCACGGAGCTGTCTTGCAATTGCGCCAGGCCCAGGCGCCGGGACAAAGAGGAACGTACCGAGCCCACATTCAGATGCTCACCCTCGATTGCCGAGGAGGTCAGAATGTTTTGCAGCAACGCATCCAGTTCATTCTCTGAACTCTGTGCCTGGCTGACCGAACCGAGCATGCCCAGCAACTTTCCTTGCGCCTGCGTGCACTCTCGCAATAACGCTGCGAGGCGCTCAGGTTGCCAGTGAAAGTGCGGCCAGTCGGGTTGTTGCCAGATCCAGGTCGGGTGATCCATGGGGGCATACTCGGTGTGTGAGCCGAATAGAAGGCTTAATCGGCTCATTTGGTGAGCCGATTGTGTGAGTTATTCGGCTCACTGTCCAGTCAGCTGCGCACGATCAACACCCGACGGGTGAGGGCAGTGGTGCTCAGTTTCTGGCTGCTAATCAGCGCGTCAAAGGCACTGTCGACCTGATTCAGATTGAATCTGGGGCTGATGGTGCGTTGCTCGACTTTATCGTCGAGCCAGATCACATGGCCGCCTTTGTCGTTATGCGTGACGGAAAACTCGGTGCCCAACGCCCTAATCCAAGTGCCGCCGGCTTGCACAATAAATGGTCGACTGTTTTGGCTGACTTGCAGATACACACGGCCTCTTCGCAGATTTACCCGGCGTATATCGGAGGTGAGGTCGATATCGAACGCGCTGTTGCTGTTCAGATGCAGTTGTTCTAGTTTGTTCTCTGGGTATGCGTCAACGTCCAGAAGCTTTAAGGCTTCTTGGGTAAAGGGCACGGTTATCAGCTTCATTCAACAGGTTTGCTCTTGAAGTGAGTCACTCGTGGTATTCGATTTTTGCTGCTTATAGCGTTTTTATTTCTATGCCCAGCTTATGCAGTCATGGTCATCCATATGGACTAAGAATGTTAGGTCTCGATCAGTTATCCAGAAAGGATAGCCAGTGGTTTCAGATAAAATAAGAGCAAGGCTTTTGGCGCTACCTATCTCCCACGCTCTGTGGGCTGAATCGAAAACAATTAAAATTAGCCGGTCACTATGAATCAGGTCTTGTATCTCTTTCCAAAAATTCGGGTTGTGTTGCTCGGTTTTTACATTGAGATAATTTGGGTCAAGCGTCTTTTGTTTAGTTTTGAAAAATCTCTCGATAAGAGATGTGATTAGTGAACTAATCTGGCTGGAGTTCAGCTTTATGCCCTCTATACCCAGAGTAATTAATGCTTCATCGATTTCTTCTTCTAGATAATTCATTGAGATGTACCGATTTTTGAACGGCTAACAGGAATCAGCTCAAGCAATATATGCCCTCTTTTGGCTCCACCACCGCTTCTTTTACCAGCGGTCTGGTAACCAACGTGTGGTGAGGCCGGACCTTTAGTCGATGGGACCAACGTTGGATCGTCGATGTTCACTTCTGCTCCTTTGTTTGCTTCTCTTAGTACTCGCCACTCTGTCGGCCATGATTTACCGTGTTGGTCTTTTCCCCATTTGGTCACGGTGTAATCGTCTTTTGATACGCCAGTTTTGTGAAATGCCTCGTCCAGCGCTTTACGCATTTGCTGATAAGGACTTCCCTTTTCTGTTCTCCAGTCAAGATCTACATCGGAGTTAAATTCCCATGTTCCGCCAGCGGCCTGTGGGCAGTCTGTAGGTTTACATGCTAATCCCAGCGGATCCACCCACCCGGTCGGGTTGGGCACGTACTGGTATCCGTTCAACCCACCCGCCAGCTTCACGGGATCGGGCGTCAGGTAGCGGCCAATGTCCGGATTGTAGTAGCGATGACGGTTGTAGTGCAGCCCGCTTTCCGGGTCGAAGTATTGGCCCTGGAAGCGCAGCGGGTTGGTGATGGTGTTGACCTCCAGCTTGGCGATTTGGCCGTAGGCGCGGTAGTGGGCGGACCAGACGATTTCGCCATCGGGCGCGGTGACTTCTTGTGGGGTGCCGAGGTGGTCGAGTTGGTAGTGGAAGGGTTTTACGTCTTCCGGGCCGTAGCCTTTGAGCAGCGCTAACGGGCGAAAGCTATTGGGTTCGTAGAGGTAACTTTGGTGGTGATCGGCGCTGTGTTCAGCGATCAGGGTGTCGCCTTGCCAGAAAAACTCGGTGGTCTGGCCGTTGAGGATTTTGGCGATACGCCGTCCAAACGGGTCGTAGCGATATACGGCCTCGGTACCGTCCGGCTGGGTGATGCTGATCAGTCGGTGCTGACAGTCGTAGCGGTATTCGGTGACCAGTTGTTGAGCCCGACCCCGACGTTCGTGCAGCAGGTTGCCGAAGGCGTCGTAGTCGTAATGACGGTCGCCTTGCATCAACAAGTGGTTGCCTTTGACGACGCTGGGCCCGACGCGGTCTTGCATCAGCAGGTTGCCCGCCGGGTCGTGGACGAAGCGTTCCTGCACGTCGTGCGAGTGGTTGGCGCGGGTCAGGCGGTCGAGTGGGTCATAGTGGTAGTCGTGCTGGCCTTTGCGGGTGTCGAGGATGCGGGTGAGGTTGCCGCGCTTGTCGTAGTCGTACTGGCGGCGCTGGTGGCGTTGTTCCTGTTGGGTGATGGCGTGGGCGTGCAGGCGGCCCTGGTCGTCGTAGCGGTAGTGGCTGAGGAGTTGGCCTTGCTGGCGTTGGTGCTCGCGGCCGGATTTGAACAGGTGCGAGGTGAGCAGGTTGCCGTTGAGTTCGACGGTGCCGAGGTCGCCACCTTTGTCGTGGTGGAAGGCCAGGCGGTTGTTGTCGGGCAGGCGCAGGTAGTTGAGTTGGCCGCATTCGTCGTAGCCATAGCGCAACGTGCCCCAGCCTTGGTGCTCGGCGGTGAGGCGGTTTTGCAGGTCGTATTCGTAGTGCAGCGGCCAGTGGCCGTCGTCGACGCTGAGGAGATTGCCGAGGCGGTCGTAGGTGTAATCAACCGTGCTGCGGTCGGGCAGGGTTTTTCTTACGAGACGACCGGCCGCATCGCGCGCATAACCGGTAACCAGCTGACTGCCATCGTCGCCGTACTCGGTCTTTTCCAGCAGGTGCCCGGCGAGGTCGTAGGCATAGGCGGTGCGGCGGCCATCAAACCCGGTTTCCTGCTGT
>NZ_JAAAFU010000002.1:232989-233585 GCF_019352905.1 Pseudomonas sp. Xaverov 83 | reverse complement strand
GGTACTCAAGCCGGTAGGTTTCCCCAACCTCATTTTCGATCTCGGTGAGTAACAACCGAACATTGTCATAACGGTATTTGAGCTGCGTGCCGTCCGGATTAATCCGACGGCTGATGAGGTGCAGACCGTCGGCATACTCATAGCGCGTAACCCGACCCAGCTCGTCGCGCTCTGCAGTGATTTTTCCGTACGGGTTGTAGCTGAATTCGCGAGTGGCCCCGCCCGGCTGAATCACTTTCAGCAAACGATCTACGGCGTCCCACTGGTAGTGGGTCAGCGCGCCATGCTCATCCTCGTAAGCAACCTGCCGCCCCAGGTCGTCATAGCGATAACGCCGCACTCCGCCATTCGCCAGCTTCTCCTCAATGAGCTGGCCACGTTCGTTCCAGATCAGCCGCTGACTGCTGTTGTCCGGATACCAGACGCCGGTAAGCTTTCCGTGTTGGGTGTAGGTATATTCGGTGTAGTTACCATCCGGATCAGTCTTGCGGGTGATATCGCCTTGATCGTTACGCTGGTATTTCCACACCGCGTCACCACGGCGTACAACCCGCACGAACCCGTTGTCATACTCGTAGGACGTGGGTGCATCGTCA
>NZ_JAAAFU010000002.1:232257-232979 GCF_019352905.1 Pseudomonas sp. Xaverov 83 | reverse complement strand
CATCGTAGGATTTGAAGTGCTGCGCGCCGTCCGGATCGATCCGCTGCACCAACCGTGCGCGCTGGTCGTGGACGTAGACTTCCTGGCTGCCATCGGCGTTGTGCACGGTGACAGTGCCGTTGTCATCCCACACATAGCGCGTGTCCATCTGCGAAAAACTGGCCCAGTGCCGGATGCAGCGTGCAGCCTTGCCGGACCGTTCCCACTCCCAGAAGAAACTCGCCCCGCCGGCCAGTTCCCGCTCCAGAATCACCTGCTGATCGTCGTATCGATAACGTTCGCTTTCGCCTACCGCGTTGGTCGCTTCGATCAACCGCCAGGCATCGTCGTACGTGTAGGAAACAACGTTCTGCTCAGTAACCCAGCCGAGTTCCCGCTGCACCTGATAGTCGACCGCAACGATGTGTCCACGGTCATACCGCAGCAGCAACCCTTGGCCGACGTGGTTATCGATCCGCTGTATCCGTCCGGAATAGTCGCGGGCAATACGCAGCCGGTTGTCGTACGCGTCGCTGATCGACGTCAGCACCCCGTTGCGGAAATGGTAGAAAAGCGACGCCTGAGCCAGCACCAGTTCATCGGGCAACGAGCCCAGATAAATCGCCGCTTCCGCCAGGCTATTGGTGATGGCCGGCCGTGCAGCAGAGGGCAGGGGAAACGTAGTGCTGCGATTCTCGTGATCGGTCCACACCACCGATTCGGTGCTCACCACCAATCGCTGA
>NZ_JAAAFU010000002.1:186186-232247 GCF_019352905.1 Pseudomonas sp. Xaverov 83 | reverse complement strand
TGGTTGCGGTCTTATCTGCGGGAGCGGTCGCGTCACCTCCGGGGTTCTTCGCAGAAGCAGGCACATCATCGACATGCGCTTTCTCGCGAACCGCCGTGTTCTGACGCGGCCCCCAGCGCATCTGCACGCCACCTTTTTTCAATCCCTCCACAGCGCCCCGAACCGCCACTGCCTTATAGCGATTCACTGCCCCCATAAAGCGCTGGAGAACGCCGAAAATACCCTTCACAAACTCAATGGCTGCCTCAACAATCCGAGCGCCATACCTGAGCGCACGCGAACTCAGATAAGCGATGCCCGCCGCTGGCAAAACAACCGTCAGCAACGCAGCCACCAACAAATCAATCAGCAACGACACCACAAAACCGGCCACCGCCTCGGCGGTACTCCCGGCAACTTCACTGGGGGGCAACGCCGACAGCCAAATCATCGCCGTGCGCAACATCAGGTACAGCGCCGCCTCATCGCTGGCCAGCAGCATCGCCTGTTCCATCACCTTTGGCGCAGTGCGAGCCAGCTCCATCAATTCGCTGGCTTTCGCCCCGAGGCTTTCAAACAGCTTGCCGGGGTCCTTGAAGATCTCCTGTACCTGCTTGATGGCGTCCCACACCCCGGTGATCGCCGCCCAACTTCCCGTCAGCACGCCATTGCCAATCGCGCTCGAAGTGGACCTTTCCCAATGCGGCCGGAAACCACCCCATTGCTTGCGAAGCCAGCTTTCCAGGTCCGCGGTCAAACCGTCGTATGACGAAAACAGTGCCTCGACGTGCTCGTCCGAAACACCGCCTTGCACCCGTATCCGGTAACGCTGGCCGGCCAGGCAATGGTGAGAGCCTTTTCCCTGTTCATCGAGCATGACGACGGTAGAGCTGCCGTCATCCAGCCCAATTACCTCAATCGGGATACCTCCCAGCGGCACGTCATACACCGACTCGAACTTGCTCTCGATCTCCAGTACGCCACTGGCCTCACAGCGCACCACCGTCGAGAAGTTGTCATCGGTCATGCTCACCGACCTGCTCGAGTCTCCCACCCGAATGATCCGGTCCATTCCCAGCAACGACGGCAAATCTGCCGCATGGCTGACCCTATCCAGCGCTTGCGAATACCAGGCGCCCACCTGCTGGCGATACACCGCCAGGCTCTGATGAAAGCCATCCAGTTCGTGTTCGATATGGGCAATGTGGGACGAAGAAGCAGTCATCCGTGACGTCTCTGCAAAGGGGAGGCGTCGGAGTCTGCAACAGCAAAATGGGGCCTGGACGAGTGGTCCGGAAAATCAGATTGGGCTTACGAGGAGGGCGATTTTTTCCGTACCGAGCGGCTGCCCGGCACTACGTAAAACAGCGATTCAGCTCATTGACGGCAGTGGCGTTTTCAGTGGTGCGCTGCATTGACCCTGAGCGTCCTTGAGGTTTGCTTCAAATTCGACCAATCCCCTGTGCATCTTCTGCAGCGCTTCGATTTGCCTCACCAGTTCCTGCTTCTTGTTGGTGATTGCCTTGTCCGCCAGCTCCCAGGGCAATCCGTCACCTGGATGCTGACCCAGAATCGCCTGCAACTCCTTGAGCTTGAAACTCAACTGCTGAGCGCACTTGATGAACGTCAGCAGCTCGACACTTTGCGTGGAGTAAATGCGATAACGACCTTCCCGCTGCGGCGGCGGCAACAGGCCGATGGCCTCATAGTGACGAATCGCTTTGATGGTTGTGCCCGATAGTTGCGCGGCTTTGCCGATGTACATGAAAAGTCCTTTTCCCAAAGAGTGCGCCAGCCCGTTTCAGCCACTGTTCCCGCTGTGCTGGCGTAGAGCCCAACACCGGCCCGAACTGCAATGTCTTGATCGTCTGGATGCCACAAAACTCCAGCGTCGTCTTGCGCATCTGATGCAGCGCGGGCATGCGGTAGAACCACCTGTAATACCACGCCGGCGTGTCCAGGGTCACCAGCAAATGCGCGGTTCGGCCCTTCAGGAGTTTGTCGGGGAAGGCCTTGCCTTTGCGGTATTTGAAGGCGAAACCGGATAGGAAAACTCGGTCGATAAAACCCTTCATCAATGCCGGAATGCCACCCCACCAGATGGGGAAAACAAATGTCAGATGATTGGCCCACAAGATGTCGGATTGGGCGTTGAGCAGGTCGGGTTCCAGTGGCTGGGCCTGGCTGTAGCCGTTGTGCAGGATAGGGTCGAAAGTCAGGTCGCCCAGGCGTAGGACGCGCACTTCATGGCCGGCGGTTCTGGCAGAGGTGATGTAGGTGTCGGTGAGGGCAGAGCAGAAGCTGGTGCTGGAAGGGTGGCCGAGGATGACCAGGATGCGTTGGCTCATGGCGGTGGAGTCCTGAAAGTTAGGATTTCAGGGTGAGGTGTGACCTTAGGGGGAGAGTCAAGAAGTGGCAGTGATTGGGAATGGCCAGGAAGACTGATCCCTTTCATTTGCAGGACGTTTCCTAGAGAATTCCAGGCGCTTGCGCCAGCAAAATCCCACGACTAGTCTGCGTTCCGTCACTGCATATTCAGTGATCGGGTTTAGTCGCCCGGACAACGCTAGGCGTACAGCGCCATCTCAAAGCCAGGTATTTATCGCCTGCACTTTATGGTGGCTGTGCGCAGGGCATCTTCGGGTGCGCCGGTGCCTAGCGGCCGGTCGACTAACCTGCGTACAGCTGCCACCTTCTGATCGTTTAGTCGCGAGAGGTTAGTGGTTTAACTCACTGCTAGGAGTTCTACCATGGTCAAAGTTACCCCCGATCCACCCACGTTCCGTAAAGCCTTACTCAGCGACAATGACGCCACTCGGCGCGCTATCGATCACTACCTCAAAGCACCTGAAGTACCGCCTTCACCCAACCCTTTTACCGTAGATGACGAACTGAGCTTCGAAGATGCACTGGCCCATGCTGCCGAGTTGCTGCATTGCGCCGTGGCGACCGCCCAGGCGTCGACCGAGCCGCTGAACGGCGCGCAGCGGGCGGTGATGCATTTGGTGGAGATGTCGAAGGTGGTGGTGGATAGGGCGTTGGATTGCTTGCAGCCGAGGTGAGGATCCTAAGCCAACACTGAGGTAACGATGCATTTGGTCAGCAACCTACTGACCAAATGCTAATCATCACGGCTCAGGGGCGCAGATCCCGGCAGACGATTGTCATCGAGTAAAGCTGTCCCCTCAGGCGTATGGCTTGAAGTCGTTGTTGTCGCGAGTGAGTAACTGCATCAGCTTGGGATGGATGAAGAGCTTTTTTCCTTGCCAACCTGAACCTTTTGCAGAACGCCGATGGCGACTAGTTCTTTGAGGTAACGGGAGGCTGCTTGACGCTGGGCAATCTGTTTGTCGACGACGTTGCTGATGCGGCAGTAGGGCTGTTCGAAAATGACGTCTACCAGCTCGCGGGTGTGCACTACGTGTCGCTATATTTTGATTTCTGCGACACGTCTTGATGTCATGTCGTTGGTAACGACAGGTATGCGAAACGTGTTCTTGGAACGGGCTTTTAGCGACGTATCAGGCGAATGTCCTGAGGATGGAAAAGACGGCTTGCGTGCCTTGGAGCGGTTGGCGCGTTCTCAAATAGCTCGATGCCTGGCAGGTGTAGCGCATTTCTTCCAGGCATTAAAAAGCCGGCTTGTGGCCGGCTTCTCGGGGACTGGTTCAGCTTATTTTTGGTAAGCCTCACCAGCCTTCAAATCGTTCACCCAGACTCGCGCCTGAGTGATAAGGGGCATCAGCGGGAACTCCTCCGCATCGCCAGGCAGGGCGGACCGGCTTCACGCCAACCCCCTACCAAATGTGCGGCGGATAATACCCACATTCGCCTCAATTTCCCAGCTCCATATCCGATTTAGAGCCTTCGTAGCCTAATAAATGCTCATCCAGCGGCACCGGCGGGCGGCGGTTATTCAGTGTCGCCCACCAGAATACCCAACCCAGAATCTCAAAGTTCTGCTCGTGCCGCTGTTCGTAGGTCAAAAACTCGTCCGGATGCTCGGCGCTGTTGTGGCTGCGCATCCGCAGGCCGCCTCCGGGGCGGTTGTAGAGGTATTTGATCCTTAGCATTCCATCGTGCTGTACCGCGTAGATTTCGCCGTCGATGATCTGTTTGCGGCCACAGTCGATGGCGAGGGTACTTCCGTCCTGGATGATGTCGATCATGCTGTTGCCGACCATGTAGGCACCGAGTGCCCGCTCCGGGCTTACGCCGATGGTTTCAAGGGCGTGCAGGGAGAGGCGGATGCTTTCGGTTGAGGTGAAGGTGGGGTGGAGGGGAATCTCCACGTCGATTTTTACCGGGCCAGAGACCGGGTGGGTGATGTAGTTGCCAGTGCTTTCCCTAGCGATACGGTGGGAGTGGTCTGCATCGGGGCCGTCCAGTTGGTAGTTGACGGGTGGATGTTTGGGGCCTTCGCCGGTACGCAGCCAACGGCTGGTGACGCACAGCAGTTCTGCGATCTCGTTGAGTCGGCCCATGGGGACGCCGCGTTTGAACCAGTTGTTTACGTGTTGAGGCGTAACATCGCGGTTCTTGGCGAAGTCGGAAGCGGAAAGATGAACTTCCCGTAATAGCACTCTTAAGCGATCACCTGATGTATTCATAAACGCAGAGTTTACTGGCCGTTAAAATAGATCAAATAAACCATGCGTTGAGTTGCCGTATGTAGGTGTTTCCTTATTGCGGGAATGTTCTACTGGTTAACTAAGTTGGTTAAACAGTTGCTGTAAATGCGTTTATTAAAATGCTCGGATGTTTATATTTTTCCCACAAAAAAAGCCCCGATTAATCGGGGCTTTTTTAGAGCGAGTAGCGGTATCAGCCTTTGTAGGCAGCGACCGACTTCATGATCTCGGCGCGGGCGGCGTCTGCGTTGCCCCAACCGTCGATCTTCACCCATTTGCCTTTTTCGAGGTCTTTGTAGTTCTCGAAGAAGTGTTTGATCTGTTCCAGCAGCAGTGGCGGCAGATCGGTGTATTCCTTCACGTCGACATACAGCTGGGACAGCTTGTCGTGTGGTACTGCGATAACTTTGGCATCGCCGCCGCCGTCGTCAGTCATGTTCAGGATGCCGACCGGGCGTGCGCGGATAACCGAGCCTGGAGTAACCGGGTAAGGGGTCACGACCAGCACGTCGAGGGGGTCACCGTCGTCTGCCAGGGTGTTGGGGATGAAACCGTAGTTGGCCGGGTAGAACATCGGGGTGGCCATGAAACGGTCAACGAACAGGCAGTCGCTGTCTTTGTCGATTTCGTATTTGATCGGCGCGTGGTTGGCCGGAATCTCGATGGCGACGTAGATGTCGTTCGGCAGGTCTTTGCCAGCCGGAATCTTGCTGTAGCTCATTGGGCGTTGCCCCCGTAGTTGGCCATGAAACATGGCCGGATTGGCCTAAAAGTGGCGGCGATTATAGGCATATTCTGACGCCGATGCCATGCGTCAGACGTCGTAGGGCGCTTGGCGTTCAGTCTGATACCGCACGTCGGCGGCCTGCAGCTGATGCAGGCGCGCCAGGGGATCCTGGCGGTAGAAGTGGCTCAGTTGTTCGTATACCTGTGGATAACTGCTGACCAGCAAATCCGGGGCACTAAAGAAATATTCGCTGGTGACGGCAAAGAACTCGGCCGGGTTTTCCGCGGCGTAGGGGTCGATGGCAGTCTCTGCGTCTGGGTTGCGGTCGAGCTGGCGGTTGAGGTCGTCGAAGGCGCTTTGCATGACGCTGGCCCATTCCTGCACCCGCATGTCGTGGTGCAACGGCGGCAGGCCGTTGGCGTCTCCGTTGAGCATGTCCAGCTTGTGGGCCAGTTCGTGGATCACCAGGTTGTAGCCTTCCCAGTTGCCGCTGGCCAGCACGCCGGGCCAGGCGAGGATCACCGGACCTTGCTGCCAGGCTTCGCCGCTGTGCTCGCCGTCCCATTCGTGTTCCACGCCGCTGGCGTCCCGATGGCGCTGGGGGCTTAGGAAGTCGTCGGGGTACAGCACGATCTCGTGGAAACCCTGGTACCAGTCGAGGTCGCCAAGGTTCATCAGCGGCAGTTGTGCCTGGGCGGCGAGCAGCAGGCGTTGTTCCTGGTGCAGTTCGACGCCGGGCAGGGCGGTGAGGTGTTTTTCGGCGAGGAACACCACGCAGGCTTCCCGCAGCCACTGGTCTTGCTCGGCAGTGATGCCGTCGAGGAAGGTCAGGTGATGGCGCACCCGTTGCCACGTTTCATCGGCAATCGGGTGCTTGGCCAGCAGGCGCCGGCGACGCCAGGCGCTGAGGGACCACATCGCAGGTTACTGCGGCTTGGCTTCGGTGGAGTTGCGGCCAAAGCGGCTGCGGAACACGCCGATGATCATCGGTACCAGCGACAGCAGGATGATGAACACCACCAGCAGCGACAGGTTTTTCTTGATGAACGGCACGTTGCCGAAGAAGTAGCCCAGGGTTACCAGGCCGCCGACCCAGAGGACGGTGCCGAACACGCTGAAACCGAAGAAGCGCGGGTAAGGCATTTTCGCGATACCGGCGACGAACGGTGCAAACGTGCGCAGGATCGGCAGGAAGCGCGCCAGGGTCACGGTTTTGCCGCCGTGCTTGTCGTAGAAGTCGTGGGTTTTTTGCAGGTAGTCGCGGCGGAAGATCTTCGAGTTGGGGTTGCTGAACAAGCGTTCCCCGGCCGTTCGTCCGATCACGTAGTTGGTACTGTCACCCAGGATGGCCGCGAGCATCAGCAGGCCGCCCAGCAATATCGGGTCCATGCCGCCGCCCGCTGCAACAGCGCCGGCGATGAACAGCAAGGAATCACCCGGCAGGAACGGCATGACCACCAGGCCTGTTTCGCAAAAGATAACCAGGAACAGAATGGCGTAGATCCACACTCCGTAGTTTCTCACCAGCATGTCGAGGTACACGTCGAGATGCAGGATAAGGTCGAGCGGGTTGAAATCCATGGATGGCACCTGTGTGAATGGCCTGGCTCAGCGGGCCTGTGCGGAGGCTTCGGGTAATAAGGGCTACAAGGTTGTGTCTTGTTTCTTACGACCCTGAAAGGTCCGCATTATACGGATAGAGTCGTGAAAAGCGTGTTGGTTTTGTAGCGGGGGATGTCGCGGCATCGATCTTATTGTAGACACAGAGTCAGTGTGGGAGGGGGGCTCCCACAACCGATGCATGAGGTTTGGTTAATAGATGTCAGTCATCGCTGATGGGCAGCACGTAGTTTTTGAACTCGGTGTCTTCCCGGAAACCAATGGATTCGTAGGTTTTCTGCGCCACCTTGTTGTCGCTGCTGGTGGAAACACGCAAGCGCACGGCATGGGTTTCCTTGGCCATCTTCTTCGCAGTACGCATCAGGTTATCGGCCACCAACTGTCGGCGCGCGTCTTCGGCCACGTAAATGTCGTTGAGTATCCATACGCGTTTCAACGATAGAGAGGAGTAGCTCGGATACAGCTGGCAGAAACCGAGCAGCTTCTTGTCGTCATCGTCGGCCAGTGCCAGATAGATCACGGATTCCTTGCGGCGCAGGCGTTTTTCCAGAAAGGCACGGCTCGAATCAGGGAAAGGCAGCGCGCCGTAAAACTCGCGGTATTTGACGAAAAGCGGAGTCAACAGGTCCAGGTGTTCCAGGGTCGCTTGAGTTATCCGCATGCCAGGCCTCAACTTCCAAATGGGGGATGACCACACAAGCGGCCGTGTTTCGATGCTGCCTAAAGCGGAGAAAAAGCGCAATCGTGCAGGGATCAGTCCTTCGGTGGGCTGAGCAGGAAGTTGCCTTTCATCAGGTCGGGATCGTCCGATTCGAGGGTTTGTACCTGGGCTTCATCCTTGAGGTTGACCCCCGACAACTGCCGGCGACAGGCCTCGCGCATCAAGTAAAGCAAGCGGTGAGCGGCCATGCCGTAGCTCAAGCCTTCCAGGCGCACATTGGAGATGCAGTTACGGTACGCATCGGTGAGCCCGACCTTGGGGTTGTAGGTGAAATACAAGCCCAGGCTGTCCGGCGAACTGAGCCCCGGCCGCTCGCCGATCAGGATCACCACCATCTTCGCCCCCAGCAACTGGCCGACTTCATCCGCTACGGCGACGCGGCCCTGTTCCACCAGAATCACTGGCGACAGCGACCAACCCTCCGCGTGGGTTTGTTCCTCCATACGTGTAAGAAACGGCAACGTATGTTTATGCACCGCCAGCGCCGACAAGCCATCGGCCACCACCACCGCCAGGTCCACACCGCCGGGATTGGCTTCGGCATAGTCCCGCAGGGCCTGGGCCGATTCATCACTGAGGCGCCGCCCAAGGTCCGGGCGTTGCAGGTAGCTGTGACGGTCGACGGCGGCGCTGTGCAGCAACAGGCTGTCACGGCCGCGTTCGGCCAGTTGGCTGCTGAGTCCTACATGGTCAAACGGCAGGTGTACGGCGTCCCGCGCCTGGGCGTGGGCGAACTGGAAATCCAGCTGCGCACCGGTAGGAATGCTGGTGCCGGTACGGCCCAAAGCAATCCGCGCCGGGGTCAGGCGGCGCAACTCAAGCCACGGGTTGTCCACGTTGTTTTCCGGGGTGTCGATGTGCACAGACGGTTCCTTCTTCATCCCAGTTGCGCCAAGGCGTGGCGGAATGCCGGTGGCAGGCTGTTGCCGAAGTGCACCTTGCCGTCGGCTTGCGTGAAGATGCCCATTTTTGCCAGCCACTGTTCGAACTCCGGCGCTGGCTTTAAACCCAATGTTTGCCGGGCGTAGAGCGCGTCGTGGAACGAGGTGGTCTGGTAGTTGAGCATGATGTCGTCGGAGCCCGGGATGCCCATGATGAAGTTGATCCCAGCCACGCCCAGCAGGGTGAGCAGGGTGTCCATGTCGTCCTGGTCGGCTTCGGCGTGGTTGGTGTAGCAGATGTCGCACCCCATCGGCACGCCCAGCAGCTTGCCGCAGAAGTGGTCTTCGAGGCCGGCGCGGATGATCTGCTTGCCGTTGTACAGGTATTCGGGGCCGATAAAACCGACCACGGTGTTCACCAAAAACGGTTTGAAGTGCCGGGCCACGGCGTAGGCGCGGGTTTCGCAGGTTTGCTGGTCGACGCCAAAGTGCGCGTTGGCCGACAAGGCGCTGCCCTGGCCGGTTTCGAAATACATCAGGTTTTGCCCGAGGGTGCCGCGATTAAGGCTCAGGCCCGCGTCGTAGCCTTCCTGCAACACGCTCAGGCTGATGCCGAAACTGGCGTTGGCCGCTTCGGTGCCGGCGATCGACTGGAACACCAGGTCCAGCGGCACGCCACGGTTGATGGCTTCGATGGAGGTGGTGACGTGGGTCAGCACGCAGGCCTGGGTCGGAATTTCGTAGCGCTGGATGATCGCGTCGAGCATTTCCAGCATGGCGCAGATTGAAGCGATGCTGTCGGTGGCCGGGTTGATGCCGATCATTGCGTCGCCGTTGCCGTAGAGCAGGCCGTCGAGAATGCTCGCGGCGATGCCCGCCGGTTCATCGGTGGGGTGGTTGGGTTGCAGGCGGGTGGACAGGCGCCCGCGCAGGCCCATCGTGCCGCGAAACTGTGTGACGACGCGGATCTTCTGCGCCACCAGTACCAGGTCCTGCACGCGCATGATCTTCGACACGGCGGCGGCCATTTCCGGTGTCAGTCCGGGCGCCAGGGCGCGCAGGCTTTGTTCGTCGGCCGCGTCGCTGAGCAGCCAATCCCGCAAACCCCCGACGGTCAGATGGCTGACCACGGAAAACGCCTGTTTATCGTGGGTGTCGATAATCAGTCGGGTGACTTCGTCGCTTTCGTACGGGATCAAGACTTCTTCGAGAAAGTGCTTCAACGGAATATTGGCCAGGGCCATTTGCGCGGCCACCCGCTCACCGTCGTTCTGCGCGGCAACACCGGCGAGGAAATCCCCGGAGCGCGCCGGGCTGGCCTTGGCCATCACGTCCTTGAGGCTGTCGAAGCGGTAGGTCAATGCACCGACCGCGTGGGAAAAGCTTGCCATACAGAGTCTCCTTTTCGGCGCGGGCAGAATGTGAGTAAAGCGCCCGCACCGAGGTTTACGGCGTTTAGTGCAAGGCGGCCTCTGCGGCCTGAATCGCCGCAAATTCTTCTTCCGGCGTGCCTGCTACCAAGTGATGCCGACTGTAGAAAGCAAAGTAAGCAATTAATACTCCATAGATGATCGCGGCGCCAATCACCACGCGTGGATCCACCAGAAAGCCCGCCACAACGGCGATGCAGGCCAGTACCAGGGCGACGCCCGAGGTGAAGATGCCGCCCGGTGTGCGGTAAGGGCGATCCATTTTGGGGCGGCGGATGCGCAAGGTGATGTGCGCGGCCATCATCAGCACGTAGGAAATGGTCGCGCCGAACACGGCCACCAGGATCAGCAAATCACCCTGGCCGGTCAGCGACAGACCAAACCCGATAATGCCGGGGATCACCAGGGCCAGGACCGGCGCCTTGCTTTTGTTGGTCTGCGACAGCTTGCGCGGCAGGTAGCCGGCGCGGGACAGGGCGAAGATCTGCCGGGAGTAGGCGTAGATGATCGAGAAGAAACTCGCGATCAGCCCGGCCAGGCCCACCAGATTGACGAAGTGGCCCATCCAGGTGGAACCGCCATAGGCTTTGGACAGCGCCTCCACCAGCGGATTGCCCGACGCCATCAGCGCATAGGCGCCGGCACCGCCCGGGGCGATCACCAGAATCAGCAGGGCGAAGCTGGTCAGCACCACAATGGCGCCAATCAGGCCGCGGGGCAGGTCGCGTTTCGGGTTCTTGGTTTCTTCAGCGGCCAGGGGCACGCCTTCGACGGCCAGGAAGAACCAGATTGCATAGGGAATCGCCGCCCACACGCCGACGTACCCGAACGGCAGGAAGCTACTGGCGCCCTTGGCCTCGGTTACTGGAATATCCAGCAGGTTGGCGACACTGAAGTGCGGCACCATCGACACCAGGAATACACCCAGGGCAATCGCGGCGACGGCAGTAATCACAAACATCAGCTTCAGCGCCTCACCCACCCCGAAGATGTGGATGCCGATAAAGATGATGTAGAACGCCAGGTAGATCATCCAGCCGCCAATGCCGAACAGCGACTCGCAATAGGCACCGATAAACACCGCGATGGCGGCGGGGGCGATGGCGTATTCGATGAGGATCGCGGTGCCGGTGAGGAACCCGCCCCAGGGGCCGAATGCGCTGCGGGCAAAGCCGTAGCCGCCGCCGGCGGTAGGAATCATGGAGGACAGTTCGGCCAGGGAGAAACACATGCACAGGTACATGGTGGCCATCAGCAGTGTGGCGAGGAACATGCCGCCCCAGCCACCCTGGGCGAGGCCGAAGTTCCAGCCGGCGTAGTCGCCGGAGATCACGTACGCAACCCCGAGACCGACCAGAAGCACCCAGCCGGCAGCGCCTTTTTTCAGTTCCCGTTGTTGGAAGTATTCGTTGCCGACCTTTTCAAAGTCGACGGAAGACCCTGTGGGTTCGCTAGGCATAAAAAGTACCTTTAGTTCTTATTGTTTTATCCCGGCTTACTTCAGCCGAATGAGAAGCGGAGGACTTATGAAGATTAACTGTGGGAGCTGGCTTGCCTGCGATGACGCCGGCAGCACAAACATATTGGCTGGATGACACACCGCTATCGCAGGCAAGCCAGCTCCCACACTTGATTGCGTTTCAAATGTGGGAGCGGGTTGTGAGTTAGAAGAAGCCCAGTGGGTTGATGTCGTAGCTCACCAGCAGGTTTTTGGTCTGCTGATAGTGATCAAGCATCATCTTGTGAGTCTCACGGCCCACACCGGACTTCTTGTAACCACCGAACGCGGCGTGCGCCGGGTACAGGTGATAGCAGTTGGTCCACACACGCCCGGCCTTGATCGCCCGGCCCATGCGGTATGCGCGGTTGATGTCGCGGGTCCACAGGCCGGCACCTAGGCCGAACTCGGTGTCGTTGGCGATCGCCAGGGCTTCGGCTTCATCCTTGAACGTGGTGATGCTCACCACCGGGCCAAAGATTTCTTCCTGGAACACCCGCATCTTGTTGGTGCCTTTGAGCAGGGTCGGCTGGATGTAATAGCCGGTGGCCAGATCGCCGGTCAGCTTCTCGACTTTGCCGCCGGTCAGCAGCTCGGCGCCTTCGCCCTTGGCGATTTCGAGGTAGGACAAAATCTTGTCGAACTGCTGCTCGGACGCCTGGGCGCCGACCATGGTGTCGGTGTCCAGCGGGTCGCCACGTTTGATCGACTCGACCTTCTTCATCACCACTTTCATGAAATCGTCGTAGATCGACTCTTCCACCAGCGCGCGGGAAGGGCAGGTGCACACTTCGCCCTGGTTGAAGAACGCCAGCACCAAACCTTCGGCGGCTTTCTCGATGAATTGCGGTTCGGCTTTCATGATGTCGGCGAAGAAGATGTTCGGCGACTTGCCGCCCAGCTCAACGGTGGACGGAATGATGTTCTCGGCGGCCGCATGCATGATGTGCGAGCCCACTGGCGTGGAGCCGGTAAAGGCGATCTTGGCGATGCGCTTGCTGGTGGCCAGGGCTTCGCCGGCTTCTTTGCCGTAGCCGTGCACCACGTTCAGTACGCCCGGCGGCAGCAGGTCGCCGATCAGCTCCATCAGCACGTTGATGCCCAGCGGGGTTTGCTCGGCAGGCTTGAGCACCACGCAGTTCCCGGCGGCCAGTGCTGGCGCGAGTTTCCAGGCGGCCATCAGCAGCGGGAAGTTCCACGGGATGATCTGGCCGACCACGCCCAGCGGCTCGTGGAAGTGATAGGCGGCAGTGTGTTCGTTGATTTCGGCGCTGCTGCCTTCCTGGGCGCGGATGCAGCCGGCGAAGTAGCGGAAGTGGTCAGCGGCCAGCGGGATGTCGGCGTTCAGGGTTTCACGAACGGCCTTGCCGTTGTCCCAGGTTTCGGTGATGGCCAGCAGTTCGAGGTTCTGTTCGATGCGGTCGGCGATTTTCAGCAGCACCAGCGAACGGTCCTGGGCCGAGGTCTTGCCCCAGGCGTCAGCGGCAGCGTGGGCGGCGTCCAGGGCCTTGTCGATATCTTTGGCCGTGGAGCGCGGGAATTCGGCGATGGGCTTGCCGTTGACCGGCGAGGTGTTGGTGAAATAGTTGCCATCGACCGGCGCGACAAATTCACCGCCGATGTAGTTGCCGTACTTGGCCTTGAACGAAACGATAGCGCCTTCAGTACCGGGGTGTGCGTAACGCATGGTGGGTATCTCCTGGCTTTTTTGTGTTTATTGGAGGACGCACGGTTGTGCTTGTTAAAGCGTAGAGCAAAGGTCGGGCCAGTGCCTTGTAGGGCCTGTGAATCAAGGGTTTAGAGGTTGTTGCAAACCGTTGCTGTGGCAGGCTTGGTACAGCCTGGGTGACAGTTTGTGCCATAAGCGGTACAGCCTGTGACCGGTGGGTCTGCCCGGGATTGCAATGGTCGGGAGGCTGGAGGATGCTGGGCACTCGCGCGCGGTAATTCACGCAGGGAGAATAATAAGAACATGCAAAACGATCATTTCAGTCGCCATGCCCAGCAAGTCCTGACGGTCACCCGTGGGCAGGACCCGTTGCACGGGCCCGGCAGCGATCCCTCCATCGCCCGCTCCTGGCTGCGTTGCCTGGAGGACTATCACCTCGACCCTGCGCTGACCATTGCGCCTACGGTGCTCGAACATGGCCGCCTGCTGGAAAGCCGCGAGCGCTTGCAACAAGTGCTGAGCATTGCCGGCAGTGAAATGAACAGCCTGCATCAACAGCTCTCCGGCGCCGGCCATGCCGTGCTGCTGACCGATGCCCGCGGGGTGATCCTCAACTGCGTCACCGCCCCCAGCGAGCGCAAGATTTTCGAGCGTGCCGGCCTGTGGCTGGGCGCCGACTGGAGCGAGGCCTGCGAAGGCACCAACGGCATCGGCACCTGCCTGGTGGAGCGCCAGTCCCTGACGATTCATCGCGATGAACACTTCCGTGGCCGACACACCGGCCTGACCTGCTCGGCCAGCCCGGTGTTCGACCCCCATGGCGAGCTGCTGGCGGTGCTGGATGTGTCTTCGGCCCGGGAGGCGGTGTCGCGCCAGAGCCAGTTCCACACCATGGCGCTGGTCAATCTTTCGGCGAAGATGATCGAGAGCTGTTACTTCCTGCGGCATTTTGAGCACCACTGGTTGCTGCGCTTTCATTTGCAGGCGGAGTCCGTGGGCCTGTTCAGTGAGGGGTTGCTGGCGTTCGATGGCGACGGGCGCATTTGTGCGGTGAACCAGAGTGCGTTGAACCTGCTTGGGCAAATCCGTGGCGGCCTGTTGGGGCAGCCGGTGGAGGCGTTTTTCGATTGCTCCCTGGACGAGTTGCTCGGGCGTGCCAGCGCGAATGCCAGCGCCAGTTGGCCTCTGCGTACCCGCGATGGCCGTGGGTTGTTCGCGGTGTTGCGCGGCCAGCCTCGCAGCGTGCCGGTGCCGATTCCCCAGGCCTTGCCCGAACGGCCTCGGTTGCCGGGCATTTGCCTGGGAGACGCGGCGTTGCAAAACGATTTCCGTAAGGCGTTACGTGTGTTTGAGCGCGACGTGCCGTTGCTGATCAATGGCGAAACCGGCTCCGGTAAGGAGGCGTTTGCCAAGGCGGTGCACCATGCCAGCCTCCGGGCCGACAAAGCCTTTATCGCCCTGAACTGCGCGGCCATCCCGGAAAGCCTGATCGAGAGCGAGCTGTTCGGCTATCGCGGCGGCAGCTTCACCGGCGCCCGCAAGGAAGGCATGCGCGGCAAGCTGCAACAAGCGGATGGTGGCACGTTGTTTCTGGATGAAATCGGCGATATGCCCCTCGCTTTGCAAACGCGCCTGTTAAGGGTTTTGGAGGATCGACTTGTCGTGCCCATCGGCGGCGAACCGCAGGCGGTGAACGTCAGAATCATCAGCGCCACCCACCGTAATTTGCTGGAGCGGGTAGAGGACGGCAGTTTTCGCGAAGACCTGTACTACCGGCTGAACGGTCTGGAAATCGCCCTGCCGCCGTTGCGTGAGCGCAGCGACAAGTCGCAGTTGCTGGACTTTCTGCTGGCGGAGGAGGCTGGCGACCAGCCGGTGTTGCTCGACAGCCCTGCGCGTCAGGCACTGTTGGCATTTGCCTGGCCGGGCAATGTGCGGCAGTTGCGCACGGTATTGCGCACGTTGGCGGCGTTATGTGACGACGGGCGGATTGGGCTCGAGGACCTGCCGGCGGTCATTCGCCAGGCGCGCCCGCAGCCTGCAGTAGTGGAGGACCGTTCGGATTCGCCCTTGGACGACGCAGAGCGCCTGGCGCTGCTCAATGCCTTGGAGCAACAGCGCTGGCACATGAGCCACACGGCGGAGCAACTGGGGGTTAGCCGTAACACCTTGTATAGAAAACTGCGCAAACACGGGATAGCCCGTTAGCTAAAGGGTGCGATTTTTTCCACCCTACGCTAACCTGCCTCGATGTTTTACGAGGTCGACTATGCACATTCATATTCTCGGTATTTGCGGCACGTTCATGGGCTCGATGGCGGTTCTCGCCAAAGAACTGGGCCATCATGTTACTGGCTCCGATGCCAATGTTTATCCACCCATGAGCACGCAACTGCAGGCCCAGGGCATTGAGTTGACCCAAGGCTACGACCCGGCGCAGTTCGACCCGGTCCCGGATCTGGTGGTGATCGGCAATGCCATGAGCCGCGGCAATCCGGCGGTCGAGTATGTACTGAATAAAGGTTTGCCTTACGTGTCTGGCCCGCAATGGCTGGCAGACCACGTGTTGCAAGGCCGTTGGGTGCTGGCGGTTGCCGGAACCCACGGCAAGACCACCACCAGCAGCATGCTGGCCTGGGTGTTGGAGCACGCGGGCATGAGCCCGGGCTTCCTGATCGGCGGTGTACCACAGAATTTTTCGGTGTCGGCGCGCCTCGGCGATACCCCGTTCTTTGTCATCGAAGCCGATGAATATGACAGCGCGTTCTTCGACAAGCGTTCCAAGTTCGTTCACTACCGCCCGCGCACGGCGATCCTGAACAACCTGGAGTTCGATCACGCTGATATCTTCCCCGATCTGGCGGCCATCGAGCGGCAGTTCCACCACTTGGTGCGCACAATCCCAAGCGAAGGCCTGGTGATTCACCCGACCACCGAGCCAGCCCTGCAGCGGGTCATCGAGATGGGCTGCTGGACTCCGGTACAAACCACCGGCGCGGGCGGCCAATGGCAGGTCAAGCTGCTGAGTGAAGACGGTTCAAAATTTGAAGTGCTGTTCGAAGGCGTCGCCCAAGGCATCGTCGATTGGGACATGACGGGCCAGCACAATGTCGCCAACGCCTTGGTCACCCTGGCGGCCGCGCGGCATGTCGGCGTGGTGCCATCCATGGGCATCGCCGCCTTGAGCGCATTCAAGAGCGTCAAGCGCCGTATGGAAAAGGTCGCCGAAGTGAATGGGATTACCATCTACGACGACTTTGCCCACCACCCGACGGCCATCGCCACCACCTTGGATGGCTTGCGCAAGCGCGTGGGTGACGCCCAGGTAATCGCGATTATCGAGCCACGCTCCAACTCCATGAAGCTGGGCGCCCACCGTGATGGTTTGCCGGAAAGCGTGAACGATGCAGACCAGGCTGTGTGGTATGCACCGGCCAACCTCGGCTGGGACTTGCCCGCCATCGCCGCGCTGTGCACGGTGCCGTCGATTTGCTGCGACTCACTGGAAGGCATCATCGAGCACGTGAAACACCAGGCCAAGCCCGGCGCTCACGTGGTGATCATGAGCAACGGCGGCTTCGGCGGCCTGCACGGCAAACTCGCCGAGGCCCTGAAGTGAGCGGCCCGGAACGCGTCACCCTGGCGATGACCGGCGCGTCTGGCGCGCCCTATGGCTTGCGCCTGCTGGATTGCCTGGTGCGCGAAGACCGCGAGGTGCACTTCCTGATTTCCAAGGCGGCGCAATTGGTGCTGGCCACCGAGACCGATGTTGCGTTGCCGCCCAAGGTGCAGATGATGCAGGCCTTCCTCACCGAGTACACCGGTGCGGCGGCGGGGCAGATCAAGGTCTATGGCAAGGAAGACTGGATGTCGCCGGTGGCCTCGGGCTCCGGCGCGCCGGCCGCGATGGTGGTGGTGCCGTGCTCCACCGGGACCTTGTCGGCGATTGCCACCGGGGCCTGCAACAACCTGATCGAGCGCGCGGCGGACGTGACCTTGAAAGAGCGTCGCCAGCTGATTCTGGTGCCGCGCGAAGCGCCGTATTCGAGCATCCACCTGGAGCACATGCTCAAACTGTCGAACATGGGCGTGACCATCTTGCCGGCGTCGCCGGGCTTCTATCACCAGCCGCAGACCATCGATGACCTGGTGGACTTTGTGGTGGCGCGGATTCTCAACCTGCTGAACATTCCCCAGGACATGCTGCCGCGCTGGGGCGAGCACCATTTGAGCAGTGATGAATAAACTACTGATGACCTTGCTGGCGCTGCAACTGACGGGGTGCGCGACGGCGCGCACGCTGGATGCGGCGCAACCTGGTGCGCCGGTGGTGTATGCCGGGACGCGCCTGGATATGTATGCCATTCAGGGTGGGTGTTGTGCGATGGACCGCTTTGGGGCCGAGGCGCCGAGCTATCCCCATGTGGACCTGCCGGCCAGTGCGCTGCTCGACACGCTGCTGTTGCCGCTGTCGGTGCTGACGGTGTTGGGGGTTGGGTTTAACGCGACGGGCGGGCTCTAGGGCCTGAGAGGGGCGGCGCCTACACCGGCCTCATCGCAGGCAAGCCAGCTCCCACATGAGACTGTGTTCGCCATGACAGCGCGGTCAATGTGGGAGCTGGGCTTGCCCGCGAAGAGGCCCGTCGCCTCACTGCAAAATTACTTGCCGAGCTTACGCAACTCATCCGACTCCACAACCCGCACCCCATCCTGCTCTTCCAGCGCCAGCCGCCACATCGCGCGCGCCAGTTCACACACTTCAATGCCGTGATATTTACCCGGAATCAGCCGCGACAATGGCCCGGCCAGTTGCTCGGCCAGGCGTGGCTCCAACCGCTCACCCAGCAACAGTGAAGGTCGGACGATGGTCAACTGCGGCCAATCCTGAGCCTTCAGCGCCTGTTCCATCTCGCCCTTGACCCGGTTGTAGAAGATCGAGGATTTCGGATCGGCACCAATCGCGCTGATCACGATCAGGTGCCGCGCACCCATTTCCCGGGCGCGCTTGGCAAAGGCCACGACCATGTCCAGGTCGACGGCGCGGAAGGCTGCTTCAGACCCGGCCTGTTTGATGGTGGTGCCCAGGCAGCAGAAGGCGATGTCCACTTGGCCGCTCAACTGCGGCAGGAACACCGCCGGGTCGCCCACCGGGTTTTCCAGGTGTGGATGCTCGGCCAGCGGCTTGCGGCTGGGCGCCAGCACCCGGGTCACGGTCGGCTCGTTGAGCAGGCGGTCCAGCAGGTGCTCCCCGGTCAGGCCGGTCGCTCCTGCGAGCAAAATATGCTGAGGCGTCAGGTACATGGTGTTTCCCCCTTTATACAGATTCAGCTTAGTTGCTCTTGGCTTCCTTGCTATTCATTGAGACGCTTTCGAGCGCCTTTCGTGCCTGCTGTTTGCGTAATAATTGCCAATGGGCGATCACGCCTTTGGGGGCCCAGATCTGCGGTTCGGAGGCTTCGAAGTTGTCGGCCTGTTCGCGTTCGGCCACGTGGGTCTGCGCCAGCTTGAAGGCTTGCTGCAAATCGTCGGTCTGGTTGAAGGCCTGGGCGAAGAGGGCGTCGCCGAAATAGGTGAAATCAGCCTCTTCAGAGCAGCCGAACGATACGCGGTCGGCCCGCGACGCGGTCATGATCAGGGTGTGTTCGTCTTTCAGGGCCGGGATGAACCCGCCGGAGTAGCAGGCCGAAATCACGATGATCTTGTCGCGATTTTTCAGCGGTGCCAGCACGGCGGCCAGTTCATCGGCCGGCAGGTCGGCCAGCTCCATGCGCGGCTGGTCGAGCACCAGTTCGTGTTCGTGGGTGCCGTGGCTGGTCAGGTAGATGAACACCAGGTCTTGCGGGCCACTGCGTTCGGCCAGGGTCTGCACCGCACGGCGCAGGCTTTCACGAGTGGCCATCGGGCGGTCGGCGATATGGTCGCGATGGTTCACCAGGCGGATCTGGCCATAGGCGCCGAAGCGGGTGGCGAGCATGTTGCTGACGTAGTCGGCTTCACGCAGGAATACGCTTTGTTTGCCGTCGCCGGCCACCACCAGGCTGTACAGCTCCACGCCCGATTTGGACGCGGGCACGGCGGCGAGGGCCTCATCCAGTAAGCGACCCTGGGCAAACAGGCCGATCTCCAATGGGTCAGGCAATAATTTGCCATCGGCGTCGCGCACGCGCATGCCGTTGACCCAAGTGCCGGCCTGTACGGTACCGTCGGTAAGCACCAGGGTGCCGCGGCCTTGATAGCTGTCGCTGTCGAAGCCGCCAATATAGAAGCTGCCGTCGGTGAGGTTCAGGCGGCCTGGGCCGGTGAAGCGCCAGTCGACGAATTGGCCGACGTAGTGGCTGCCGTCGACGCCGATCAGTTCACCCTTGCCGCTGAGGGCGCCTTCCTTGAATTCGCCGATCCACACGTCGCCGTCGGCGTTTTCATAACGGCCCTTGCCATTGAGCTGGTTCTGTTTGAAGTGGCCGATGTACATGTCGCCTTCGGCGCTGTTGAAGGTGCCGTTGCCCTCCAACTGGCCATCGACGAAGTGGCCGCTGAACTGGTTGCCGCTGTCGTCGTTGCGCTGGCCTTCGCCGTTGGGCTTGCCGTGGGCGAACTGGCCCTGGTACTGGCTGCCGTCGGCCAGTTCGAGACGGCCGAGACCGGAATACTGGTCGTCCTTGAATTCGCCGCGATAGGTCATCTGCCCTTCTTTGAGGGTGCCTTCGCCGTTGCGCTTGCCTTGCTTGAACCCGCCGACGTAGCTGTTGCCCGCGGTGGTCAGGCTGCCCTGGCCGTCAAACAGGCCTTGCTGGAACTGGCCTTTATAGATCTCGCCGTTGCTGCCATGCCATTCGCCCTGGCCGTGCCACTGGCCTTTATCGAACTGGCCGGCGTACCAACTGCCGTTGGGATAGTCCACTCGGCCCTGGCCTTGCAGCAAGCCATTGACCACATCGCCACGGTAACGACCGCCATCGGGCAGCCGCGCATCGGGCGGCAACAGCGATTCGCCGTCGCCGCACGCGGTGAGCAACAGGACAAGAGCAAGGGGAGCGAGTGGGCGCATAGCGGGATCCGGATAATTGAGCGCCGAGTATGCCGCAGCTGCGAGATCTATACATAAATTTACATGAATTGTGGTGAGCAGACGGGCTCACCACAGCCAGGCTCAGACGAAGCAGAGTGACAACGACTCGGCTATATACGCCGGTTTCTCCTGGCCATCGATTTCCAGGGTGCAGGTGGCCTTAAGCAGCCATTGTCCGGGTTTTTTCTCGGTAGCGTCGGTGAGGGTCACGGCCAGGCGCACTTTGGAGTCGACCTTCACCGGCTGAATGAAGCGCACGCTGTCCAGGCCATAGTTGACGGCCATTTTCAGGCCTTCGGGCATGATCAGGATGTCTTCGATCAGCTTGGGTATCAGCGACAGCGACAGGAAACCGTGGGCGATGGTGCTGCCAAACGGCGTCTTGGCGGCTTTCACCGGGTCGACGTGGATGAACTGAAAATCGCCGGTGGCCTCCGCGAACAGGTTGATGCGCTCCTGGTCGATGGTGAGCCATGCGGAACGTCCCAGTTCCTTGCCGACATAATCCTTGAGTTGCTCTACGGGTACTGAGGGCATTGCGACTCTCCTTCTTTGTTCGATTGGCTTCATCGTTTTGTATTTTTGGACAGGTCCAGAGAACCAATGTAGATCATCACGGGGACTTGGCCCGGTCAACCCACCATGCTTTTGGCGAATGCCGTTCCATAGAGGCGGCGTGCTTATAATGCCGACACGCTTTTGGGGGGGAAGAACGGATGCTGTTACGCGGTCTGACATGGCTGGTGCTGTTTCAATTGCTCGGCACGGCGATCAATCATTTGCTTGTCCCGGTGCTGCCGGGGCCGATTATCGGGCTGCTGCTGATGCTGGCCTTCCTGGTGTGGCGCGGCGAAGTCGGTGAACCCCTGAGCCTGGCGGCCAGCAGTCTGCTGCGTTATTTGCCGTTGCTGCTGGTGCCGCCTGCGGTCGGCGTGATGGTGTATGCCAAGGACATCGCCGCCGACTTCTGGGCCATCGTCGGCGCGTTGGTGTTGTCGTTGGTGATCGCCATGGGGTTTGTCGGCGTGCTGATGCAGCACATGGTCAAGCGCAAGGAGAAGGATCAATGATCTTCGACTGGCACGGCGCGTGGTCGGCGGTCATCCATCACCCGCTGTTCGGCATCGGCATCACCCTCGGCGCCTATCAGCTGGTGCTGGCCGGCTTCGAGAAAACCCGCTGGATTTTCCTGCAGCCGGTGCTGGTGTCGATGCTGCTGGTGATCGGCGTGTTGCTCAGCTGTGGCCTGACCTACGTCGAGTACCGCAAGAGCACCGAGATCATGAGCATCCTGCTGGGCCCGGCGACGGTGGCCCTGGCGGTGCCGCTTTACCTGAATCTGCGACGGATTCGCCAATTGTTCTGGCCGATTTTTACTACGCTGGTGGTGGGAGGCGTATTGGCGACCGGCCTGTGCGTGCTGCTGGGCTGGTGGTTTGGCGCTGAACACATGATGCTGATGACCATGGCGCCCAAGTCCGTGACGTCACCGATCGCGATGCTGGTGGCCGAGCAGATCGGCGGCGTGGCGGCATTGGCGGCGGTATTTGTGCTGATCACCGGGGTGATCGGCGCGATGATCGGCCCGGCGTATTTATCGCGCCTGGGCGTGCACAGCCCCGAGGCGCGCGGCATGGCGCTGGGCATGACCGCCCACGCCGTGGGTACCTCGGTGGCCTTGCAGGAAAGCGAAGAGACCGGCGCCTTTGCGGCGTTGGCCATGAGTTTGATGGGCGTGGCCACGGCGGTGTTCTTGCCGTTGGCCGTGTCGCTGGTTATTTAAGTCGGGTTTAAGGAAACCTTTATGAGTCTGGCGCTTTTCCCGCTCAATACCGTGCTGTTTCCCGGGTGCACCCTCGACCTGCAATTGTTCGAGGCCCGCTATCTGGACATGATCAGCCGCTGCATGAAAAAGGGCGAAAGCTTTGGCGTGGTGTGCATCCTCGACGGCAAGGAAGTCGGGCTGGCGCCGGATGGCTATGCGTTGATTGGCTGCGAAGCGCTGATCCGCGACTTCAAGCAGCAGGACAATGGCCTGCTGGGGATTCGGGTCGAGGGCGGTCGGCGCTTCCGTGTGCGTGATGCCGGTGTGCAGAAAGACCAACTGCTGGTGGCTGAGGTGCAATGGCTGGACGAACATCCCGAGCAGCCCCTGGAAGAGGAAGACGCCGACTTGTTGGCGTTGCTCCATGCTCTGGCCGAGCACCCGATGGTGGCGTCCCTGGACATGGGCACCCACGCCGATGGCCAGCAGGCCTTGGCCAATCAGTTGGCCTACCTGCTGCCCTTTACCGAAGCCGACAAGATTGACCTGCTGCAACTCGATGACCCGCAACAGCGTCTGGATGCGATCCAGCTGTTGTTGGATGAGTTGCAGGGTGAACTGTTTACTCAGTAGGCGTACCTGAGCAGTGCGTGGGAGGTGCCGGTAAACGCAATGAATCCGAGCACCGCGCCACACACCGGCAAGATCAGCCACCAGACTTTCGGCGGCATCGGTGGCAGCGGGCTGCGGTGCTGGCTTAGCGTCAGGCTGAAGGCGCAGACCGTCATTGCCAGCAGAGTGCCGGCCAGAATGTCTGTTGGCCAATGCGCGCCCAGGTAGACCCGGGAGATGGCGATGGTGGCGGCGGGGATGCAGCCGAGCACCAGCCAGGTCAGGCGCAGGCGGGTCGGCTGACCACGGCCGGCCAGCACTGCCAATGCCAGGAAGAATGCGAACGAGCCGGACGCATGGCCGCTGGGCATGCTGAAGCTGGTGAGCGGGTCGGTCAGCACTTCAGGGCGCATCCGCGCAAAAAACAGCTTGGTCCCGGTATTGATCAGCGCAGCGCCCAGCAGGGTGGCGCCAACAAAGATTGCCTGGCGCCATTGCCGCGCCACTACCAGCAGGCCGGTCAACACGGCGCTGGCCACAAACATCTTCTTGAACTCGCCGAGCTGGGTCACCATCACCATCGCCCGATCAATCGCCGGGCCGCGGTGTTCCTGCACCAGCGCCATCAAGCCTTGGTCAAAGTCGTTCAGGTAGGGATAGCCGATAAACAGCGCGAGCAGCAATGTGCCGCCGATGCAGCCAATCCACAGGGTGGCGCGCCGGTGGCCGCGCAGGCTGCTGTTGAGGCTCACACCGATCAGCACCGCCAGGCACGCGGCGACAATCCCGGCCTCCGGCCAGAAACCTTCGGGCAGTGGCAGGCGGAAGGCCGCGCCGGTGGCCCAGCCCGGCAGCAGATACGCCACCGACCATCCCGCGCCGGCCAGCAGGCTCACGGCAGCAAAGCGTGGGAAGGGCATGTCACACATGCCCGCAACCATCGGTAACATCGGCCGCAGCGGGCCAATGAAGCGTCCTACCAGCAGGCTCGCAATGCCGTATTTGTGGAAGTAAGTCTCGGCGCCGCTCATCCATTCAGGGTGGTGCCGCAGGCCGGGCAGGCGCCGGATGTTCTGGTGGAAATGGCGACCGAGGAAGTAGGAAGCCACATCGCCCACCACACCACCGAGGAAGCCCAGTAACAGGGTTTCTCCCAGGGACAGTGCGCCGCTGCCGGCCAATGCGGCGATGGCAAACAGCAACACCGTGCCCGGTACGATCAGGCCGGCAATGGCCAGGCACTCCACGCACGCCACGATAAACACCGCTACGGCCAGCCATTGCGGGTTCAGGGTCAGCCAGCCGGTAATGCCATCGAGCCATGGGCCCATACAATCAAACTCCCTTTGTGAATATTGCCCCCTCTGTAGGAGCGAGCTTGCTCGCGAAAGTCGTTAACGCTAACGCGGGCTATCTGGTTTTGCGCGGCGCTCTCGGGTTCTTCGCGAGCAAGCTCGCTCCTACAGGAGGCTAGTGTGTTTCAAATCAAAAAATAGTCGCGGCCTTCGACCTGGCCCCGGCGCAGCGGGTTCCGTGTGCAATACGGTGCATAACCGGCATCCACGAATCGGTACATCAGGTGTTCATCGCGCCCGCCGGGGATGCCCAGGCGGGTGGTCTGGATGATCTGCGCCGGCGCCAGCCCCACGTCTTCCACGTAGAGCCGCTCCTGGTCAAAGCGTTTGGCATCCCACATCGGCACCTTCAAACCCAGCGCCTTGCACAGCAAGGTCTGGCCGGCACACAGCTTTTGCGAGGGGCGCGGCTTGCCGCTGGCGTCCGGGTTGTTCAGCAGCATCTGCGCCAGGCTGGCCGGGCCCGACACTTCGTCGACCCACGGATAGGCCGATTTGATCAGCACCGCATTGCCCGGGCCATGGGCGCTGAAGTTCAGTGAGTCGCCGCCACGGGCGTAGTACATATAGATGTGGCCGCCATCCAGAAACAAAGCCTTACGCTTTTCTGTGTAGCCGAGGGACGCGTGGCTGCCTTTTTCGGCGAGGTAATAGGCTTCGGTTTCGATAATTCGCGCCGACAGCCACAAATCACCGACACGGTGGCGAATGACTTTTCCCAGCAATTCGCGCGCGAGCAGTTGCGCGTCACGGTCGAAAAAGCCGTCGGGCAGGGCACTGGCGGGGATCAATGGCGAAAAACTGGACATGGCGATCAAAGGGAATGCGGCTAAATGTGACAGGATGATAACAACTCCAGCCTTAATTCCCGCTGAACGTCGGGTTTTTACAGTTCATTTCGACCATCCGCCCCTCACCGCTGTCCGTAGGACGGCGTCACAGCTATAATCTGCCGCTTTCCTCTTTGCCAAGACCCCACCAGACCATGACTGAGTCCGTTCTTGACTACATGACCCGCCTGGGTCGCGCTGCCCGTCAGGCTTCGCGGTTGATCGCCCGTGCGAGCACGGCGCAGAAGAACCGCGCCTTGCTGGCGGCTGCCGACGCTCTGGATGCTTCGCGCTCCGAGCTGACCGCCGCCAACGAGCAAGACCTGGCCAACGGCCGGGCAAATGGTCTGGAGCCTGCCTTGCTGGATCGCCTGGCGCTGACGCCGGAACGCATCGACGACATGATCGAAGGTTTGCGCCAGGTGGCGAAGCTGCCTGACCCCATCGGTGAAATCCGCGACATGCGCTACCTGCCATCGGGTATCCAGGTGGGCAAGATGCGCGTGCCCCTGGGCGTGATCGGCATCATCTATGAGTCGCGCCCGAACGTGACCATCGACGCCGCAAGCCTGTGCCTCAAGTCCGGCAATGCCACCATCCTGCGGGGCGGCTCCGAGGCCATCAATTCCAACCGTGCCATCGCCGCGTGCATTCAGCAGGGCCTGGCCGTGGCCGAGCTGCCGGCCGAAGTGGTGCAAGTGGTCGAGACCACCGACCGCGCCGCCGTTGGCGCGCTGATCACCATGCCTGAATTCGTTGACGTGATCGTTCCGCGAGGCGGCAAGAGCCTGATCGAGCGCGTGAGCCGTGATGCCAAGGTGCCGGTTATCAAGCACCTGGATGGCGTCTGCCACGTGTTCATCGACATCGCCGCCGACCTCGACAAGGCGATCCGCATTGCCGACAACGCCAAGACCCATCGCTACGCCCCGTGCAACACCATGGAAACCCTGTTGGTGCACGCCGGCATTGCCGATCGCGTGCTGCCGCCGCTGGCTGCCATCTACCGCGACAAGGGCGTTGAACTGCGTGGCTGCGAACGTACCCGGGCGATCCTCGGCAGCGACGTGATTGAAGCCACCGAGCAAGACTGGTACACCGAATACACGGCGCCGATCCTGTCGATCCGCATTGTCGACGACCTGGATCAGGCCATCGAACACATCAACCAATACGGCTCCAAGCACACCGACGCCATTGTCACCGAGCATTTCAGCGACGCTCGGCGTTTCCTCAACGAAGTGGATTCCGCTTCGGTGATGGTCAACGCTTCGACGCGCTTCGCCGACGGCTTCGAGTATGGCCTGGGGGCGGAGATCGGTATCTCCACCGACAAGCTCCACGCACGCGGCCCGGTTGGCCTGGAAGGGCTGACCAGCGAGAAGTACGTGGTGTTCGGTGACGGTCATGTGCGCACTTGATGGGTAAACGCATCGGGCTGCTCGGCGGCACCTTCGACCCCGTGCACATCGGCCATTTGCGCAGTGCACTGGAAGTCGCGGACGCCCTCGGGCTGGATGAGTTGCGCCTGGCACCGAATGCCCGGCCGCCCCATCGCGACACGCCGCAGGTGTCTGCGCAGCAGCGCCTGGAGATGGTCCGCCTGGCGGTGGCCGGCATCGCACCACTGGTGGTGGACGACCGCGAACTCAAACGCGACAAACCGTCCTACACTGTCGACACCCTGGAACTGATGCGGGCCGAGTTGGCCGCGGATGACCAGTTATTTCTACTTTTGGGCTGGGACGCGTTTTGCGGCCTGCCCACTTGGCACCGCTGGGAAGAGTTGCTCCAGCATTGCCACATCCTGGTGCTGCAACGCCCGGATGCCGACGCAGAATCGCCGGATGCCTTGCGCAACCTGCTGGCAGCGCGGTCGGTAAGTGACCCTTTGGCCCTGACCGGGCCGAGCGGGAATATTGCATTCGTCTGGCAAACCCCGCTTGCGGTGTCTGCCACCCAGATCCGTCAACTGCTGGCCAGCGGGAAGTCGGTACGTTTCCTGGTGCCTGACGCGGTCCTGGCCTACATCGATGCGCACGGGCTTTACCGTGCGTCGAACTGAAAAGGCGCGCTTGAACGCACGAACAGTCGTGCAGCGAGCGCCCGAACATACGAGCAAAACGAGTTTTATATGACGAACAAAGACGTAAGCAAAGTTAAGCGCAAAGGCACGTTCAAGAGCGCTCCTCTGCCAGTAGAAGCCCACACCGGCCCTGAGCTTGCCGGCGAAGAGCTGGTCAAGGTTGCCGTGGCTGCCCTGGAAGACGTGAAGGCCCAGGACATTCAAGTCCTGGACGTGCGCGACAAGCAGAGCATCACCGACTTCATGATCATCGCCACCGGTACCTCCAACCGCCAGATCGGCGCGATGCTGGACAAGGTTCGCGAAGCGGTCAAAGCCCAGGGCGTCAAGCCATTGGGTGAAGAAGGCAAGGGCGACAGCGACTGGGTCCTGTTGGACATGGACGACGTGATCGTTCACATGATGACCAGCAACGCCCGTCAGTTCTACGACCTTGAGCGTCTGTGGAAAGGCGCCGAGCAGAGCCGTGCTGCGGATGGCAAGCACCACAGCCCTGAAGTCGGCCACGCGCACTTCGACAAGCTCAACAAAGACCAGGAATAAGGAACGGCTGTGCGCCTGCGTCTGATCGCTGTCGGTTCACGCATGCCCAAGTGGGTGGAAGAAGGCTGGCATGAATATGCCAAGCGCCTGCCATCCGAATTGGCGCTGGAACTGGTGGAAATACCGCTTAACACCCGGGGCAAGAATGCCGACGTGGCCCGCTTTATCCGTCAGGAAGGCGAAGCCATGCTGGCCAAGGTCGGGCCCAACGAGCGGATCGTGACCCTCGAAGTGCACGGCAAGCCCTGGAGCACCGAGCAGTTGGCGGTGGAACTGGATCGCTGGCGCCTGGATTCGCGCACGGTCAACTTCATGGTCGGCGGCCCCGAGGGGCTGGCGCCGGAAGTGTGCGCGCGGGCGGATCAGCGCTGGTCGCTGTCGCCCCTGACACTGCCGCACCCGCTGGTAAGAATTCTGATCGGTGAACAGCTGTATCGCGCCTGGACAGTTCTGTCCGGGCACCCTTACCACAAATAATCTGCGCCCTGCCTGATGACCCAGCCGATCCGCATCAAGGACCACGAGAAAGACGCACGTCTTGTACGCGCGCGGGTGGTGTTTGGCGCGATTTTGGTGGTGGCATTGCTGGGGGTGCTGATTGCGCGCCTGTATTTCCTGCAGGTGATCCAGTACGACTATCACTCCACGCTGTCGGAAAACAACCGGGTGCACGTGCAGCCGATTCCGCCGACCCGTGGGCTGATTTTCGACCGCAATGGCGTGGTGGTCGCGGATAACCGGCCCAGCTTCAGCCTGAGCATGACCCGCGAACGTTCCGGCGATTGGCAGCAGATCCTCGATGTGATCGTCGAGGTGCTGCAACTGACACCGGAAGACCGGGTGATCTTCGAGAAGCGCATGAAGCAGGGGCGCCGGCCGTTTGAGCCAGTGCCGATCCTGTTCGAGCTGACCGAAGAGCAGATCGCCCGGATCGCGGTGAACCAGTTCCGACTGCCGGGTGTGGAAGTGGTGGCGCAGTTGGTGCGGCACTACCCGCAAGGGGCGCACTTCGCGCATTCGGTCGGCTACATGGGCCGGATCAACGAGAAAGAGCTGAAGACCCTCGATCCGGTCAACTACAGCGGCACCCACCATATCGGCAAGACCGGCATCGAGCGTTTTTACGAGCCGGAACTGCATGGCCAGGTGGGTTACGAGGAAGTCGAGACCAACGCCCGTGGACGCGTGCTGCGGGTGCTCAAGCGTACCGATCCGGTGCCCGGCAAGGACATCGTGCTGAGCCTGGACATCAAGTTGCAGGAAGCGGCGGAGATGGCCCTGGGCGGGCGTCGGGGGGCCGTGGTGGCGCTGGACCCGAGCACGGGCGAAGTGTTGGCGATGGTCAGTCAGCCGAGTTTTGACCCGAACCTGTTTGTCACCGGGATCAGCTTCAAGGCCTACGCCGAGCTGCGCGATTCCATTGATCGGCCGCTGTTCAACCGCGTGCTGCGCGGCCTGTATCCACCGGGTTCGACCATCAAGCCGGCGGTAGCCATTGCCGGCCTGGACTCGGGTGTGGTCACGGCGTCGAGCCGCGTGTTCGACCCCGGCTACTACATGCTGCCCAATTACGATCACAAATACCGTAACTGGAACCGTACCGGCGACGGCTATGTGGACCTGGACACGGCGATCATGCGGTCCAACGACACCTACTTCTATGACCTGGCCCACAAGCTGGGGATTGATCGGCTGTCGGAGTACATGGGCAAGTTCGGCCTCGGTCAGAAAGTCTCCCTGGACATGTTCGAAGAATCCCCGGGCCTGATGCCGTCCCGCGAGTGGAAGCGAGCAACCCGTCGACAGGCGTGGTTCCCAGGTGAAACCCTGATTCTGGGGATCGGCCAGGGCTATATGCAGGCCACGCCGCTGCAACTGGCCCAGGCCACCGCGCTGGTGGCCAACAAGGGTGTATGGAACCGTCCGCACCTGGCCAAGACCATCGAGGGCGAACGCCCGGTGGATGAAAACCCGATTCCCGACATTGTGCTGCGCGACCCGTCCGACTGGACCAAGGTCAACCACGGCATGCAGCAAGTGATGCACGGCGCCCGGGGTACCGCGCGTAAAGCGGCGGCCGGCGCGCAATACCGGATTGCCGGCAAGAGCGGTACGGCCCAGGTGGTCGCGATCAAGCAGGGTGAGAAGTACGACCGCTCCAAGGTTCAGGAGCGCCACCGTGACCACGCCTTGTTCGTCGGCTTTGCCCCGGCCGACAACCCGAAGATCGCCGTGGCGGTGATGGTCGAGAACGGTGAATCCGGTTCCGGCGTGGCAGCACCCGTGGTGCGTCAAGTCATGGATGCCTGGCTGTTGACCGAAGACGGCAAGCTCAAGCCCGAATATGGCGGCACCCCATCCAGCGTGGAGGCTACGGCCCGTGAAGAGTAATTTTGACCGCATCCTCTCCAGCGAGGATGTGATGCGCCGTCGCGCCACCTTGCTGCAGCGCATGCACATTGATGGCCCGTTGCTGATCCTGCTGCTGACCCTCGCGGCCGGCAGCTTGTTTGTTTTGTATTCGGCCAGTGGCAAAAACTGGGACCTGCTGATCAAGCAGGCGTCTTCGTTTGGCCTGGGCCTGTTGTCGATGGTGGTGATCGCTCAGCTGGAGCCGCGCTTCATGGCGCGCTGGGTGCCGCTGGGGTACGTCGCCGGGGTGTTGCTGCTGGTGGTGGTGGATGTCATGGGGCACAACGCCATGGGTGCCACCCGCTGGATCAACATCCCGGGGGTGATTCGCTTCCAGCCGTCGGAATTCATGAAGATCCTGATGCCGGCGACCATCGCCTGGTACCTGTCAAAACGCACATTGCCGCCGCAGCTCAAGCACGTGGGCATCAGCCTGATATTGATCGGCGTGCCGTTTATCCTGATCGTGCGCCAGCCCGACCTCGGCACCTCGCTGCTGATCCTCGCGGGCGGCGCGTTCGTGCTGTTCATGGGGGGGCTGCGCTGGCGCTGGATCCTCAGCGTGCTGGCCGCCGCCGTGCCGGTGGCCGTGGCCATGTGGTTCTTTTTCATGCACGACTATCAGAAGCAGCGAATCCTCACGTTCCTCGATCCGGAGAGCGATCCGCTGGGCACCGGCTGGAACATCATCCAGTCCAAGGCTGCCATCGGTTCCGGCGGCGTATTCGGCAAGGGCTGGCTGCTGGGCACCCAGTCGCACCTGGACTTTTTGCCGGAAAGCCACACCGACTTTATTATCGCGGTGATGGGCGAGGAGTTCGGCCTGGTGGGCATCTGCGCACTGTTGCTGATTTACTTGCTGCTGATCGGTCGTGGCCTGGTGATTACTGCCCAGGCGCAAACGCTGTTCGGCAAATTGCTCGCCGGCAGCCTCACCATGACGTTTTTTGTTTACGTTTTCGTCAACATCGGTATGGTCAGTGGCCTGTTGCCGGTGGTTGGGGTGCCGTTGCCGTTCATTAGCTACGGCGGAACTTCGCTGGTGACATTGATGTCAGCGTTTGGGGTTTTGATGTCGATCCATACCCATCGTAAGTGGATCGCACAGGTTTGAATAAGGTGAAGATGTCAATGCAAGTAATGCGCGGCTGGGCTGCTCGGCACGTGTCCTGGATGGGCCTGTTGGGCCTGCTGGGGGCCGCTGTGCAGGAAGCGCAGGCCGGCGACTACGACGGCTCGCCTCAGGTCGCCGAATTTGTCGGTGAGATGACCCGTGACTATGGTTTCGCCGGTGAACAGCTGATGGGCGTGTTCCGCGAGGCCCAGCGCAAGCAGGCAATTCTCGACGCCATCTCCCGGCCCGCCGAACGCGTGAAGCAGTGGAAGGAATATCGCCCGATGTTCCTGACCGACGCCCGCGTGGCGCGTGGTGTGGACTTCTGGCGCCAGCACGAAGCCGTACTGGCCCGCGCCGAGCAGGAATACGGGGTTCCGGCCCAAGTGATCGTAGCCATCATCGGCATCGAAACCTTCTACGGCCGCAACACCGGCAGCTACCGGGTGATCGACGCCTTGTCGACCCTGGGCTTTGATTACCCGCCGCGCGCCGAATTCTTCCGCAAAGAGCTGCGCGAATTCCTGTTGTTGGCCCGTGAAGAGCAGGTCGACCCGTTGACCCTCAAGGGTTCCTACGCCGGGGCCATGGGCTTGCCGCAGTTCATGCCGAGCAGCTTTCGCGCCTACGCCGTGGATTTCGACGGCGACGGCCATATCAATATCTGGAGCAACCCCGATGACGCCATCGGCAGCGTCGCCAGCTACTTCAAGCGTCACGGTTGGGTAGCCGGCGAGCCGGTGGTGATTCGCGCCGATGTGACCGGTGACCGCGCCGACGAAGGCCTGACCCAGGGTATCGAGCCCGTCAAGACAGTGGGGGAGTTGCGGGCGCTGGGCTGGTCGAGTCAGAATGCGCCACGCGATGATATGCCGGTGACGGCGTTCCGCCTCGAAGGCGAAAATGGCCCGGAATATTGGATGGGCCTGAAGAATTTCTACGCAATCACGCGTTATAACCGCAGTGTGATGTACGCCATGGCCGTGCATCAGCTGTCAGACATGCTGGTCCAAGCACGGGGCGTCAAGTAATGCCGGTATCACCGATGTACAAACCCCTGAAGCTGGTGGCTTACGCCGCATTGTCGTTATTGGTGGTCAGTTGCTCCACCAGTCGTGCACCGGTGCAAAAGTCCGGTGGCACGGCCATCCGCTCTCAACCGGGGCTGGATATCAACCGCGCCCACAAAGACGGCGCGCCGTGGTGGGATGTGGATGTGTCGAAAATCCCGGATGCCACGCCGACCCTGCACACCGGTCCTTACAAGGCCAACCCTTACACCGTGCTGGGCAAAAACTACTTCCCGCTGCAAGACTCCAAGACCTACGTGCAATCGGGTACGGCGTCCTGGTACGGGACCAAATTCCATGGCCAGAACACCGCCAACGGCGAAGTGTATGACCTGTACGGCATGAGCGCGGCGCACAAGACCCTGCCACTGCCCAGCTATGTACGCGTGACCAACCTGGACAACAACCGCTCGGTGATCCTGCGGGTCAATGACCGTGGGCCGTTCTATTCGGACCGGATCATCGACTTGTCCTACGCCGCCGCGAAGAAGCTCGGTTATGCCGAGATCGGCACGGCGCGGGTGAAGGTTGAAGGTATCGACCCTGCCCAGTATTGGGCCCAGCGTGGCAAGCCGGCGCCGTTGATGCTCAACGAACCGCAAACCCCGCAACCACAAGTTACCGCCTCGGCCGGCAAGATCGAGCAGTGGACACCGCCACCGGCGCAGCATGCCCCGGACACGGTCGTCATCCCCCATGCAGCGCCGGGAGCCTCTACCGTGGGCGGCCAGTACCTGCAAGTGGGCGCTTTCGCCAACCCTGACGCGGCAGAGCTGTTAAGGTCCAAGCTCAGCGGAATGGTCAGTGCGCCGGTGTTTATCAGCTCTATTGTGCGTAACCAGCAAACCTTGCACCGTGTGCGCATGGGGCCGATCGGCTCGCCGAGCGAAGTTGCACAAGTGCAGAACAGTGTGCGCATGGCCAACCTGGGGCAACCCAGCGTGGTCACCGCCGAATAAGCAGTACAAAGGATTGATGGCTCAGGCTCGCATGCGGGTTTGAGCCTTGGTTGTTGGCTCGTTGAACAATAAAAACCCAGGGGCAAGGGGTGGGCGTACAACCGAACACGCGACAGTCTGGCGACGGGCTGTCTGAATAGTTTTGCCCGCGAGGGCAAGTTTCCATAAGCAATTTCGAGAGACGGATGAACATCACCACCTTAGCCAAACGCACGTGCCTGCTTCTTTCGCTGATCATCACCCCGGCCGCCTGGGCGGTTGAAATGGTGCCAGCTTCCCCGCAACTGGCTGCCAAGGCCTGGGTCCTGATGGACGCCGCCAGCGGCAACGTGCTGGTGGAGAACAACGGTGACCAGCGCCTGCCCCCAGCCAGCCTGACCAAGCTGATGACTGCCTACATCGCGACCCTGGAAATCCGTCGCGGCCAGATCGGTGAAAACGATCCGGTGACCGTCAGCGAAAACGCCTGGCGCACCGGCGGTTCGCGGATGTTCATCAAGGTCGGTTCGCAGGTGACTGTCAGCGACCTGCTGCACGGCATCATCATCCAGTCCGGTAACGATGCCAGCGTGGCCTTGGCCGAGCACATCGCCGGCAGCGAAGACGCGTTCGCCGACATGATGAACAAAACCGTGGCCGACCTGGGCATGACCAACAGCCACTTCATGAACCCGACCGGCCTGCCGAATCCGGAGCACTACTCGTCGGCTCACGACATGGCCATCCTGGCCCGCGCGATCATTCGTGTCGACCCGGTGCACTACGCGATCTACTCCCAGAAAGAGTTCTTCTGGAACAACATCAAGCAACCTAACCGCAACCTGTTGCTGTGGCGTGACAAGACCGTCGATGGTCTGAAAACCGGTCACACCGACGAAGCGGGCTACTGCATGGTGTCGTCCGCTGTCCGTGACGGCCAGCGCCTGATTGCCGTGGTATTCGGTACCAACAGCGAGCAGGCCCGTGCGGCCGAGACGCAGAAGCTGCTGACCTATGGCTTCCGTTTCTTCGAAACCCAGACCTTCTACCAGAAAGGCACCGAGCTAGCTCAAGCCCCTGTGTGGAAAGGCGCGACCCATCAAGTCAAGGCCGGCCTGGCTGAAGACCTGACCCTGACCATGCCTAAAGGCCAGCTCAAGAAGCTGGTGGCCAGCATGACCATGAACCCGCAGCTGGTCGCACCGATCGCCAAGGGCGATGTCATCGGTAAGGTCGAAGTGAAGCTGGACGACAAGGTGGTGCACAGCGCCGACCTGATCGCTCTGGACGCCGTCGACGAAGGTGGTATCTTCCGACGCGTGTGGGATAGCATCCGTCTATTCTTCTACAGCTTGTTCAACTGATAGTGTGCACCTGCATGACCCCGCGCTGATCCGGCGCGGGGTTATGCCCGTCGCCACGGCTTACGCTTACGAGGCCGTTACGCCATGACCGATACCGAAGTAAAGGCGCCAAAGATCGAATTCCCAAACGTGGACTATCCCGTCAAGGTGATCAGCGATACGGGTGTGGGCAACAAAGACAAGATCATCGAGATCGTCAAGAAACACGCAACGATCAACCATGACCGTGTGGATGAGCGTCAAAGCACCAACGGCAAGTACACCACCATTCAGTTGCACATCGTTGCGACTGACCAGGACCAGCTCTACAACATCAACAGCGAACTGCGGGCCACCGGCTTCGTGCACATGGTGTTGTGATGTCACAGACCCTGGGCTTTCGCGAGCTCGGCCAAATGGCATATGAACCGGTGTGGCACGCCATGCAGCGGTTCACCAACGAGCGCGGCACCGAAGCCCCGGATGAAATCTGGCTGGTGGAACACCCGCCGGTTTTCACCCAGGGCCAGGCCGGCAAGGCCGAGCATTTGTTGCTGCCGGGAGAAATCCCGGTGGTGCAGGTCGACCGCGGCGGGCAGGTGACTTACCATGGCCCAGGCCAATTGGTGGCTTATCTGTTGCTGGACGTGCGCAGGCTGGGTTTTGGCGTACGTGAGCTGGTCAGTCGCATGGAGTCATGCCTGATCGAGTTGCTGGCCAGCTACGGTGTGACCGCAGCGGCCAAGCCGGATGCTCCGGGGGTTTACGTAGAGGGCGCGAAAATCGCCTCCCTGGGCCTGCGGATTCGCCACGGCTGTTCCTTTCACGGCCTGGCCTTGAACGTGGACATGGACCTGGCGCCGTTTCGACGGATCAATCCCTGCGGTTACGCCGGTTTGGCGATGACCCAGTTGAGCGATCACGCAACACCACTAGAATTTGCCGAGGTAAGTGCCCGGCTGCGCGCGCAGCTCGTCAAACACCTCGACTATGCTGAGCAGACGACCCTAACGGGCGGAATCGACTGATTATGACTACTGATGCAGTGCAAACCATGATCCCGACGCTGGATGTTACCGAGCGTCCGGCCCCGCGTGCCAAGGTAGAAGCCGGCGTCAAGCTGCGCGGCGCCGAGAAGGTTGCACGCATCCCGGTGAAGATCATTCCGACCACCGAACTGCCGAAAAAGCCTGACTGGATTCGCGTGCGTATCCCGGTTTCGCCGGAAGTCGACCGCATCAAGGCCCTGCTGCGCAAACACAAGCTGCACAGCGTCTGCGAAGAGGCGTCTTGCCCGAACCTGGGCGAGTGCTTCTCCGGCGGCACTGCGACCTTCATGATCATGGGTGACATCTGCACCCGTCGTTGCCCGTTCTGCGACGTTGGCCACGGCCGGCCGAAACCGCTGGACGTCAACGAGCCGGAAAGCCTGGCCATCGCCATCGCCGACCTCAAACTCAAGTACGTCGTGATCACCTCGGTAGACCGTGACGACCTGCGCGACGGCGGTGCCCAGCACTTTGCCGACTGCATCCGCGAGATCCGCAAGCTGTCGCCGAACGTGATGCTCGAGACCCTCGTCCCGGACTACCGTGGCCGTATGGACGTGGCGCTGGAAATCACCGCCGCCGAGCCGCCGGATGTGTTCAACCACAACCTGGAAACCGTACCGCGTCTGTACAAGGCTGCGCGTCCGGGTTCGGACTACCAGTGGTCGCTGACCCTGCTGCAGAAATTCAAGCAGATGATGCCGCACATTCCGACCAAATCCGGTCTGATGCTGGGCCTGGGCGAAACCGACGAAGAAGTGATCGAAGTCATGAAGCGCATGCGCGAACACGACATCGACATGCTGACCCTCGGCCAGTACCTGCAACCGTCCCGTAGCCACTTGCCAGTACAGCGCTTCGTTCACCCGGACGTGTTCGCCTGGTTTGCCGAAGAAGGCTACAAGATGGGCTTCAAGAACGTCGCTTCCGGCCCGCTGGTACGTTCCTCGTACCACGCCGACGAGCAGGCGAAACTGGTCAAGGCCAGCCTGGTGTCCTGATACGCGGAACGCCGGACACTTCAGGACCCTTGTGGGAGCAGCGGGCTTGGATGGGAGCGGGCTTGCTCGCGAATGCGTTGGATCAGTTGACCTATTCGGTGACTGACTGACCGCTTTCGCGAGCAAGCCCGCTCCCACCCAAGCCCGCTCCCACATTTGCTACTGACTCTTCCTCTTCTGTTTGCAACCATTGCTGTTTAGAGTGCCTTGGGCAATCCACACGAGGAGAACCATGGATGACGACTCAATTGACCACTTGTGCGGTACCTGCGCTGCGCGCCGAAGGCGTGATCGGGCTGATTGCCCCTGCCGGGCCGGCCGAGCTGGATATCGACAAGGCCACGCAATGGATGCGCGCCCGGGGCTACACACTGCGGATTTTCCCGGGTGTAGGCGAGCGGGATGGTTACCTGGCCGGCAGCGATGACGTACGCCTTAATGACCTGCACGCGGCGTTCGCCGACCCGTCCATCGACGCGATTTTCTGCCTGCGCGGCGGCTACGGCACCCCACGCCTGCTGGACCGCCTGGACTTTGACCTGCTGCGGGCCAATCCCAAGCCATTTGTCGGCTACAGCGATATCACCGCCTTACACCTGGCGATCAACCGCTATGCCGGTTTCGTCACCTTCCACGGGCCGATGTACAACGCTGACCTGTTGGGCGAAAAGCAACAACCTACCGAGTCGTCGCTGTTCAGCATGCTGCGGGGGCAGGTGAAAGCCGGTAGCCAGCTGACTCACCCGGTGGCCTACCCGTTGACCACCGTCGAGCCGGGCATCGCCTGTGGGCGTCTGCTGGGCGGCAATCTATCGATGATCGCAGCGGTGATGGGCACGGCGTATGAGATTGATGCCGAGGGCATCATTCTGTTTATCGAAGATGTTAACGAGCCGTTGTACCGCATTGATCGGTTGCTCACCCATTTGCGCCTGGCCGGCAAGTTGGCTCAGGTGGCGGGTGTGGTGGTGGGGGATGTGGCTGGGGTTGATAGCCTTGCGCTTGAGCGCTTGCTGAAGCAGACCTTCGAGCCGTTGTGCATTCCGGTGCTGTCCGGCTGGCGCAGTGGGCACTGCAATCCGAACCTGACCTTGCCGATGGGCGCGAGGGTGCGGTTGGATGCGGGGGAGAGGCGGTTGGTGTTGGAGCAGGATGTGGTGTTTAAGGTTTAAGATTTCTGTTGCTTCTTAAGGCCTCATCGCAGGCAAGCCAGCTCCCACATTGACCGCGTACATCATGAACGACGCGGTCAAAGGTGGGAGCTGGCTTGCCTGCGATGGCGGTAGTCGCCATACGCCGATCTATCGGCTTTGCAGCGACTCCAGCAACTTCACCGTCGGATACCCATCCGCCGGCCAGCCCAGGGATTGCTGTGCCGCACGAATCGCCTTGCGGGTATTGGCGCCAATGATCCCGTCCGGGTTGCCCGCATCGTAACCATGGGCACTGAGCACCGTCTGCAAATCAATCCGCTGTGAGCGGGTCAACGGCAGCTCATCTTTCGGCCAGCTCCCACGAATCAAGCCACCCCCGCCGAACCGTTCCGACAGCAAACCGACCGCCAACGCATAGGACGAAGAGTTGTTGTACTTGAGGATCGCGCGGAAGTTATCCAGCACCAGGAACGCCGGGCCACGATAGCCGGCGGGCAGCAGCAGGGCCGCGGAAAGCTGGTCCACGTTGGCCGGCACACTGGCGCCAGGCGGCACCTGGATTCCCAGTTTCAACCATTCGCCTACAGTTTTACGCACGCTGCCATCGGCCAGGGCGTAATCGAAGTTCAACGGCAGTTGCTGCACCTCAAAACCCCACGGCTGGCCTTTCTGCCAACCGGAGCTTTGCAGGTAGTGCGCGGTGGAGGCGAGGGCGTCGGCCGGGCTGTTCCAGATATCCCGGCGACCGTCACCGTCGAAGTCCACGGCGTGGGTGTTGTAGGTGGTCGGAATGAACTGGGTCTGGCCCATGGCCCCGGCCCAGGAGCCTTTCATCTGGTCAGCAGAGATATCGCCGTGCTGGATGATTTGCAGTGCTGCCAGCAATTGGGCCTGGGCGAATGCTGGGCGACGGCCTTCATATGCCAGGGTCGCCAAGGAGCGAATCACCGAGTTGTTGCCCTGGAACTGGCCGAAGTTACTTTCCATGCCCCACACCGAGACCAGTGCCTGGCGGTCGACGCCATAACGGTCCTCTATGCGTTGCAGAGTGTCAGCGTATTTCACCAGCAGCGACTGGCCATTGCGCACGCGCAGCGGCGACAGGGCGCCATCGAGGTATTCCCACACCGGGCGCGAGAACTCCGGCTGGCTGCGGTCGGCACGGATCACCGCCATATCGGGGACGACATTGGCAAAGGCTGTGTCGAAAACCTGGGGCGTGATCCCGGCCTTCAGGGCTTCCACGCGAAAGCCTGCCTGCCATTCGGCAAAGGTCTGGGTCGGCTGGATATCAAGGTTGTCCACCGCCAGTGGCGCAACGACGGCAGGCGCGGCTACCGGTGCAGTCTGGAGCGGGGGCAGGGGTTGAGCATCGGCGGCGGTGGGTTTTTCCGCGCAGGCGACTAACAGAATGAGGCTGGAGGCAGCGATCAGTTGGCGAAGGTGCCAACGACGGGAAAGACTAGAGGGCATGCACAGGTCCAGGGAGTACGAATCAGGTACAGACCTTATCATGCCAGAGGGGCGCTTGCCTTCAGGCAGCCAGAAAGTAAGAAGCCTCCCAGCTATTAGACTGGAAGGCTTCGCGGCGGTAGCTGCCTTTGCCTTTGCCGGCTCGTTCCTGGCGACTGCGGAACAACGGCTGGGCGATGATGGATTTGGCCTTGTTGGGGCCATGCTTGGATGGCTTTTTGCTCATGATAGGTACTCTTTGGCGGGTTGGTGATGCGGTGCGAATCATCGGCCGAAGTTTGGATTCTGTCCAGCCCGGCGAGACGTAGGACTATTCAGCAGGCAGCGCCAAGCGCTGTCCTGACATCAAAAGTGACAAACGACTCAAGCTCATCCAGGGCGATCCCGCCGCCTGGCCCTTGATCTGCGCGTCAATGCGCTGGGCTTCCAGCAGCAATTGCGCCCAGCGTTGCGCCGAGTGCCGTTGCAGGGCTTTGCTGATCAGCGGTTTGCGTTTGTCCCATACCGGTGGCCGTGCTTGGCTGAAGGCCTTGTCCAGCGGGATGCCTTGGCTGTATTGCAGGGCAATATTGGCCAGCAGGCGTAATTCCCGGGCCAGGGCCCAGAGAATCACCGGTGGCTCGACGCCTTCGCCGCGCAGCCCTTCGAGCATGCGCAGGGCGTGGGCGGGTTCGCCGTTGAGGATCGCATCCACCAGACCAAACACGTCAAAGCGCGCGCTGTCAGCCACGGCGCCTTGTACGGTTTCGACAGTGATCTGGCCGCCTTCTGCCATCAGCTTGAGCTTTTCGATTTCCTGGGCGGCGGCCAGCAGGTTGCCTTCCACTCGCGCCGCGATCAGCTCTACGGCGTCCTGGCTGGCACTCAGCCCGGATTGCGACAGGCGCTGACGGATCCACTGCGGCAGCTGACTGCTGTCCACTGGCCAGATCTGTATGAATTGGGTCTGGCCGCCTTCCACCAGCGCCTTGCCCCACTTGGTTTTCTGCGCGCTGCCATCCAGCTTGGGCAGGCTGATCAGCAGCAACGTGTCTTCGGCAGGGCGTGCGCAGTATTCCATCAATGCCGCCGCGCCTTTGTCGCCGGGCTTGCCCGAAGGCAGGCGCAGTTCCAGCAGGCGTTTCTCGGCAAACAGCGACATGCTCGCCCCGGCTTGCAGCAGCGTCCCCCAGTCGAAACTGGCATCGGCGCTGAACACCTGGCGTTCATCGAAGCCCTGTTGACGGGCGGCCGTGCGGATCGCGTCCGCAGCTTCCTGGCAGAGCAGCGGGTCATCACCGCTGACGATGTAGACGGGCGCGAGGCTGCCTTGCAGGTGCTTGGCGAGTTGGGCGGGGGCAAGTTTCATAGGCAGGGCGAACGGGGCGCCAGGGGCGCCCCGTCTGGCTTACTCAGCTGGGACTTCGACAGGCGATTGTTTCGGCTGGCTGTTTTCATACTCTTGCGCCGCTTTCAGCGCATCGGCATCTGCCTTGGCCTTGTTATCTGCCGTTTGCTGCAGTTGATCCAGTTTTTCCGGGGTGATCAGCTGCAGGCGCAGAAGCATGCGCTGTACCAGCTCACGACGCATTTCCTTGCGCACCTGGATGGTTTCGGAGTCCGAGCCCACCAGGTTGTTGCCGTCGTGGCTCACGACTTTCTGTACCTGGATTTTGTCGCCCATCAACGGCAGGTGGTCGTGGCCCTGGATTTCGAAGAAGAGCGTGGTGCTCAGCTCGATGTCCGAAGCACGCCCGGCACTGGCATAGCTGAGGTTGCGCTGCTCTTCTTTCTCATCCAGCAGGTTCAGTTTGTAAGCCGCGCCTGAATAGACTTTGACACCACTGTTTTCCAGGACCTGGCGCAGCTGTTGAACGGTCTCGCCGTAGGAGTTACGGGCGGTGACGTCCAGTTCCTTGATCGCCAGTTCGGTGTGGCCGGTGCCGCGCAGCTGGAAGCCGCAAGCGCTCAGTAGCACGGCAAGGCCCATAACCAGCAGATTGCGTTTGATCATTTTGATGCTCCCCTTGAAACCATGTGGGCCTTATCGAGGCCCTGGAGGTTTTGTTCGGCGCCAAGGTAATGCCCTGGCGCCCGATCCGATTAGCTAGCGACGATATTGACCAGTTTGCCGGGCACCACGATCACTTTGCGGATCGTCAGGCCTTCGGTGAAGCGCAGCACGTTCTCATTGGCACGGGCGGCGGCTTCGACTTCTTCACGGCTGGCGCTGGCTGGCATGTCGATCTGGCCACGCAGCTTGCCGTTGACCTGAATCACCAGTTGCAGCGTGTCCTGTACCAGGGCGCTGTCATCCTGTACCGGCCAGCCGGCATCGATGACTGCGCCGCTGTGGCCCAAACGGCTCCACAGGTCGTGGCAGATGTGTGGCGTGATCGGTGCCAGCAGCAGGGTGACCGTTTCCAGGCCTTCCTGTACCAGCGCGCGGTCCTGTTCGGTGACCTGCGGTGCTTTTTCCAGCACGTTCATCAGCGTCATCACCTGGGCGATGGCGGTGTTGAATTTGTGGTGCTGGCCCACGTCCTGGCTGGCGTGCTTGATAGCCAGGTGGGTGCTGCGGCGAATGGCTTTTTGCTCATCGCTCAAGGCTGCAACGTCCAGTTTGCCCGGCAAGCCCTGGCTGACATGGGCGTGCGCCAGGCGCCAGACGCGCTTGAGGAAACGGTGCGAACCCTCTACGCCGGAGTCGGACCATTCCGCGCTCATGTCGGGCGGCGAGGCGAACATCATGAACAGGCGGCAGGTATCTGCGCCGAACTGGTCGATCATCGACTGTGGGTCGACGCCGTTGTTCTTCGACTTGGCCATCTTCTCGGTGCCGCCGATTTCCACCGGCAGGCCGTCGGAGATCAACTTGGCACTGATCACTTTGGCCTTGCTGTCACGCACCAACTCGACGTCCGCCGGGTTGAACCAGGTGTAGGCACCATTGGCTTCGCGACGGTAGTAAGTCTCGGCAATCACCATACCTTGGGTCAGCAGGTTCTTGAACGGCTCGTCGGAGCTCACCAGGCCTTCGTCACGCATCAGCTTGTGGAAGAAGCGCGCGTACAGCAGGTGAAGGATGGCGTGTTCGATGCCGCCGATGTACTGGTCTACCGGCAACCAATGGTCGGCCGCGGATTTTTCCACCAGGCCGCCTTCATAGTGCGGCGAGGCGTAGCGGGCGTAGTACCACGAGGACTCCACGAAGGTGTCCATGGTGTCGGTTTCACGCTTGGCCGGGGCGCCGCAGTTCGGGCAGGTGCACTCGTAGAATTCTGGCATGCGCGCCAAGGGCGAACCGGCGCCGTCCGGCACTACATCTTCCGGTAACACGACGGGCAGTTGGTCTTCCGGCACCGGCACGTCACCGCAGGTTTCGCAGTGGATGATCGGGATCGGGCAGCCCCAGTAGCGCTGGCGGCTGATGCCCCAGTCACGCAGGCGGAACTGGGTGCGCGAGGCACCGAGGTTTTTCTTGATCAGCGCGACTTCGATAGCGTCGAAGGCGCCTTCGAAATCCAGGCCGTCGAACTCGCCGGAGTTGATCAGGGTGCCATGCTCGCCGTAGGCGTCTTGCCACGGGGCCGGGTTGGTATCACCGGAGCTGGTGCGCACCACGGACTTGATGGGCAGGCTGTACTTGGTGGCGAATTCGAAATCGCGTTCGTCGTGGGCTGGCACGGCCATTACCGCGCCATCGCCGTAGTGCATCAACACGTAGTTGGCGACCCACACCGGCAGCTTCTCGCCGGTCAACGGGTGCTCGACGAACAGCCCGGTCGGCAAGCCTTTTTTCTCTTGAGTGGCGACGTCGGCTTCGGCCACGCTGCCGCCTTTGCATTCGGCGATGAACGCCTGCAGCTCGGGGTTGTTCTGTGCAGCCTGAGTGGCCAGCGGGTGTTCAGCGGCCACGGCGACGTAGGTCGCGCCCATCAGGGTGTCCGGACGGGTGGTGAAGACTTTCAGTACGCCTTCTGCGCCGATGGAGTCGACGTTGTAGGGGAACTGCACTTCCATGCCCTTGGACTTGCCGATCCAGTTGCGTTGCATGGTCTTGACCTGCTCGGGCCAGCCCGGCAAATCGTCGAGGCTCGACAAGAGTTCATCCGCGTAGGCGGTGATCTTGAAGTAGTACATCGGGATTTCGCGCTTCTCGATCAGCGCGCCGGAGCGCCAGCCGCGGCCGTCGATCACTTGTTCGTTGGCCAGTACGGTCTGGTCCACCGGGTCCCAGTTCACGGTGCCGCTCTTCTTGTAGATCACACCTTTTTCGAACAGGCGAGTGAACAGCCATTGTTCCCAGCGGTAGTAATCAGGCTTGCAGGTGGTCACCTCGCGGGACCAGTCCACCGCCAGGCCCAGGCTGCGCAGCTGGGTCTTCATGTAGGCGATGTTTTCGTAGGTCCACTTGGCGGGTGCTACGTTGTTCTTCATCGCGGCGTTTTCCGCCGGCATGCCGAAGGCGTCCCAACCCATGGGTTGCAGGACGTTCTTGCCCAGCATGCGCTGGTAGCGAGAAATGACGTCGCCGATGGTGTAGTTGCGCACATGCCCCATGTGTAGCTTGCCGCTGGGGTAAGGGAACATCGATAGGCAATAGAAAGTCTCCTTGCCTGGCTGTTCACTGACTTCAAAGGACTTTTGCTCATCCCAGAACGACTGGGCGGCATTTTCTATTTCACGGGGCTGATATTGTTCGTGCATGGCTACTTTTGAACTGAATAGGGGTGGCCTAATCCTCTTCGGTGCAACGTTCAGGTTGATCGACACCAAAAAGCGGCGCGTCCGTGCCCAAACCCTGCGGGAAGTGGAGTTACAGGAAGCGCCGTAGCATACATGACCCCACTCTATCGAGGGAAACCCTGATTGCGCGGCCGAGGCCGTTGGTCGCGGCGTCAGGCAGGCGGGGCCAGCAGGACTACGCTGTTTATTGGGGAGTGAGTCTTATCTTCAATGAGGTGAGGGATGGTTGATTTGCAGAGAACTTTAACGAAACCGCAGGTGTACGAAGGACTGATCGACCGTTTGGGTCGAGCACTGGATGCAGCAAAAACCGCAGGCCGATTGTGTGATGAGCGGCCTCTGGAGTTGGAACTGCGTGGCTTGAGCCAGGCAGAGCTGGACGTGATCAAGGTGTATCTGGAGTTAAATGAGCATCGCGCGCCCCATGGCATGGCCTCCCCGCCAGCCCAGGAGGTTTCGCGCTCGGCCAAGGTGGTATGGCTCAAGGATCTGTCGGCCGGTCGCGGCCCGGAAAAACTCCGGTCCGTGCGTTTCAAGTGAAGTACCGCGTTAGTGATCTGTAGCCTTCTCAACGTTTGTTCTTGTAAAGATTGTCGCTAAACCTCGTTACACCTTAGGCTTCGGGCATCTTTGGAGATGCCCGATGCCTATTCGTTATTTCATTAAACAATTGCTGTTGCCGCCCGGCATTCTGTTGCTGTTGCTGGCGCTTGCCTGGTGGTTTCGTCGCAGCCGGCCGCGACTGGCGGCGGTGTGTTTTGCCTTGGGGTTCGGCGGGATGTGGTTGATGAGCCTGCCGGTGGCGGTGCAGTGGGGGGCCAAGGCCCTGGAGACCGAGCCGCCTTTGGCCCGTGACGAATGGGCAACCCTGGCGCAGCGGGCTGATGCCATTGTGGTATTGGGGTCCGGGCGTGAACGCGGGGATCCGGCGTGGGGCTCCGATCAGCCGACGGGTATCGGTCTTGAGCGCCAGCGCTATGCGGCCCGCTTGGCCAAGGCTTCGGGCTTGCCGGTGCTGACCAGCGGTGGTTTGCACTACGGCACGCCACCGAGTGAGGCGGAGTTGATGGCGGTGTCGATGCAGGATGACTTTGGCGTGAGCGTACGCTGGAAGGAAGAACGCAGCCGTACCACTTGGGAAAACGCGCAGATGAGTGCAGAGATTCTGCTGCCCCAGGGGATCAAACGTGTGGTAGTCGTAACCCAGGCCTGGCACATGCCGCGTTCGCGCTGGAGCTTCGAAAAGGCCGGGTTTACGGTGGTTCCGGCGCCGGTGGGGTTTCTCGGTTTAGACAATGCCCGGCCACTGGGTGGCTGGATGCCGGAATTCAAGTCAATTTGGCAGAGCGGGCAGTTGCTGAATGAAGCAGTGGGGCAGGTGGGCTACCGGATGTTTTACAGGTAACACCGCCGGTCAAATGTGGGAGCGGGCTTCTGTGGGAGCCGGGCTTGCCCGCGATGCAGGCACCTCGGTGTGTCAGTTACACCGAGGTGATGCTATCGCAGGCAAGCCAGCTCCCACATTTATTCGAGTATTTCTATTAAACCGTTTTCGACATCCGGCCCGCCAACAGCGCCCAGCCAAACAGGCCAAGGCACAGGATGATCAACGGCCACGAGCGCCATTCCAGATACGGCGTGAGGTTGTGCATCGGCACCACTTCACCGTAGAGAATCCCGCGTTCAAACTGCGGGATCTGCACGGTAATCTGCCCGTACGGGTTGATCAGGCCGGTCACGCCGTTGTTGGTGGCGCGGATCATCCAGCGACCGGCTTCCAGGGCGCGCATCTGGGCCATCTGCAAATGTTGCAGCGGGCCGATGGAGCGGCCGAACCAGGTGTCGTTGCTGATGGTCAGCAACAAGTCGCTGCGGGCCGACAGGCCAGCGGCGAACTCCGGGTACACCACTTCATAGCAAATGAAGGGCGCAATCTGATAGCCCTTGGCTTGCAGCAGGGCCTGGTCGGACGGCCCACGGGCGAAGTCCGACATCGGCAGGTCAAAGAACGCGATCAAGCCGCGTAGCATGTCTTGCAGCGGCACGTACTCGCCAAATGGCACCAGCTTCTGCTTCAGGTAGGTACCGTCGCCTTCACCCACCACGGTGATGCCGTTGAAGAAGCGCTTGTGGTGGTGCACTTCCTGGCGAATCGGCACGCCGGTGATCAGCGCGGTGTGCCGGTCGGCAGCGAACTTGCCCATCATGCCCAGGTAGCCTTCAACAGACTCCTTGAGCACCGGCACGGCGGTTTCTGGCCATACCAGCAGGTCAACAGGCTTGGAACTGAAGCTCATGTCGCGGTACAGGGCGAGCTGTGCATTGAGCTGCTCGGGGTCCCACTTCATGCTTTGCTCGACGTT